>JBKJLF010000032.1:0-6942 GCA_046597185.1 Burkholderiaceae bacterium | reverse complement strand
TTCGCGGTGCGCCGCGACGAATGGGTGTGCTGACATGCTGCGCAGAACATAGATGGTGCCACTTTCCATATCATCCGGCTCTGCCTCAGCGCCAAACAATGGCCCCATGTCCGTTTCACTCAAGCGGCGGCCAGTATCGTCTTTATACAAGGCGCGTTGCAGCGAACGGCGCAGCAAATTGCTTTCTGTGCCATTGGCATAAATCACCCGCAGGCGGGCATCATTCTCGCCATTGGGTGCCCGGATGGTTTCGCCCGTCTCGGCGACATAGGCCAATTGCCCGCCAAGAATAAAATAGTTGCCGTTGGCAATGCTGGCATCCCGACCAAAGCGCAATGCTTTGCGTAATCCCGCTTTTAGCTCTTGTTCGACTCTCTCGAACAACGGTTGAAACTGCTCAAAGTTGGCACAAGTTGTCCGGTCGGCGATTTCTTCCGCAGCGCGTTTTTGGGCGCTGGAGCGGACATGGCGCAATACGGTTATATCGTCCCGAGGATTGTCTTGGGGGTGGTTTTGATCACTCAAGCCAAGCTCTGCCAACAAGGCATCCTCATCCAGATCAGCCACATCCGGCCAATTGGCTGCGCCACCTGTCAATAAGCCCGGGCCATCCATCGGCGCAAGCAATGTTTGCGCATCGGGCATCTGCCGCAACCGCTCCAGCCGTACTGCATACAGCCGCTCAAAAATATCGCGCCCCTCGCCATGCTGCGGGCTACGCCTATGGGTTTGGTGAAAGCGCAAGATGTCTTCAAAACCGGCAATGATGCGCTCTTGCTCCGGGGTATGGGTCGCACCGCCCTCTGGGGCAAGTTCGATTCCCAGCGCATCAAGCAACTCATCATCATCCATTTCAGTCATGATTTGCCATCCCCTTGTGCCTGCGCTGCCTTGGCCTTGTATCGGGCAAAGGCGGCAACCCCTTCTGCCAGCCGTTTTTCCCAGGCATCGGCAGCATTAATATCTGGCAGGCGGCCACGCTCTTGCTTGAATTGCACGGCACGTTTGGCCAATGCCCGTGCGTCTTCTTCAGAAATAGTGATTTTTTTGGCTGCGATGCTTGCCTGCACTTGCCGCAGCGATTTTTCATCCATTGCCTTGGCCAGTACCGCATAAGCCGCCTCAAACGGATTAATCCGGTCAATCAAATCAATGTCGAGGTCGCGCACATTTACAAACTTACGCACTCCATCAAGCAAGGCGGTGCTGCCCCCGCCACCGCTGGCATCACCCTGTGCCAGCGCTTGCTTGGCTTGTTGGGTCAAATTCATGGCTGCAATCGCATGCTGCCGGATGGCTTCCTGATCCTTCTCGCTCAATTCCGGATACCGCTCCCGCACGATCTTGCCCATGCGCAGTTGGGTCAATTCTTCCGGCAAGGTGTTATCCCGGTCGAACAAGCCACGTTCCAGTGCAGTTTTGTCTTGCAAAAAACTGGTGACCACTTCGTTCAAATCTTCCCGGCAAATGCGCGTTGCAGCGGCACTTTCCGGTGCAACCAAACCATTAATTTCGACATGAATTTGCCCGGTATCGGGGTTGACGCCAACATTTTGGCCGCCTGCCTGATAACCACCATCGCCATAATCAAAGCCGGGCTTGGGGCCGTTGTTTTTTGGCGTGAAGTCGTAGCGCGGGGCCAATACTTGTTCCATCAGCAGGCTGGCGGAAATCGCTTTAAGCATGTCGTTGACCGCCTCCGCCACAGCGCCTTGTTCGGCTGCCGGTTCCGCGATCAAATTGGTAAACCGTGAGCGCTCCTTGTCTTTGGCATCACGGGTAGCACGCCCGATAATTTGCACGATTTCGGTCAGGCTGCTACGGTAGCCGATGGTCAGTGCATGTTCACACCAAATCCAGTCAAAGCCTTCTTTGGCCATACCGAGCGCGATGATCACATCTACATGATCGCGGTTTTCCTTGTGTGCCGGGTCTTTTAATGCCGCCAGCACTTTGGAACGGCGCGCCGGGTCACTATCGTCCACCAGGTCAGCGACCCGCAATATGCGGCCAGTGGCGCTTTGCACCAGATGAAAGCCGGTGGCCGGGTCTATCCCTTGCCAATCACCCAGGCTATTCATAATTTCATCGACCTCGCGCTGCTTGTCTTTCAAACTTTCGCGAGAATTCACATTCGGAATATGGACGATGGTTTTCAAGGCCGGGTCCAGCACCTTGGCAACCGCATCCACATACGAACCGGTGTAAAAGAAATAGCCGATGTCGAGCGACTTGAGCCAGTTATAACCATTCAGTTGTTCGTAATAGGTGTAGGTTACCGTTTCAAACCGGGCTTCATCGGCTGGCCCTAACACCGCTTCACTGTCACCGCGAAAGTAGGAACCGGTCATGGCCACCAGATGCACTTGCTCGCGCAGGATAAATTCGCCCAACTGGCTGCCCAGCTTGTTGTCCGGGTTGGCCGACACATGATGAAATTCGTCAACCGCAATCAGGCGCTGGTCGAATGCGGCAACGCCCAGCTCTTCCACTGCAAAGCGAAAGGTGGCATGGGTGCAGACCAGGATTTTGTCGGCACTTTCCAAAAACTTGCGCACTGCATCGACCTTGGATTTGGCCACGCGCGGCTCATCCACACCGGGGGCGTTGCACAAATTCCATTGCGGCGCGACTTCCCAGTCCCAATAAAAACCGGATTGGGACAATGCCTCATTGGCAAAACTGTTGCCGATGGAACGTTCCGGCACCACGATGATGGCTTGCTGCAAGCCCTGATTATGCAATTTATCCAAGGCAATAAACATCAACGCTCGCGATTTACCAGAAGCCGGGGGCGACTTGATCAACAAATATTGCTCGCCACGCTTGGCATAGGCGCGCTCTTGCATGGTGCGCATGCCAAGTTCATTGGCTTTGCTCGACAAGCCAGTGCGTGCGGTGGCGATGGATACCGAAGGGACGGTGTAGGCATTGGTGGGGTTGCCCGGTTGCGTAGGTTGTGTGCTCGGGTTCATCAGGGTTCGTCATTCATGAATAGGTGTGTCGGCATCATTATCAGCCAGTTCGCGCTCGATCTGCTCAATGCTCGGCAGCTTGGTTTGTAACTCGGGCGGCAATGACGCCACCAGTTGATATTCCGCCACGCCAATTGGCTGTGCTTTGCCCTGTAGCGCATATTCGGCCACGACTTTATTTTTACTCTTGCATAACAGCAACCCAATGGTGGGGCCATCTTGCGGGTGCTTGATTTGCGCATCGACTGCGGTGAGATAAAAACTTAGCTGGCCCAGGTGTTCCGGCATGAATTTGCCGCTCTTGAGTTCAATCACCACATAACAACGCAGTTTCAGATGATAAAACAAGAGATCAATAAAGAACTCGTCCCCGCCCACATCGAGCAATACTTGCCGTCCAACGAAGGCAAACCCCGCCCCCAGTTCCAGCAAAAATTCAGTAACATGTTGCACCAGGGCGCGTTCAATCTCGCGCTCTTGCGCTGCGGGGCCTATCCCCAGAAAATCGAATCGATAGGGGTCTTTTAACGACTCTTGCGCCAGATCGGATTGTGGTTTGGGCAGGCTGGTGTCAAAATTGCTCAGGGCGGTGCCGCTACGCGCCATCAAATCGGTTTCAATTTGCATGACCAAAATATTGCGCGACCAGTTGTGTTCGATCGCTTTGGCGGCATACCAGTGACGACTGGCGGCGCTATCGAGTTTGTCCAACAATGCCAATTGATGATACCAAGGCAATTGTGCAAGCACCGCTTGCACAAACTGCTCATCCGGCCAAGCTTGGGCAAAGGCGCGCATGTATTTCAGGTTGCGCGGTGAAAAACCCTTCATGTCAGGGAAGGCAATGCGCAAATCCTGCGCCAACCGCTCAATCACCTTGGTGCCCCAGCCCTGTTCCGTCTGGCGTGCCAAAATATCCTGCCCAATTTGCCAATATAGCAACACCAATTCCCGATTAACCGCCAGTGTAGCGCGCTGCTGAGCGCTGTGGATGCGTCCTTTTAAATCCAGCAGCCAAGCGGCATAACCTTCGGGCTGCGGGCTCAAGCTGGCGGGCAAATCGTGCGCAGGGCCGCTCATATGGCACCTTTACGCTTGCTGGCTGGCTTGGTCTTGGATGGGGTGCTTGCCGCCGTCATTTTTGTATAGAGTTCAAACAGTTTTTCCAGCCGCTCGGTATCGTTTTTGAAGCGGCGTCCAATGTAGATACGTTCCAACACTTCGTCATTGCGCTCATGCGCGGCGCGCAAGTTTTCTGGCATATTGGCTGGGTCATACAGATCAGCAATGGTCGCAGGGAAATGCGCTTCGCGGGCCAGGAGGATGTTTTCGGCGCAGACGGTGAGGTCGGCTTTGTTTTGCTCGGTGAGCAATGGAACCGGGAAAGTGTCCGAACCCAAAATACGCCGAACCAAATTCGCCTTAGCATTTTGTGATAAATCTAGTGCTGCCACTTCATTTTCGGAAAGCAATAGATTGCCACCATCAACGGGCATATTTCCAAATGACATTTGCGATAAACCTGTGATACTGGTGCTCTGACTACGGACGATTGTATTTGCGCCTATGGTCAAATATGGGGTAATGTTTGCTGCCGCTCGCACCACAGTTTCACCATCCATGTTCAGATCAAACAAATAGCGATTTTTATCGACTTGTGTCGAAAGTCCAACGATGGCAACTGTAACCCCGGCATTATGGCTAGCCAAGTTGGCCCACTTAAACGACGTATGTGCAAATCTGATAATTGATCCCAACTCGAAAATTTTAGGCCACAGGAGCGGAACAATTCGCCCTTGGCATATTGAGTTTGTACTTACAAAGGCGGCATCAGCTTTTGTTTGTTGGGCGTAAACTGCTGCTTTCATAAACCAACCACCAACGTAATCAATTTGCCCGTGAGAAACATTGTGAGGTGTAAAAATAGCGGCCAAATCTGCCTTTTGCGCTTTATCTTGAGTCTGACTCCCCTTATACGGTGGATTGCCACAGATATACGTCTCCCCGCCTTCATTTTCAAAATCCATCTCAACTTGATCCAGCGGCGTGCCAAACAAATCATCCGCCACCAGCTTCACTCTTGTCCCCGTAGGCGGGCAGATTTTCAGCCAATCGAGGCGTAGCGCATTGCCGCAAATAATCCAGTTTTGCGTATCGAGCGGCAAAAACTCGGCCAGCGCGTCCTTTTGCCCACGATACAGCACATCGCATTGAAATTCGGCAATGATCAAGGCCAGGCGTGCAATTTCTGCCGGAAAATCGCATAGCTCAATGCCCCGGAAGTTGGTGAGTGGGATGGCGCTGCCAAGGTAGGTTTCGTTGCGCCGCCGATTAATTTCCGCTTCAATTTCGCGCATCTGCTTGTAGGCAATCACCAGAAAATTGCCGGAGCCGCAGGCCGGGTCAAATACCCGAATATGCGCCAACCGTTTGCGCAGGTTGAGTAATTTGGCCTTGTTCTCGCCCGCTTCTTGCAGTTGCGTGCGCAAATCATCAAGAAAGAGCGGGTTTAACACCTTCAAAATATTCGGCACGCTGGTGTAGTGCATGCCCAATGCCCCACGTTCGGCATCGTCAGCCACGGCCTGAATCATGCTGCCGAAGATATCCGGGTTAATTTGTTGCCAGTTCAGGTTTCCGGCATGAATCAGGTAGGTTCGGGCGATGCGGGTAAAACGGGGTACTTCGGTACTGCCAGAAAACAGACCACCATTTACATACGGAAAACCATCAGCCCAAGCGGGCAGGCGCGGCTCTGCCGTCGCCCGGTCGGCAATTTTGATATTCATGGCGCGAAAGATTGCTGACAGCACCAAATGGGTATTGCTACCGTCGCGCTCGCTCATCTGTTCCACGGTTTGGGTAAATAAACCCTCCCCATTGAAGATGTCGGTATCTTCCGCAAAAAAGCAAAAAATCAGGCGCGCCATGAAATGGTTCATATCGGCGCGGCGCTCATCCCTGGCCCAATCCGGATTTTCGTTAAGCAGCTCAATATAGAGCTTATTCAGCCGCCCCGTGGCGCGCACATCGATGGGGTTATCCTTGATTTCCTTGATGGTGGAAATACCCGCCAATTGCAGGAAAAAACCAAAATGATTCGGGAAGTCCGGATAGGCGCAGGCGATGGTTTCGCCGGTGGCCAATTCTTCCGCTTCCAGGGTTTGCCCATCGGTAGCGAGGATGAATTTGGTTTTGGCCTTGCTGGTGGCGAGGCTGGCACGCAGGGTAGCAAGGCTAGTGCCAACATGTCCGGCCTGGCAAACAAGAATGTGAATATGGTTACGTAAAAGAATGCCGCCATCAATCTCTGAAGCGTTATTATTCCCGCTGCGCAAGCGTTTGATGGTTGTCTCTTTATGACCAAATGCCGCCAAAAAGGCAAAGGCAAACTCTGCCGCATCAAAAGGCGAAAGGGCTAAATCTGATACGGCGGCTTCGATTTCTACAGCATTCATGGCCACGCTACCTGTTCGTCTGAGCACGCCGATATCTGGCGTGCTAGCTTAAATTATGGAACAAAAAAGCCAACCCCAAAGAGCTGCCCTTTTTTGTTTTGATAGAGCATCCGGCAGTCCAACATGCGCAACGGGTTTAAGTCCGCTACGCTAGCTAACCATGATTTGGGAGCCCAGCAATATTAACTGCTGCGAAGTATAGCAAAAACTGGGCTAAAACCTCATTTTCTTCCAAGAACGGCGTCAATTATCTGTAGTGGTCAAGTAACTTTGGACAACTCGCCAGGGCATGGAGATCTTCTTCGCCCAAGCCATCCACACGATTCGCCAACATTTGCCGCTTCAAATACTCAACCCGCTTTAGCAGCCATGGATCGTTTTTCAGATACATCGCTAACGAGGTTTCACCTCAGACCGACAAGGTATATACAGCCATCGCCATTAGTGCGGCTATACTGAATTAAAAGTGAGGTGGCTCCGGTTGAGCAAAGGCGTCGGCGAAGCGACTC
>JBKJLF010000862.1:0-20013 GCA_046597185.1 Burkholderiaceae bacterium | reverse complement strand
AAACTTTTGAAAAATGCGCTGGCGAAATGCTTGGCGAATCCCGCTACCATAATCGCGCACCTCAATTTTCACCTGCTCGCCATGCAACTGGGTACTTACTTCCACCGCCCGCCCGATGGGTGAATATTTACAGGCATTGGATAATAAATTACTCAGCACTTGCTGGAAGCGCCCGGCATCCACCCATAGCGCGCAATCGGGCACCGTACCAATCAATTCAACCGTCACCCCTAACTGCTGGCCAAATAACAAATTGCTGGCAATTGCATCGGCGAGCAAGGTTTTTAAATCGATTGCAGCAAAATCAAATTGCGCCATGCCGGCGGCCATTTTTTGCACATCCAGCAAATCATTAATCAGCTTACTCAGGCGCTCACTGTTTTGATGCGCCATGCGAACCAGTGCCAGCGCTTTTTCGGGAATCTCCCCCATCACACCGCCTGCAATCAAACCAAGCGAGCCACGAATTGAAGTCAGTGGCGTGCGTAACTCGTGGCTCACCGTGGAAACGAATTCCATTTTGCGTTGTTCCTGGATTTTACGCTCGGTAATATCACGCTCCACCGCCGCCATATGGGTGAGCTGGCCTTGCATATCAAAAATGGGCACAATATCGATCTCGATCCAATATTCCTCACCATTTTTATGGTAATTGACCAATTCTGAGCGAATGGCCTGAGATTTTTCGATCGCAGCGCGAATCCGGTTCAGTTCCATCCGGTCGGTTTTAGGGCCTTGCAAGATTCGTGGCGTTTTACCCATTGCCTCCTGGCGGCCATAACCGGTCATGCGTTCAAACGCATCATTCACATACACAATGCGTGGGCCATCGCCATTCAAATCACCCGCTTCGGTAATCAACAACACATCATTTAAATGCGAAACGCAGGTTTCCAATAAATGCAATCGGCGCTCGGTTTGCTTGCGCTGACTGATATCACGCAAAAAAGCGCAATTATATTCTTTACCATCGAATTCAACAAAATTGGCCACGACTTCGATATCGATCAAATCACCCGCCTTGGTAAAACTTTGGGTTTCGAAAATGATGCGCTTTTGTTCACGCAATTGTTGCCAATGTTGCGGCCAATGTTGTGCGTCATAGTGTGGGTCGATATCGGGCACGCGCAGCTTGAGCATTTCTTCCCGGCTATAGCCAAAGAAGTGACAATAGGCAGGATTGGCTTCGACGATGGCCCCATCTTCCGTGATCCATGCAATACCCTCCGAAGTATGCTCGACGCTGGCGTGCGCCATACGCCAGGCCAAATCCTGCTGGGGAGATAACTTACGTTCGTCCATTCAACGATCTCTCGCGGTTGTGGGGTGAGATGTGAACCAGCATACCATGCTTTATTGAAAGAAAGGGAGGTTTGCATGATGCAAGCTAATACGACCACTAATGGCAATTTCAGCCCAGCACTAATTTAACCCCCACAAACATCAGCATCAACGCCAAAGCCGGGCGTAAATATTTTTCCGCCGCCTGATTCGCAAGATGACTGCCAATATAAATACCAGGTAAAGACCCTATCAATAGATTAATTAACAAGCCCCAATCGACATTACCAAAGCTGGCATGACCCAGGCCAGCGACCAACGTGAGCGGCACGGCGTGGGCAATTTCGGTGCCGACCAATTTTACGGTTGGCAATAATGGGTACAGTAAAAACAACACTACGGTACCCAGCGCGCCCGCCCCAATCGAGGTCAGGGTGACCACCGCGCCCAACATCAAACCAACGACAACGGTGGCCAGATCCTGTTGCTTGCGCGTCATGCGCATAATCCAGACATCATTGCGGTGGCTGTAATCGAGAATTTTCTGTTTGAACAAAATGGCCAGTGAAGTAAATACCATGGCCCCGCCCAGCGATTGTTTAATCACCTTGTTCAGGGTGCTGCTATCCACGCCGCTGGCATGCAAAAACCAGAGCATCAGGAATGCCGCTGGGACGCTGCCCATGGTCAAAAACAGGGTAATGCGCCAGTCGATATTGCCTTTTTTATGGTGGACATGTACGCCGCCTGCTTTGGTAAATGCAGCGTAGAGCAAGTCTGTGCCGACTGCGCTGGCTGGGGTGACGCCAAAATACAGCAAAATCGGCGTCATCAGGGAGCCACCGCCCACCCCGGTCAAACCCACCACAAAACCAACGAACAAGCCAGCAAGTGCATAGGGGAATTGGAAATCCATAATTTACCGATCAACGCGAATGTTGTTTCATTGCCGAGGCCACTTCGCGCTTGCCATCGCGTTCTTTCTCGGTGGCGCGCTTGTCGTGCTGCTTTTTACCCTTGGCCAGGCCAATTTCACACTTGACGCGGCCCCCCTTAAAATGCAGGTTGAGGGGAACCATGGTATAGCCTGCGCGTTCGACCTTGCCGATCAATTTATCAATCTGATCCTTATGTAGCAACAGCTTGCGCGTGCGCAAGGTGACTGGTGAGATATGGGTGGAAGCGGTGGTGAGCGGGCTGATATGGCAGCCGAACAGCCAGATTTCAGCTTTTTGAATAATCACATACGCTTCTTTAAGCTGCACACGCCCGGCGCGAATCGATTTCACTTCCCAGCCTTCGAGCATGATGCCGGCTTCGAATCGCTCTTCGATGAAAAAATCAAAAAATGCTTTTTTATTGTCAACTATGGTCATATCTGGGGCTTTTGGATGGGGTTGGCACCGCGTGTTGCTGCGGTTTGTTTTGTTTTGCTTTACGCTACCCCCCGATTCTATCAAACCCATCTGCCAAACGGTGTAGCTTGCCGCTTTTGTTTGGCCTCCCGGAAGTTTATTTGCCCAAAAAAAATTAACACACGACTCACTCTTGACAAAACCCAATACCGACATACACTTTACCTATGCCGTTAGCGAATGGCATCTGCGGCAAAACTAGTTTGCCGTTTAATTTTAATATTCACCTCATTTCCTTGGAGGCAACTACATGGTTGGTTTTATGCAAGAGTTGTCGATGGTTGAAGTAGCACAAGTTGTGGGTGGTAAGGGTGGCGTTAGCGCTACCGGAATGCATCACGCAGGCCCAGTGGTCTTTTTAACGCCAGGGGGCGATTCAGTAGATTGGTAAAATCTCGGCATTGCCTGAAGCGGCGTGTCGGTGGGTATGACATCCATGGCTTGAGATGAATAAATTTGGCAGCGTCGTCACTGACTGCTGCCAAATTTTTTTGTGGGTGGGGTTTGAAAATCGGCAATTTGGCACGGTGCTAACGGGGTTCTACGCTAATTGACCACAGCCTATTTGCATTGCCGAGTGTGTATAATCATACTTCGACGTAAAGACACCCGCACAGAACCAAACACAGGACTTTAGTTATGACCTCGGTTAGCAGCACGAACAATGACGATAATGACGCTATTGCTGAAGAAAATACAGCAAACCACGAAACCATTGCCCATTCGCCAACCCCCAAAGATATTCGCATCACGCAAAAGAATTTCAGCATTCGTGAAATTTATATGCAAATTGAAGGCGATGAATTGGATTTAGCCCCGGATTTTCAACGCTCGTTTGTTTGGACGATACCCCAACAAGTGCGGCTGATCGAATCTATTTTGATGGGCATTCCGCTACCAGCCTTTTATTTCAATCAAGACAAACAGGGAGGGCAACAGGTTGTTGACGGAGTGCAACGCCTAACCACCGTTAAACGTTTCATGTCGAACCAATTTACCTTAAGGGAAGATGATCTGGTTTCGCTGACCGATCTAAAAAACTTAACTTATGCCACACTCGATAATGCCACAAAACGCCGATTTGCCAACACCCAAATTGTGGCCTACATCATCGAACCACAAACCCCGGACGCATTAAAATACGACATTTTCAATCGGGTTAACACTGGAGGCACCGCTCTTTCAGCACAAGAGATTCGGCACTGCATGAGTAAAGACCGCTCACGAGATTTTTTAAGAAGACTAACAGAACTACCGAGCTTTGATGAAGTGACCCTACGTCATTTTTGGAGCGGCAAAGAGCGCGATGACAAGCGCATGGTTAACCGCGAGTTTGCATTGCGCTTTTGTGCATTTTATCTAAACCCGATTGAAGACTATAGTGCGGCCATCAGTCTGGATGCGTATTTGCTTGAATCCAGCCAAAAATTGGATCAACCCGGCATCATCGATGACAACAAATTAAACCAACTTGAAGCAGCATTTGACCAAGCGATGCAAAATGCCTGCTTTCTGCTTGGCAATCAGGCATTTCGGCGTTATCAAGGAAAAGAAGGGCGCAGAGGGCCGTTAAATCGGGCTGTGTTTGAGTCTCAAGCCTTGGCATTGGCGAATTATTCCCTTGAGATACTACGCCCCCATCAAACTGCCATTAAAGCTGCTTTACTGGGTTTATTCTCAGAAGAAGAATATGATAAAGCTGTAGGCACCAGCACTGGCAACTATAGCAAACTTAAACACCGCTTGGAACGGCCAAAGGCGGTGCTCAGGGAGATACTGGGATGTTAAGCACGCTGCATATTGAAGGATTTAAGCGTTTTGCCAGCGAACAATTTCCGCTACGCCCCTTAACAGTGTTAGCAGGCATGAATGGCACGGGCAAGACCAGCGTCATCCACGCCTTGTTGTTAATGCATGAAGCATGTCGGCGACAAGATGGCTATATTGAACTGAACGGCCCCTATGATTTGGAATTGGGTAATTTTTCCAATCTGCAAAATTGGGATGCACCGGACAGCATGCGCTTTACCACAACTACCCCGGACAATGCCCACTCAGAGTGGCTGGTAAGTGGTAGCCCTACTGACCTGTATGCCAACGTGCAGCTACCGCGCCAAGTTCCCGACATTTTTTCGCGCCAAGGGCGCTTGTTTCAATATCTATCGGCAGAACGACTCGGGCCACGCGTCATATCAAGCTGCGCCGCCTTGCCCCTGACCATGCTTAACACTGGCCACCGTGGCCAATTTTGTGCGCAACTTTTTCATAGCGAAGACAAGCTGGAAATTAACGTGCAGCGCTGTACCCCGGACACCAGTGAAGCCGACATCCGCCTGCTACGCCAGCAAACCGAACGCTGGCTCTCGCGCATTGCCCGCCCAATCGCCATCGATACCGAAGCATTGCCCATTGCGGGCGCGGCAGCGCTACGGTTCCGCATTCCCGATGGTGAATGGGTACGCCCAACCAATATGGGCTTTGGCGTAAGCTACGCACTCCCCATCATCCTGGCCGGGTTGATTGCCGACGAAGGTGGTTTGGTGATTGTGGAAAACCCGGAAGCACATCTACATCCATCAGGCCAGTCTGAAATGGGCCGTTTTCTGGCGACCATCAGCGCAGCGGGCGTACAAGTCATTGTAGAAACTCATTCCGACCACGTGCTCAACGGCATACGCCGTGCGATTGGCGAGCATCAAATATTGAAAGCCGAACAAGCCATTTTGCACTTCTTTGGACATGATCAAATCGCCCCGCATATATTGGAATTTACCGAGCGCGGCGGCGTGTCCGACTGGCCCGCCGGATTTTTCGATCAATTTCAAATTGATGTCGCCGCCCTCACCCGAGTGCGCCGCCCGCAATCATGAACATACGCTTTGTGATTGATGAGTCAAGCTGGCAGTTTGACCAAATGACACCGCTCACCTGTCGTGACGCGCTGGATCAATTGTTGGATCAAATTGAGCTGGCGCTGGAACACGGGCACCGGGTATGCTATTCCGAGGAACTGTTTTGGCAAAGCGTTTGGCAAGACAAAACCTTTTATGAACTGTTGGCCCCGGACTGCGGCTTTCTCATTCCCCACGAAGTTAACGAACGCTTGGCCAGCATTATTTATCGGCTCCCGAAATGGCAAGACTTGTCGGCAACCCAGCCAAGCAGCAATCAGGTAACCATCAATGGCAATGCGCAGCAAGCCGCCTCGCTTTCATGGGCTGCGCAACAAACCCAAACCAGTCAATCCAATGCCGTTGCGGCCCTGATTTTGCCAACCCGCCACCCGGCTAGCTTGTACGTGCTTGGCACGACAATGGGCAGCATCCCCATTTGGCTGGTTGCAGACCATACCAGTTACCAAGATTTTTTTCGTTGGCTTATTTGTGAAACAAGCAAAAACCCGACAGAACTGGCGCAATGGGCGAAATCAGCCTTTTTAAAGCTGGATTTCCATGACGATGCATTGCCGGGCATCAAACACATGAGCAAACCTTTCCACGAACTGCTACCCGATCTGGTACGCCATTTAGCTGCCCTCTCCGACCATGGGAAGGCGATTTTTTCCCACCCGTGGCAAGAAGTACCGAAGCGCTTTGGCGAACATGGGGTGGAGATGAGCCAAGAAAATGGCAACACCAAGAGCAACGCAAAAGCACGCAAGCAGCGCACAAGAACCCACAAAGGCGAGGAAGTGGTGTTTTGGTGGCATAGCAAACTGGAACCGCATCAGAATCGGATTCATTTTTACCCGGATGAAGCGGCAAGCACGGGGCGGATATTGGTGGGAATTCTTTGCAAGCATTTGGATACCTGAAGCCATTTTCATATTACAAATTGTTAGTAGTGGCGAAAATGAATAAAAAGGTCGTCATCAAGGCAATAGCGCCATGCTCGAAGCCTATTAGCATATTGGCCGCCAGATCGTCGAGCACGAGCAGAAAGGCGAGCAGTGTGCCGACTACAGCAAGCAACAGTTGCAGCAACTTGCAACCAAGCTCACTGCAGGGTTTGGCAAGTGGTTTGATTTAAGTAATTTGCAGCGAATGCGCAGTTTTAACAATACGTCCCCAATTTGGAACGTAGTGCGTACCGAATTGAGCTGGACTTATTACAGTTATCGAATTCGAGGCACTTGCCTTGGACAAAAACCCCAAAGACTTTCTGCGTGCTCCGTATTAAATTCCCACCCATTTATCGTCCTCCCGCCCGCTTTCCGCTACAATCTGTCCTACCATTTTTCCAACGCACTCTTGCCGCCACCGCTGGCTGACCCAACTACCATGACTCCACCATGACTGAGCGCCCTATTCTTCGTGTCAAACCCAAAGCCGCAACCCCTGCGAAAGGCGCGCGCGCCGGTAGCAAGAGTGTCTGGCCAGCGCGCCCGGCGCAAACCGGCAAACCGACAGCCACGCCCACTACGCCCACCGCACAAGGCAATGTGCCTGCGCCTGAGACCGCACCGCCAGCCGCGTCCACATCGCAAAACAGCAGCGCGCCCGCCAGCAGTAGCCCGCCTGCCGCCCGCCCCGCCGCCGCCCGCGCCCCGGCCTGCAACAGCCCCGTGCTGCAACCCGGCTACCTGCCCAAACTACGCCCGGACTCACTCGCCTTCAGCCTGTTTTGCACCGCCCACGCAGTAGCCCAGGTCAAAGCCGGTTCTGCCCTGCCGCAAGCGCTCACCAAAACCTGGGGCCAATTCGCGGTGCAAGCGCAAAACCGGGGCGCGATTCAGGATTTGGCCAACCGCACCTTACGCCGCTGGGGCACCGCCCAGGCTTTAATTAACGCCATGACCAGCAAAAACCCCGAACCGCCGATGCTGCACGCACTGCTATGCTGCGCCCTGGGCCTACTCTCGCAAGAGCCGGAACAACGCGGCTACGAAGAATTTACCGTGGTCGATCAAACCGTCACCGTGGCCATCGCCCACCCGGACATGGCCCACGCCAAAGGCATGGTCAATGCGGTACTGCGCCGCTTTCTGCGCGAGCGCGACAGCCTGATGGCGCAAGTATTGCAACAACCGGAAGCACAATGGAATTTTCCGCTGTGGTGGATACAATCCGTCCAGTCCGCTTACCCACAGGACTGGCAAACCATTTTACGCGCCAGCAACCACCAACCGCCGCTCACGCTACGCGTCAACCAACGCCAAGGCACGGTGGACGACTATTTGGCACTCCTGCAAGAACACAACATCGCCGCCCACCAAATCGGCAAAAGCGCCATCCGGCTAGAAAAACCCATGCCCGTGGCCCTCATCCCCGGTTTTGAACAAGGCCGCGTCTCGGTGCAAGACGCCGGCGCGCAATTGGCCGCGCCCCTGCTCGACGTGCATGCCGGCATGCGCGTACTCGACGCCTGCGCCGCGCCCGGCGGCAAAACCGGCCATTTGCTGGAATTGGCCGATATCAACCTCACCGCGCTCGACCTCGACCCGATCCGCTTACAACGCGTCGGCGAAAACTTGAAACGTCTGCAACTCGACGCCACCCTGAAAGCCTTCGACGCCCAAGGCAAGGTCTGGTGGGACGGCCAACCGTTCGATCGCATCCTGGCCGATGTGCCCTGCACCGCCTCGGGCATCGTTCGCCGCCATTCTGATATTCCGTGGTTAAGACGCAAGAGCGATACACTCCAACTTGCAACACTTTCAGCACGAATTCTCGACAACCTGTGGCAGATGCTCGCGCCCAATGGTAAATTACTGCTGGTAACGTGTTCAATCTGGCCGCAAGAATCCGAAGGGCAAGCGGCGGCATTTGCCGCACGCCATCAGGCCCGACGCCTGGATGCACCAGGGCAGTTGTTGCCAAATAACAACAGCACAGATAACTTCGACGGCTTGTTTTACGCATTGTTCCAAAAAATTGAATAAACTTCAACAAGCTTGATTAACCGTATCTTTTACCATCGTCATCTGTGATTCGTCGCCATTTTCTTGTCGTTTTTGCATGCCTTGGTTTGCTACTGTGCACGCCCTGCGCGCTCGTGCGCGCAGCCGATATTGAAATCAGCCAAATCAAGTTTGAACCCACCGAAGAAGGCTATGTGCTAGGCGCGAATTATGAATTTGAATTGAACCATGGCCTGGAAGATGCGGTGATCCGTGGCTTTCCCCTGTTCTTCACCGCCGAACTGGAATTGACCCGTCCGCGCTGGTATTGGCTGGATGAAAAAGCCGTTGTCACCCGACAAACCATGCGAATATCATACAATGTTCTCACTCGGCAATATTATGTGGGGGTATTGGGTAACGTCCATCAAAGCTATAACACGCTGGAAGAAGCCTTGTCCCTGATTCGTCGCCCTAACCGCTGGCTGGTCGCTGGCAAGGGCACCATCAAACCGGGGGAAACCTATTTGGGAAAACTACGCATGCGCTTGGACGTACAGTATCTTTCAAAGCCGATTCAAATCAATTCTATTAACAATAGTGATTGGCGCTTGAGTTCCGACAAAAAATCATTTACTTTCAAGGCTGAAGATAAGTGAAACAGGCACTGCGTTATATTCTCATCGTCAGCGGTGCAGTCGCTGTCATTTTGATGTTTGTGCTGGCTTCGGCCACAGAAAACAGCGATTTCTTCGACAGCAATTATCGTCTGCTGATGGTGGCCAATATCGCCGTGGCGGGCACCCTGGTGGTTCTGGTGGGCTTGATCATGATGCGCCTGATCCGGCGCTACCGCAGCCGCCAGTTTGGCTCGCGCCTGATGCTGCGGCTGGTCGGCTTATTTGCCGCAGTGGGCATTTTGCCGGGCATTGTAATTTACGTGGTATCGGTGCAATTTATGTCGCGCTCGATTGAAACCTGGTTCGATGTCAAGGTCGATAGCGCGCTTGATGCGGGTTTAACACTCAGCCGCACGGTGCTCAATGAATCATTGGAAGAACTCAATAACAAAGCACGCAATATTGCACTCGAACTATCGGATTTATCCGAATCGGCGCAAACCAGTTTGCTGGTACGCCAACGCGAGCAAGCGCGCCTGCTGGAAGCGACCATCATCACTGGCACTGGCCGTGTCGTCACCTCAACCGGTAGCCAATTTGGCCGCCTCATGCCCGACGTCCCCAACCCCGCCATGCTGATGCAGGCCCGCACCGCGCGCAGCTTTACCGCGATTGAAGGCGAGCCACCGCAAGAGAGTAGCACCAAACCCGGCAGGCTGACCAGCGATGGCAATAGCCGCATCATGTTGCGCGTGGTGGTGCCCATTCCCACTTCCAGCAAAGAAATCAACCTGCGCAGCCCCACCCAATATCTGCAATTATTGCAAGCCGTACCCGCCAACCTGAGCTCGAACATGGAATCGCTCAGTTCAGTCTATCGCGAATACAGCGAACGCTCGCTGGCGCGCTCGGGCCTGCGTAAAATTTACATTATCACCCTCACCATTACCTTGCTGTTGGCGATCTTCGGCGCCATTGCCAGTGCCTTTTTAATTGCCAGCAACCTGGCCAAACCCTTGCTGTTGTTAGCCGAAGGCACACGTGCGGTGGCAGAAGGGGATTTATCGCCGCGCCCCATCATCACCACCACCGATGAGCTGGGCACGCTGACCCAATCGTTTAACACCATGACCCACCAATTGCTGGAAGCGCGCACCTCGGTGGAAAAAAATCGTAACGCTCTGGAAAACGCCAAAGCCAGGCTGGAATCGGTGTTGGCCAATATGTCCGCCGGGGTGATGGTGCTGGATGGCGATTTCGTCCTGAAAACCTATAACCAGTCCGTTGAACGCATTTTGCAACATGGCTTTGCCGAACACTTGGGCCAAGCGCTCGCCACGATTGATGGCTTACGGCCCTTTGTCGATGCCATTACCAAAGCCTTTTCCGAACAAAGCGCGCAATCGGTGGCTGAAGGCTGGAGCCTGGGGAATTTGCACTGGCAACAGCAAATTGAAATTCCCCGTAGCATTGGTGGCACCAATACTGACCATGACATCACCTTACTCACACGCGGCTCGCGCCTGCCAGTGGAAAGCGGCACCGGCTACATTCTGGTATTTGATGATATTTCTGATTTGATTTCGGCTGAACGCTCCATCGCCTGGGGCGAAGTGGCGCGCCGCCTGGCGCATGAAATTAAAAATCCCTTAACGCCGATTCAACTTTCGGCCGAGAGGATGCAGATGAAATTACAAGACAAACTGGGCCGCGCCGACCTCGAACTGTTAAGCAAAGGCACCAGCACCATCGTCAGCCAGGTATCGGCCATGAAACGCATGGTCGATGATTTCCGTGATTATGCAAAAACACCGCCAGCGGTCTTGTCAGTGCTCGATTTAAATAGTTTAATAGCAGAAATCCTGAATTTATATATTGGCGGCGATGAACGTGATATTGTGCATGTCGCGCTCGATCCAAATTTACCGCGCGTAATGGGGGACCCAACCCAATTGCGCCAAGTCATTCATAATTTACTGCAAAATGCCCAAGATGCGAGTTTGGAAAAACATAAAGGTCAACCCGGAGCGCGGATTGATGTTATTACCGAAGCGATCCACTATCCAAATGCGGATGGCACCGAAAGCATGGCCGTGCGCATGTCGGTGGAAGATAACGGCCCTGGCTTTGCGCCCAAAATTCTGGCGCGTGCGTTTGAACCATATGTTACCTCCAAGTCCCGAGGAACCGGTTTGGGCCTGGCCATGGTGAAAAAAATCATTGACGAACACGGCGGTAAGGTCGATATTCACAATCGAACAGATGGAACAGGCGCACAAATATTAATTTTGCTGTTAAAGTTAGCACCGCACTGAATTAATCATCATCAGCAGCGACCGAATTCAAATTTTTAAGTTATAAGACAACATTAAACTGCATTAAAAGCGGGAAAAATAGGAAGGCAAGTAGAAATGGCAAATATTTTGGTAGTGGATGATGAAATGGGTATCCGTGAATTACTTTCGGAGATTTTGAGTGACGAAGGGCATACGATTCTAACAGCAGAAAATGCGGCACAGGCACGTGAGATCCGGGCTACCAGTGCCCCGGATTTGGTGTTACTCGATATCTGGATGCCAGACACCGATGGCGTCACCCTGCTCAAAGAATGGCAGCGTGATAATTTATTGACGATGCCGGTGATCATGATGTCGGGGCATGCCACGATTGATACCGCAGTCGAAGCCACCCGCATTGGCGCGCTCAATTTTTTAGAGAAGCCGATTGCGCTGCAAAAGCTGCTCAAAGCGGTACAGCAAGGTTTAATTAAAGCGCAAGAAACCATGCGCACCCTGCCGCCGCCACCACGCCCCTTGCCGCCAGTGGCCGACTTGGCACCGCCACCGCCACCAATTCGGCATGTCACCCCTACAGCACCGGAAGTGCATTCCTTTACGCTGTCGTTTGATTTGCCGTTGCGTGAAGCGCGCGACGCCTTTGAACGGCGCTATTTTGAACACCACTTGGTGCGCGAAGGCGGCAGCATGACAAGGGTTGCCGAAAAAACCGGTTTGGAGCGCACCCATTTATATCGCAAACTCAAGCAGTTAGGGGTAGAACCGGGTAAGTTGGCCAAGAAAACGGCTTAAACCCTGCCAATTGCATGACGCCCACCACCCTGGTTTTAGCCGCCAGCGCCAGCGCGCGCGAAGCGGCTATTGCCGAGGCTATCAATACAATCCCGCAACCTGGCCACCCGCCTGAAGTAGGCCGCCTCGCCCACGCAGCCTTACTCGAAGGCATGCCCGATGGCCAGGGACTGCTCGAAACCATTCAGCAAGACGCCCCCAACACCCTGGCCCTGATCCGCATCGCCCCCGGCTGCCTGTGCTGCATTGGCAATGTGGTACTGCGGGTGAGCATCAATCGGCTATTACGGCAGCGCCCCCTGCATTTATGGATTAGTCTGGCCGCTACGGCGCATCTGGATCAGTTGCGCACCCTGCTGCAAAGCCCGCCATTTGCCGCCAGCTTGCAATTAACGCCCGATTTGCGACGCTAAACCAGCAAAAAATCGACGTAATATCTTCTGCAATTGCATCCTGCAGCCAAATAGAGTAAAGTCACATTTGACTTTGAGCAATCCCCCCATTTCGCAGCCGAGCTGCCACCACCAAGGTATGATTACATGGAAGAAATACTGGATCTCAGCCAAATCCCGCGCATGAAGGAATTCTTTCTGGCGCGCCAGCCGATACTGGATCGCCAGCAAAACCTGTTCGCCCATGAATTACTGTTTCGCAATGCAAATCAAGGCACGGCGCAAATTACCTCCGATCTTTCCGCCACGGCCTCGGTCATTGCGCACGCCGCCCAGCTCGGGATAGATAAAACCTTGGGCGACACATTGGGATTTTTGAATGTGGATGCCGCCGTTTTAATGAGCGATATTGTCAAATTTCTGCCACGTGAACGGGTGATACTTGAAATTGTCGAAACCATGGAAGTCACGCCCGAAGTGTATGCGCGCGTGGCCGATCTGGAGAAAAAAGGCTATCGCTTCGCGCTCGATGATGTCATCGCCGATACCGACCAGGTGAAACAATTATTGCCGCTGATCGAATTCATCAAAATTGATTTGCGCGACATGCCACTCTCGGCACTATTAAAACTCACCCCGCAATTCAAACAGGCTGGCAAAAAATTGCTGGCTGAAAAAGTAGAAACCCAGGAAGAATTTCAAACCTGTCTGGACTTGGGTTTTGATTTTTTTCAAGGCTACCATTTTGCCCGGCCCCAAATTATTAGTGGCAAAAAGCTGGCCCCCTCCAAGCTGTCGGTCTTGCAATTAATGAATATGATCACCTCCGACGCTGAAAACGCCGAGATTGAAAAAGCCATCAAACGCGATGTGGCGCTGGGCTTGAATTTGCTGCGTTTAGTCAATACCCCGGCGGCCGGAGCGCGCCATAAAATTGATTCGCTCAGCCAGGCCCTGATGATTTTAGGCCGCCGCCAATTACAGCGCTGGCTGCAAATTACCCTGTATGCCGAACCGAATAACAAAGGGCATTGCATGTCGCCCCTGCTGTCGCTAGCCACCACGCGTGGCCGCTTGCTCGAATTGCTTGTAGAAAAACTCCACCCCGGCAAACGGGCCTTGGCCGATCAAGCTTTCACGGTTGGCATCATGTCGCTGATGGATGCCTTGTTTGGTTTAACCATGACCGAAATTTTGGAACAAGTGCCGGTGGTGGATGACGTGTCAGCGGCCCTGTTGCACCGCTCTGGCTACTGCGGCGAAATCCTCAAATTAATTGAATACCTGGAACAATTTAAAGAATGCGCCAATCAGGTGCCGCAACTATTACAAAGGCTCGAATTAAGCGCGGACGATTTGGTCAATATCGAAATGGCCGCCTTCCAATGGAGCGACAGCGTAACGCGCAGCGTCGCCTAGCGGCCGATGTATTTTTAATTTTATTGGCCGCACTTGCTGATCTGCGCTCAAAATAGCATACACTTCAAAACATCTACACATTGGAATATGCTATGTCCTCGGTTTTGCTCAGCGTCACAAAAATTTCTAAATCCTATGGCGAACGACGCGCGGTCGATAACGTATCGTTTCAGGTCAAGCGTGGTCAAACGGTGGGCTTGATCGGCCCCAATGGTGCCGGCAAATCGACCACGGTAGGGATTATTTGTGGTTTATTGCATCCCGATTCCGGCAGTGTCTTACTTGACGGCCTGCATCTGGAAGATGACGACAGTGATGCCAAACTCAAAATTGGCGTGGTGCCGCAAGACCTGGCTTTATTTGAAACGCTGCCCGCCATCGAGAACCTGAAATTATTTGGCGCACTGTATGGTTTAAAAGGGGCACGTCTGGAAAAACGCTGCCATGAAGTACTGGACCTGGTCAATTTAAACGAGCGCGCCAAAGACAAGCCCCACACTTTTTCCGGCGGCATGAAGCGCCGCCTCAATATTGCCGCTGCGCTCTTGCACGACCCCGCCTTACTCATCCTGGATGAACCCACGGTGGGGGTGGACCCGCAAAGCCGCAATGCTATTTTCGAGAGTCTGGAGCGTTTGCAGCAACAAGGCCGCTCGCTCATTTACACCAGCCACTACATGGAAGAAGTGGAGCGTTTGGCCGACCATATCATCATCATCGATCATGGCCGCGTACTGGCCGACGAAACGCCCGAGAGCCTGTACCTGCGCCTGCCGGGTCAAGCAGCCTTGCATGTCGATCTGGCGCATCCGCCACCGCTCAACTTTATGGCCGAGTTGCGCACCCAGCCGGGCGTGACCCGTGTCAATCAACATCACAACCAATTGGAGTTGACCTTGCAAGGCCCGCAGCACGCGCTACCCTTACTTAACTGGCTGCATCAGCAAGGGCAAGAGCCTGTGCATTTTACAACCGCCAAAGCCAATCTGGAAGATATTTTCCTGACCCTGACCGGCCGCAATTTACGCGATTAAGATTAACACCCACCGACCGGATACCGCCCATGATCGCCCTTATCGCCCTGATCCGCAAAGACTTACTGCTGTTTGTCGCCGACCGCCGCGCACTCATACTTACCATGATGATGCCTGTGGTGCTGGCAGCCTTTTTTGGCTATTTATTTGGCGGCAGTGGCGAGCGCCAGATTGGCAAAATCGAAATTGGCCTGGTACAACTGGATCAATCTGCCACCAGTAAAAAAATTGCCGCCAGCCTGAAAACCGATGCCAATTTAACCGTACTCGAATTATCGCCAGAAGCTGCGCAAGAACAGGTCAAAAAAGGCAAACTCAACGCCGCCATCGTTTTACCCGTCGGCTTTGGTGATGCCGCCACCAGCGCTTTCTTCAACCCCAAAAGCAAGCCCGAAATTCCGATTTATTACGACCCTTCACAAAGCACCGCGCTAGCCATGCTCAAGGGCATACTCACGCAATACATCATGCAACATGTCAGTGCCGATGCCTTTAGCGGCCCCGGCGGCGCGAGAGTCATTGACCAGAGTTTAAGAAAGTTGGAACAAGAGAACAAGCCCGAGTTGACTGAACTCAAGCAGTTATTGAGTAGCGCCAAAAAGTTTAACCAAAGTCAGCAAAGCAGCGCAGGCAGTGCCGGGGTGGCCAGCACCGGTTTATCCACCCCGTTTGCCACCAAAGAAGTGTCCCTCACGGCTGGCCCCAAATACAATGGCTACGCCCATTCCTTTGCGGGCATGAGTGTGCAATTTATTTTATTCATGGGCATTGATGCCGGGATCGGCATTTTGCTGATGCGCAATCTGGGCATCTGGAACCGCTTAGTGGCAGCGCCGATTAACTTTGGCACGATTTTACTGGCGCGTGTTTTATCAAGCACGATTCAAGCCTTCTGTTTATTGTGTTTTATCTTTTTGTTTGCCATTTTGGTTTTTAACGTCAATATTGCGGGCAGCGTGGCGGGCTTTTTGGGGGTGGGTTTGTCTTTTTGTTTGATGGCAGCCACGTTTGGCTTACTCATTGCTGCCTATGGCAAAACCCCGGAAGCGGCGCGCGGCATCGCTATTTTTGCCGCCCTGATGATGGTGATGTTGGGCGGCGCGTGGGTGCCTTCGATGATGTTTCCTGGCTGGTTGCAAAGCATGACCGTCATCATTCCAACCCGTTGGGCGGTGGATGGCATGGACGCCATGACCTGGCGCGGCCTTGGGCTGCAAGCCGCCGTCACACCGATAGTGGTGCTGCTGGGCTTTACGCTTGCCTTTGGTGGCTTGGCTTGGTGGAAGATGAAACACGACCAAGCCTAGCAGGCAAGCGAACGAACGAACGAACTAACGCGCATTATGCCTTGGTGGCGGCAATCATCACATCGGCCATCACCCCATACACTTCGGTCCAGGCGGCGCGCACTTCAGGTGTAAATGCTGGGCCCAGGCCTTGTTCCAGCGTCAACAGCAAAGCGCCGCCCACAGTTTGGTAATGGGCGTCCAGCACGCCGTAACCGGCATGGCGTTTGCCCAGGTTTTGCAAAATTGGCACCAGCGTGCCAAGGTCGTTTAACTTGCCGACGGCGGCCCCGATCATTTGCATCAGCTTTTTGCCCTGCGCCGTCATATCACCTTTAAACAGCGCTTTAACGCTTGGGTCGGCGACAAATAAATGGTTATAAAACAACCCAGCCGCCTGATCCGCGATAGGTTCCACGCTTTTCCAACTACTTTGTACCAAATCAATTGTTGCTTGTTCCATATCATTCTCCATAAAGTCAACCAGCAGTTTGCCAGAACAATGATCTTCGCTGATTCGGGCGCAGTTAGCAAGCAGGCTGGCAGTTAATGGCGGTTTTTGGTTGCGATGCAACAGAAAGCTGCGTTTAAAGAATGCCGCTCAAGGTTAAGTAATCCGTTGGGTTGATTGGGAAACCACTTATTCAAAAAACCAGGGAGGAAGAGTCTCCTCAAACTGCCAATCTACCCCCATCACATCCTCGTCCTTATCTTCGATCAACCTTTTGACTTTAACAAAAGCATCATAAGCGTCGCCAGAAACCACGGTGCCGGCAGGATGTTGGCCAGGTTTTTCATCAGAAAAAGTTTCATACCAACAAGCTTGCCATTGCGCTTGCTCTGCTTCCAGTATCAAGGTGTAGCGTTTTCCTGTTCTGCCATTATCCAATGTTATACGGTGGCTCATTGTTTGGTTCTCCTTTTTCGTAACTATTCAACCCTTGGCGTCGTCATTCCCGCGAAGGCGGCGGTCCGGCGCGCCGGAATCCAGTGCTAGCTTCTCATCATTCTTTGACTCCCAGTCTTTGCGGTCTTTGCGCTCCTGATAAAGCTCTCCGGCACTGGCCAGGGCATTACAGTTTTTTATAAGAACCAAACATGCCCCACCCACGAAGGCGGCTGCGCTTACGGCGTCAAAGTGAAGGACAATTGGCAATCCAGCAAACGGCCATCGGGCATGAAGCGCAATTTTTCTATATTACGCAAGCGTAAGGTATAGCCTGTATTCTCGAAACTCTGAGCCAGATCGGCAAACACGGCTTCCCTATTGGCAATCTCGATCAAGCGTTTTTCCAGCGCCAGATTGCTTTGCCTGTGACCAAGCTTGCGCCGCGCAGTACGCCAGCCAATATCTGCCGTCAGAGCCGCTTGCAAGGCTTGATGCCAATGCGGCATTTGCTGCAGGCTACCCATGGCCAGAGTACGCATGTCAGCCAATCGGCGCGCCACGATTGCACTTCCATGGCCGGGCGCTGGTTCATCAGCAGCGCTGCCTTGAGGTGCAGCTTGTGCTGGCCGACCTTGCTGCAATGCAACCAGCAATTCATTGCGCAATTGCACAAGCGTCGTAGTGCCATGCTGTTGTAGATCGCAAGTGCGCATTTCACGCACAGAAAAGGCTGGTGCTTGAAATGCATGAACAGTCCACATCAGCTTGCAACTTTCATGGCCGATGGCGTAACGTGTTTGCGCATAAGTCGGTTCATCAAGAATTTCAAGATGGGATGCCGCATTGGCTGTCAAGCAACAGAAAGCTGACAGCAGTAAGCTTGAGAGGGCAAGATGTTTCATATCAATTGATTGGCCAAAACCAGCACAGTATTGTTGTAGAATAGGTGGTTTCATTGCTGCAACCCACAAGCTACCAGTATTGCCTGATTTTCGGATTGGAAGACACGCAGTGAGGCCGCCGGAATTGAATGCTCCAATGCCATGACAGACAACCAGACCGAAGCAGTTTCATCCTTGCACGCCGCGCCAACAACGCAAGAATCGATTTCCAAATTCAACGCCGTCGGACCTATGCTTGGCTATATATACCAAGCGCGGGGCAGGTTCCGAACTTAAATGGGAACGAGTCCAAACTGGCAGCGCTCCGGCGCGAAGACGCCCGGTTATGCCGCTGACCGCGCCATGAAACCTGCCTTATTTTTCGCGCTTACGTTTAATGAAAGCTTCAGCACGAACGAGCGTGGCAATGCACTGATCCGTTTTCACCTCCAGTAGCCCGGCCAGCTTTTCAGTTTCCGCAACCTGGTTCACCTCATCTGATAATTGAGAACTGGCCTTCTCGACTTGCGACCGGAACAGCGCCTTGTCTGGTGAGAAGTTGGCCCCCATTTTTACGTGTAGTTCAAACTCCCGGGTGTATTTCTCTTGTTGTTCGACATAATTGGGGCGCTCTTTGCTCAGCGACGAGCGCATAGCCCGGTAGAAAGCAGCACATCGGGCATGTTCGGCTGCGAGTTGGATTTGCACAGGGTCGCCAGGGGCAAAGGACCAGGTTTCCAAGTATTTATCCAAGGCAAACCAAGCGATGCCACCTGCGACAACAATCACGCCAAGTGTTATGCCGATGCGTTTGAGCCAAACCATGATGCTCTTTAACCAGTGAGAGAACGAATTCGTCACCTGAATTATAGTTTACATACCGCGCAACGCGCCATGGTTCGCCCTTTCGGATTCAATCAAAAGCTCGGCTGTACTCTTTCTTGAGTCTGTCATGAAGCGTTTTGAGCGCCAAGTACGCGGAACTGTCCTTCGAAGGATACGCCCTTGTATCGTTCAGCGCCATGTCCATCACATCTATCAGGCAATCCATATCCCAGCGGTAGAAGCCAATGGGACGTTTCCCCTGGTAGCGATCAATGCGCGAGTCCAACCCGAACGCCTCCGACATCTGCCAAGTGTGCCGCTTCAACTCGGCGAGTTCCTCACCGTCGATAAGTATTTGTACTTTGATATCGCCTGATCCTGGTTTCATTTTCTGCTCCTGTCGAACGTGCTAATTCAGCCAATTGCGCGCTTTTGCGCAAGGCCGACTGAATGAAAAGTTGTGCTCTATCCCCACGCACTTCTTTTTTTTCTCCTTTAAACCCGCTTCAAAAAACAATGCTGCCCTGGCCTTGTCAGCCGACGCGCCATCCGCCTTGAGCCAAACAGCAACCGCAGCGGGTTTTTTAAGATCACCTTGTTCCAGCGCATTAGGCTGAATAACGCCACCCAGCGCAGACGCACCAAGCAATGTAAGGGCGCTACTTAAGCACAGTGACCATACCGACAGTTTTACCATCTCCACTCCTGCAAAGAATTAGATATTGATAAAGCCGTGTCCAGCCAGTGGGGTCTACAGTGATACAACCTAAGCTTCATGATGCGGCGTCGCCCACAACACCCCGAATTATGAAATAATCACAGAATCGTGATTTTGCTCACGAGGGTTGTCGTCTAAAATCTGTGTTATTTCACGCTAAACATCATCACCATTAATATCAGTAAATGGTATTGCCGGATATTGAGTTTGTATTTTTACAAGTTCCGGTGCCGTATACCATTTTACAGGCGCTATTTTATTCGCCTCTGCTATCACTTCCTTCGCACCTTTGGTTAAGCGCATACGTTTATACACAAGTCCCGCC
>JBKJLF010000553.1:0-6447 GCA_046597185.1 Burkholderiaceae bacterium | reverse complement strand
TCATGATCATGCCGTCATTCATGAACCACGCAAACGCATGCATGAAGAGGCACGTGAAGTGATCGAATGGACGCGCGGCAAATTAAACCACGAACAGCTCAACTTTTTACGCACCCTGCCCTTGACCGTGGATCGGAATGATATTCTTTACGTCCACGCCAGCGCACACCAACCCGAGCAATGGGAATACGTGACCGACACCCCGGAAGCGGGCAGATCGATGAAAGCCAGCCACTGCCATGTGATTTTTTCTGGTCACGTGCATATGCCGGCACTCTACCGCACCTCCGAAGAAGGCAAACTGGGCGCGCAATTACCGATTCCGGGCAGAGCCAATTTATTACGTCCGCAGCATAAATATCTCGCCCTGCCTGGTTCGGTAGGGCAACCGCGCGATGCCAACCCTGCGGCCTGTTACGCCTTATACGCCCACGAAACCCGTGAACTCACTTTTTATCGTGTGCCTTACGATGTCGATGGCGCAGCCCGTAAAATTATTGAACAAGGCTTACCCATTGTCTTTGCAATGCGTCTGGTCGAAGGTATTTAAGCCAAAAAGCATTCAGGAAAAATAGCGATTCATCCATGATTAAGCTCTCCTCCGATTTAATTCAGCAAAACCGTATCAATGCCACCATCTGGAGCGCTTGCGATACCTTTCGCGGCACCATAGACCCAAGCGTTTATAAAGATTACGTGTTGACGATGTTATTTTTAAAATACATTTCCGATGTCTGGCAAGAGCATTACGAAACACTGGCCAAGCAATTTGGCGACGAACCAGAATTGATTGAATCGCTATTACAACAAGAACGCTTTGTCTTGCCGCGCCCTGCCAACTTTTACACCCTGCACCAACAACGCAACCAACCTGGCAATAGCGTTCGAATTGACCAGGCGCTAGCCTTTTTGGAGCAAAGCAACCCGCAAAAATTGGCTGGCGTATTTCAGGATATTCAATTTCATGCCAATAAATTGGGCGAAGAGACCGGGCGCAATGCTTCCTTATGCGAATTATTGGAATTGTTTGCGCAGCCAGATCTCAATTTAAGCCCCAGTCGGGTCGGCAATCTCGACATCATTGGCAATGCGTATGAATTTCTGATTCGCAATTTTGCTTCCAGCAGCGGCAAAAAGGCGGGCGAATTTTATACCCCACCCGAAATTTCCGAACTCATGGCCCTGCTGGTTGCCCCCGAACCAGGCGACCATATCTGCGACCCAACCTGTGGCTCCGGGTCTTTGCTGATGAAATGCGGTCAATTAATTCAAAAGAAATACAACTCCGACAACTATCATTTATACGGACAAGAAGCCATTGGCAGCACTTGGGCTTTAGCCAAAATGAATATGTTTTTGCACAATGAAGACAGACACAAAATTGTTTGGGGTGACACCTTGCGCGCCCCACACTTCGTTTCCCATAACAAATTACAACATTTTGAGGTGGTCGTCGCCAATCCCCCATTTTCCCTGGAGAAATGGGGCTATGATCTGGCCGAAAAAGATAAATTTCAACGCTTTTCGCGCGGCATCCCGCCCCGCAGCATTGCCGATTATGCCTTCATTTTGCATATGATCGCCACCATGAAACCGGACACGGGGCGCATGGTCGTGGTTGTACCTGCAGGGGTATTATTTCGAGGGGGGAGCGAAATGCTGATTCGTCAGCAATTGGTCAATGAAAACTTACTCGATGCCGTGATTGGCTTACCCAAAAAGCTTTTTTACGGTTCCGGCATTGCGGCAGTGATTTTAATTTTCCGCAGCAATAAGAAAGATAAGAACATTCTGTTTATCGATGCGTCCAAGGGTTTTAGAAAAGAGCAAAAAAACCAAAACACCTTGCGCGAAGAAGATATTGAATTGATTTTAAACACCTGCCATGCACGCAGCAACCAAACCGACTACGCACATTTGGCAACGATGGAGGATATCAAGCGCAATCGTTACGATTTGAGTATTGCGCGCTATATTGATGCCTTTGATGACGGGCCAGAAATCGATCTCGATCTTTTACAGCAGGAGCGCGAGGATTTACGACTGGAATTACGCAGCCTGGATGAGCTGATTGATGCGCATTTAAAATTATTGGTGCAAGAGACTGAATTTCAAACCATTGACTACAGCACAGAAAGCGCTAATTAAGCACTAACCAGGTACTAACCAAGCAGGAATGACGCTAAAAATAAACCATTCCCACTTGGCAAGCAAGGCCTTAGATCACGATGGTTTGATGTTCCTCACCAACCCGCTTACGAATCCGGCCAATCCGATGCACGTCTTCACCTGCTGCCGTCAATTGCGCTATCGCCGCATCCGCCTGATCGGCTGCCACCACCACCACCATGCCAATGCCACAATTAAAGACACGATGCATTTCAGCATCGGCCACACCGCCATGTTGTTGCAACCAAGCAAATAAAGGTGGCATTTGCCATGACTCAGAATACAATTCCGCCATCAGGTGCGGCTGCAATACCCGTGGAATATTTTCGACCAAACCACCGCCAGTAATATGCACCATGCCTTTCACATCCAGGCTATTGATCAGCGCCAGCATCGGTTTGACATAAATGCGCGTTGGTTCCAGCAGTACATCGGCCAATTTACGTCCGTGGAAATCCGCTTCCAGATCCGGTTGCGCCACTTCAATAATCTTGCGCACCAAAGAATAACCATTGGAATGAATGCCCGACGATGCCAAACCCAGCACCACATCACCCGCTGCGATGCGGCTGCCATCGATCAAGCGTGACTTTTCAACCACACCCACCGCAAAGCCAGCCAAATCGTATTCACCTGCCGGGTACATGGACGGCATTTCTGCCGTTTCCCCGCCCAGCAAGGCACAACCGGACAATTCGCAGCCATAAGCAATACCCTTGACCACTTGCGTCGCCGTTGCCACATCCAACTTGCCACAGGCAAAATAATCCAGGAAAAACAAAGGTTCTGCGCCTTGCACCAAAATGTCATTGACACTCATGGCCACCAGATCGATGCCAACGGTATCGTGCTTATTGAGTAAAAACGCCAGTTTGAGCTTGGTGCCGACCCCATCCGTGCCAGAAACCAACACGGGTTCCTGATATTTTTTACTGATTTCAAACAAGCCACCAAAACCACCAATACCGCCCAGTACACCTTCACGATGGGTACGCTTACAAAAAGGCTTGATCGCCTCGACCAAGGCATCGCCAGCATCGATATCGACACCCGCATCACGATAAGAAAGAGAAACAGTTGAGCTCATAGGCGGTAAAATAGAATATGATCGTTGCCGTTGGCAGTGGCACCATGGCATTAAAGCCGCTATTCTACCAAACCCCCCGCTAAACCGGGTTAATTTCAGGATGTGTATGCTATTTTCTTTTACTGCAGAGCAAAAACAAACGATTTTTTGGATCGGTGCCTGGTTCGTCTTGTTCATTTTGTTGTATTTGCTCGGTTCCATCTTAACGCCTTTCGTCGCCGCCGCCATTTTGGCCTATGCCCTCAACCCTGGGGTTGATCGCCTGGAACGTTTACGCGTCCCGCGCATGCTGGGGGTAGCCATTGTCATTTTGGTATTTTTATCGGCCGTGTTAGCCTTGTTTTTGATTGTGGTGCCTGTGCTACAAAAAGAAGCACCACAATTACGTGACCAGATTCCGATCATGCTCGATAAGGTCAATGAGTTCGCGGGTCCCAAATTGCGCGAAATGGGCTATAAAGGCCGCCTCGACAGTACGGGTATTAAAAAACTCTTGACCCAGCAATTATCCACCAGTAGCGAAGCCATTATCGATGCCGTACTCTCTTCTGCCAAAATCGGTGGCACCGCCATTTTGGGTTGGTTAATTACCGTCATTTTGGTGCCCGTGGTGCTGTTCTATTTATTGCTCGACTGGCATAAACTAGTGCAACGGGTGCAAAATGCCGTACCACGGCGCTGGCTACCACGCACCGTTGATATGTTTACCGAAGTCGATCTGTTGATGGCACAATATTTACGCGGACAATTATTGGTCATGTTGGTACTGGCAGTGTATTATTCTGCTGCATTGGCGATTGCCGGCTTTGAGGTCGCCTTGCCAGTTGGCATCATTACGGGTTTATTGGTGTTTATTCCTTACCTGGGATTTGGTTTGGGGCTGATTTTAGCCCTGATCGCTGCCATCTTGCAGTTTCACGGCTGGCACGGTCTGGTGGCGGTTGGGCTGATCTACGGTTTTGGTCAAATTTTGGAAAGTTTCTTCCTGACGCCCCGTTTGGTCGGTGAGCGCATCGGCTTAAACCCCTTGGCGGTAATTTTCGCGTTAATGGCATTTGGCCAGTTTTTTGGCTTTACGGGCGTTCTACTGGCGCTACCTTGCTCGGCGATTTTAATGGTCGCCTTTAAACATTTACGCGCCAGCTATCTGGAAAGCAGTTTTTACCTCTCGTAGACGGACAGTGACATACCCGCATGAAACAGTTAATACTCGAACTTGAAGCACCGCCCGCGCCCACACTGGCTAATTTTGCAGTTGGGCCGAATCACGAATTGCTCCATGTGTTGCAACAATTTAACGACGCCACCAGTAGCGAGCACTTTCTCTACCTGTGGGGCGCTACTGCAACCGGCAAAAGCCATTTGCTGCAGGCCTTGGCCGGGCAAGCCAACACACGCTATGTTGCTGCTGCCAGTGCCGAAACTCACCATTTATTGTATGATCCATCCATCCGGCTATATCTGTTGGATGATTGTGAATCTCTGAACCCGGAACGGCAAATTGACGCTTTCGCGTTATTTAACCAAATCAGAGAAAATAATGGTTTTTTAATTAGTAGTGCCAAAATGCCCCCTGCCAATTTGCCAGTTCGTGAAGATTTACGCACCCGCATGGGCTGGGGTTTAATTTATCAACTGCATGCCTTGACGGATGCTGATAAAATTCAAGCTTTACAACAAACAGCGGTAACACGCGGATGGAATCTTTCCCCCCTGGTGCTGCCGTGGTTAATTATTCATTACCAGCGTGATATGCGATCATTAACTGCCGTACTCGATGCCCTGGATCACTATTCGATCCAAACCCATCGGCACATGACACTGCCGCTATTAAGACAATTGCTGCCCGAACTGACCCGCGCCGATGCGCCCCCTGAATTTTAACCCTGAATTTTGACCCCGAATTTTGACTCTGAATTGACGATTATTACCCATGAATCTGGCCCTTTTTGATCTTGACCACACGCTACTGCCCATCGATTCCGATCATGAATGGGGTAAATTTCTGGTTCGCGTCGGCGCAGTGAACCCCGAAGCCCACGCAATGGCCAATAACCATTTTTTTGCCCAGTATCAGGCAGGCACGCTCGACCCGATTGAATACCTCGATTTTGCCCTGGGCACCTTGGCCAAATTCCCGCGTCAGCAACTGGATCAATTGCATGCGCAATATATGCAAGAAGTCATCCACCCGATGCTGTTGCCTGAAGCGCTGGCAATTTTAGAGCAACACCGCAACGCTGGCGATGTCATCGCCATCGTAACCGCCACCAACCGCTACGTCACGGCCCCCATCGCCAGCGCTCTGGGGGTAGCACATTTACTGGCCGCCCTGCCGGAAGAACATGCCAATGGCACTCTCACCGGCAAATTGGCGGGGCCGCACAGCAATGGTGCAGGCAAAATTATTCACTTACAAAACTGGTTGGCACAGCGGGGGCAAACCCTGGCCGACTTCCCAAAAAGCTATTTTTACAGCGATTCGCACAACGATATTCCCTTAATGTCTATCGTGAGTCATCCCATTGCCACCAATCCCAATGCCAAACTCCAGGCGCATGCGCTGGCACAAGGCTGGCCTTTATTAAGACTATTCAATGATTAAGAAATTCATTCGCAAACTGTTTGGCATCAAGGATGAATCCGGCACCGCAGAAAGTGTGCCGCAGGTGACCATACTCGGGCCGGAACAACATCAGATCAACCCACAGTTGCTCTCCGCCAACACATTAAAGGTAACGCAAACCTTGCAGGAAGCCGGGTATCTGGCGTTTTTGGTTGGCGGTGCGGTACGCGATTTGCTGCTGGGCGTGCCACCCAAAGACTTTGACATTGCCACCAATGCCACCCCCGAGCAAGTCAAACGCCTGTTTCGGCGCGCCTTTATCATTGGGCGGCGCTTTCAAATCGTGCATGTGATGCTGAGTCAGGACTTATTCGAAGTCACCACCTTCCGTGGCCCCTCGGTTGAGCAAGCGCTCAAAGACGAGCATGGCCGGGTGTTACGCGACAATACCTTTGGCAGCCAGCAAGAAGACGCCTTGCGCCGCGATTTCACCATCAATGCCATGTATTACAACCCGGCCACTCAGGAAGTCTTTGATTACCATGGTGGCATGGCCGATATTCGCGCCAAAACCTTGCGCATCATCGGCCACCCGGAATCGCGCTACCGCGAAGACCCGGTGCGC
>JBKJLF010000406.1:0-6694 GCA_046597185.1 Burkholderiaceae bacterium | reverse complement strand
GTGGAAGAGGACGACGAAGCCTTTGCCGACAAGATGCAAAAGCTCACTGAAAAGCTGGGGGAACAGATGGCTAAGGGGGCGGAATTGGATGCGGTGATTCGGCAGAAGTTGGGGGGCAGAAGAGTCAGGACATCCATCGCAGAAGAGTCAGGACATCCATCGCATGTTCTATGGTGCAGTCGCTTTGGATGGCTGCGGCCAAAACGCGGTCAAAGTGGGTGCCACGTTACCGCGCAAGGTTGGTAAGCATGGCGGGCCGCCGCGCTCTGTTGTAAAGCTGGGAGCCTGGTTGTGTTTTGGGGTGCCCCGGCTGTGTGAGAATTTAACTTGACACAATCGAAGCCAAACAATTAGAATGCAGAAAATTGTTAAAACGTGTGAAATTATGATTTATAAAACAACAAAACTAAACAACGCCACAGCTTGGAGCTCGCTATTCGATTCACCAGAGCGAATCTTCGAGTTCACCGATGCGCCCATTCAACTTCAGCTTATCGAAGCCGGTGCAATGAGTTGGATGATTTTGTGCTGTTACACCAGCGACACCTCTTCCACCGACTACAGTTTTTTACCCGAAAACAAAGCAAATTTGCCGGATGCACGACGGCACATCTTTAATTTTTTGGCTACACTCAACTACAGCCTGCCACAGCTTTTGGCTTGGCTTGGTAGTGCTCATTTTGCTGAGACAGAAGTTGACGAAAGTGTAATAGTTGGTGGTTTGCGTATCAGTCGCAATTTTGCGCGCGCCACCGTTCCTATGCATCATGCCGCAAAAGGCGGCGAGGTTATTTTTGAGGAGTTTGACCATGAGAAAGATCCGGGTTGAGCGGGCCTATCTTACGCACAGTAATAAAAAAAGCCGTATGGCCCCCGCCGAATTTATGCTGGAATTGGCTGATATTGCGGAGAAATTTAGGCGACTTTATTAGCGAATTATTAGCGCAAAGACCATACCCCCCCTCATTAAATTTTTTGCACATCAATTGGGTTAATGGTTTATTGACCCAGGGTGCCCCGGCTGTATTCGCCTCCCCACCAACCAAAAAGCAACAAACCACTAATTCACCTCGATCAGTATCGTCGTTTCTGCAAATTGTCAGCCATAATGCATGCAAAGTTTTACCGCCGCCAAACCACCGGGAAGATGCATGATAGACGATATGAAGAAAACGCTGTGGGCCACAGCGGACAAACTGCGCGCCAATATGGACGCTGCCGAATACAAACATCTGGTGCTGGGGCTGATTTTTGTTAAATACATCTCCGACACCTTTCAAAACCGCCGCGCTGAACTCACCCGCCGCTTTGCCGACCCGCAGGACGACTATTTTTTGCATGATGTTGATGCAGAACTGTTGGCCGTTGAACTGGAAGACCGCGATTATTACCGGGAAGTGAATGTATTCTGGGTGCCGGAAGCGGCGCGCTGGGAGAGCCTGCGCTCGCATGCCAAGCAAGCCACCATCGGCAAACAAATTGATGATGCGCTGACCCTGATCGAGGCCGAAAACCCCAAGCTGAAAGGCATTTTGGATAAACGCTATGGCCGGGCGCAATTGCCCGATGGCAAACTGGGCGAACTGGTGGATTTGGTGTCACAAATCGGCTTTGGGGTCGATGCCAGCAAAGCGCGGGATGTGCTGGGGCAGGTGTACGAATATTTCCTTGGTATGTTTGCCAGTGCCGAAGGCAAGCGCGGCGGTCAGTTTTATACGCCTGCCTCCATCGTTAAAACCCTGGTCGCGGTGCTGGCCCCGCACCATGGCAAGGTGTATGACCCGTGCTGCGGCTCGGGCGGCATGTTTGTGCAGTCGGAACGGTTTATTGAAGCGCACGGCGGCAAGCTGGGCGATGTTAGCATCTACGGGCAGGAGGCCAACCCCACCACCTGGCGGCTGGCGGCCATGAATTTGGCGATTCGCGGCATCGATTTTAACTTTGGGCGCGAACCTGCCGACACTTTTATCCGCAACCAACACCCCGACCTGCGCGCCGATTTTGTGCTGGCCAATCCGCCCTTTAATATTAGTGATTGGTGGCATGGCAGCCTGGAAGGGGACCCGCGCTGGGAATATGGCACGCCGCCGCAAGGCAATGCCAACTATGCGTGGTTGCAGCACATGCTGTTTCACCTCAAACCTGGCGGGCGCGCGGGCATTGTGCTGGCCAATGGCAGCATAAGTTCCAGCCAAAACAGCGAAGGCGAGATTCGCCGCGCCATGGTGGAGGCGGATGTGGTCGAGACCATGATCGCGCTGCCGGGGCAGTTATTTTTTAATACGCAAATTCCGGCTTGTTTGTGGTTTTTGACCAAGCAAAAGGCGGCAGCACGCAAGGGGCAGGTGCTGTTTATTGATGCCCGCAAACTGGGCAGCATGATCAGCCGGGTGCAGTGCGAATTTACCGATGAAGTGATAGCCAACATCGCCGCTACCGTGGCGGCGTGGCGGGGGGAAGGCGAGCAAAGCTATGCCGATATAGCAGGCTTTTGCCGCAGCGTGTCGCTGGCTGAAATTGGCGAACATGGGCATGTGCTCACGCCCGGGCGCTACGTGGGCGCGGAAGAGGTGGAAGAGGACGACGAAGCCTTTGCCGACAAGATGCAAAAGCTCACTGAAAAGCTGGGGGAGCAGATGGCTAAGGGGGCGGAATTGGATGCGGTGATTCGGCAGAAGTTGGGGGGGCTGGGGTATGAGTTCTGAAGACCTAGTCTCACCGATTACCTGCCCGCCTTCGTGGCCACTATCGGCTTTAAAAGCACTGTGCACCAAGATAGGTTCGGGTGCGACACCAACAGGCGGCCAAGCAAACTATCAAGAGACGCGGACAAACTATGCACTGGTTCGGAGTCAGAATGTCTTTGACCGAGAGTTTTCTGAGACAGGATTAGCGTTCATTACCGACGACCAAGCTGGAGCATTAAAAAACGTATTGCTGGAAAAAAACGACATTTTACTCAACATCACTGGCGATGGCATTACGTTTGGCCGAGCTTGCCTTGTGCCGCAAAAAACGCTTCCTGCTTGTGTAAACCAACACGTCTGTATCATTCGGCTAAATCCGAAAATCGCAAATCCTGGCTATGTGGTTAGCTATCTTACGCACCCCACAATCAAGTCCTATATCGAGTCATTTAATACTGGCGGCTCTCGCAGGGCCATCACCAAAGCTCACATAGAATCTTTTGTTGTCCCACTCCCACCACTTACGACGCAAAACGCCATTGCAGATTTATTAGGCGTTATCGATAGCCGAATCGGCCTCCTACGCGAAACCAACGCCACCCTCGAAGCCATCGCACAGGCGCTGTTTAAGTCATGGTTCGTCGATTTCGACCCTGTGTGCGCCAAGCAAGCTGGTCAGCAGCCGGAAGGTATGGATGAAGCAACCGCTGCGCTGTTTCCTGATCGCTTGGTTGAGTCTGCGTTGGGGGCGGTGCCAGTAGGCTGGACGGTAGTGCCATTGTGCGAAGTAATGGATTTTAAGGAGGGGCCGGGAATACGAAATTGGCAGTACACAAATTCCGATCACGGCACTCGCTTCATCAATATCCGTTGCATCCGCGACGGTGACTTATTATTGGAAACCGCGAATCGTATTGCTGACGAAGAGGCAAACGGGAAATACGCACATTTCCATTTGGCACCGTGGGATATTGTCGTATCAACCTCCGGTACGCTGGGTAGATCAGCGATCGTCCGGCAAGAGCATTTACCTTTAATGCTAAATACTTCGGTAATTCGCTTCCGCCCGGTAGAAGAAAGAACGGCATTTTCGTTCATTTACCAATTTTTGAACGGCGCTGAGTTCCAATACAAGCTGGAATCCATGGCATCTGGTAGTGTCCAAAAAAACTTTGGTCCGATGCATCTCAAGCAAATTCAAATAGTTTGTCCCCCATTCGCAGTACTCCAAGCATACGAGGATATTTGTCGCCCAATATACGAGCAGATCATCGCAAATCGAGCGAAAGCCCAAACCCTCGCCACCCTACGCGATACCCTACTCCCCCGCTTAATTTCCGGCCAACTCCGCATCCCCACGCCAGAACCCGAGCCAACCGCCGCCCCCACCGCATAAGGCCACGCCATGACCGAAGACCAACTCGAACAAGAAGCCCTCGGCTGGCTGCGCGAAATCGGCTATTCATCCATCAAAGGCACGGCCCTGGCCCCGGATGGCGAAGCGCCCGAGCGCACGCATTACACGCAGCCGCTCCTAATTGAGCACCTGCGCAGCGCCATTGCGCGCCTGAACCCGGCCATACCCGCCGCCGCGCGCGAGGACGCCGTAAAGCAGGTAATGGACTTGGGCACCCCGGTCATGCTGGCCGCCAACCGCCATTTTCACCGCCTGCTGGTGGGTGGCGTGCCAGTGCAATCATCGTCATCATTACCGATCGCAACGATCTGGACGGGCAATTATTCGGCGTCTTTTCACTGGCGCAAGACCTGCTGCGCGAACAGCCGGTGCAGGCCACCAGCCGGGGCGATTTGCGCGTGAAACTGGCCAACCGGCCATCGGGCGGCATCGTGTTTGCCACCATCCAAAAATTTTTGCCGGATGACGACGAAGACAGCTTCCCAATCCTCTCCAGCCGCAGCAACATCGTGGTAATAGCCGACGAAGCGCACCGCACCCAATACGGCTTTGAAGCCAAGTTCAAGGGCGACGCCAAGGGCTACCAGGTTGGCTACGCGCAACACCTGCGCGACGCCTTGCCCAATGCCACCTTTGTCGCCTTCACCGGCACCCCGGTTTCCAGCCAAGACCGCGACACCCGCGCCGTGTTTGGCGACTATATTCATGTGTACGACATGCAGCAAGCCCAGGAAGACGGCGCAACGGTCGCGATTTATTATGAATCGCGCCTGGCCAAACTGGGCCTGGTCGAAGCCAAGCTGGACGATCTGGATGCGGAAGTGGACGAATTGTCCGAAGATGAAGACGGCAACCAGCAAGCCCAGCTAAAAAGCAAATGGGCCGCGCTGGAAAAAATGGTCGGGGCCGACCCGCGCATCGCCAGCGTGGCGCAAGATTTGGTAGCGCACTTTGAAGAGCGCGCCAAAGCGCAAAGCGGCAAAGCCATGGTGGTGGCGATGAGCCGCGACATTTGCGTGCATTTATATGATCAAATCGTCAAGCTGCGCCCAAGCTGGCACGACCTTGACCCGGCCAAGGGCGCAATCAAAATCGTCATGACCGGTTCCGCCAGCGACAAAGCGCTGCTGCGCCCGCACATTTACACTGGCCAAACCAAAAAAGCGCTGGAAAAGCGCTTCAAAAACCCGGACGACCCGCTCAAGCTGGTGATTGTGCGCGATATGTGGCTAACCGGCTTTGATGCGCCCTGCGTGCATACCCTGTATGTGGACAAGCCCATGAAAGGGCATAACCTGATGCAGGCCATAGCGCGGGTTAACCGCGTGTTCAAGGACAAGCAAGGCGGGCTGGTGGTGGACTACATCGGCATTGCCAATGATTTGAAACACGCACTCAAGGAATACAGCGCCAGCCAGGGCCGGGGCCGCCCCACGGTGGATGCCAACGAAGCTTACGCCGTGCTGGCGGAACAGCTCGATATTTTGCGCGCCATGCTGCATGGTTTTGACTACGCGCATTTTTTGCACGGCGGGCACAAGGTACTGGCCGGGGCCGCCAACCATGTGCTGGGCCACAAAGACGGCAAACAGCGCTGGGCCGACCATGCGCTGGCGATGAGCCGCGCATTTTCGCTCTGTTGCACGCTGGACGAAGCGCGCACGGTGCGCGAAGAAGTGGCGTTTTTTCAGGCGATTGAGGTATTGATCAGCAAGCGCGAACACAGCGCCGCCAGCCTGACCGATGCCGAGCGCGAACTGGCGATCCGGCAGATTATTGGCGCGGCGGTGGTGTCGGAACAGGTGGTCGATATCTTCCATGCGGTGGGCTTGGATAAACCGAATATTGGCCTGCTGGACGACGCCTTTTTGGCCGAAGTGCGCAACCTGCCGGAACGCAATCTGGCGGTGGAACTGCTGGAGCGGCTGCTGGCTGGCGAAATCAAGAGCAAGTTTGGCAGTAACGTGGTGCTGAACAAAAAGTTTTCCGAGATGTTGGCCGAGGTGATCCGGCGCTACCAAAACCGCTCCATCGAAACCGCGCAAGTGATGGAAGAATTGATCCAGATGGCGCATAAATTTCGGGAAGCGGCCAACCGCAACGAAGCGCTCGGTTTGTCGGATGACGAAATCCGCTTCTATGATGCGCTGGCCGATAATGAAGCAGCGGTGCGCGAACTCTCCGACGCCACTTTGAAAATCATCGCGCAAGAACTCACCGACAGCCTGCGCAAAAACGTCAGCGTCGATTGGGCGCAGCGCGAAAGCGTGCGCGCCAAGCTTCGCCTGATGGTGAAGCGAATATTGCGCAAATATAAATATCCGCCGGATCAGCAGGAAGAGGCGATTCAGACGGTATTGCAGCAGGCTGAGGGTTTGAGTGCGGAATGGGCGGTTTGATAAGGTTAATCGGGGTAAATTGCGGGCAGACCCGAATGGCACTTACTTAAGTAAAATATCCATATAAATCAACTGGTTGGAATGCACTGCCGACTTGAAAAATCGTGAATGCCAGCCGTGTGTTAATGCCATAAAACAAGATTGCATCACTCTTGTTGATATATTAATCGTTGTTAAATTATTGTGAAAAT
>JBKJLF010000400.1:0-14251 GCA_046597185.1 Burkholderiaceae bacterium | reverse complement strand
CGGCCAGCGCTATGAGAACCTGCGCCATCTGGTATCCAGACATTGCCAGTTATGATGCCCTATGGGCGGTGGATCATGCGCACAGATTGGACTTAACAGACAACAATAAGCAACACGGGTGACCTGGGTTCATCGAATATTTACCATTCTAACCCGTTTGCGCTACTGACCTTGGCCTATCTGCAAACCCGCAAAACGCGACGTGACATGCATGCCCGGTATGAAGTAAAATGCAAACTGTTGCGCTTGCTGTACGCGCGCAATTGGGACGCAACACTCATTCGTGAGTTTTTGACTGTTATTGACTGGATGATGGCCTTGCCGCCCGCCTTGGAAATGCAATTGGACGATTTTATCACCGTACTGGAGGAGGACAAAAAAAAGGAATATATCACTTCAATCGAGCGCGTCAGGTCGGCCCGACAATTAGAAAAAGGTTTGCAAGAGGGCGAAGCCGCTACGCTGAGCTGCTTGCTAAACCGTTTGCTGACCCGGCGCTTTGGCGACTTGCCGCAAGCGCTGCAAGAACAGGTAAAACACGCCTCCAATGCACAAATTGAAGCTTGGTTTGATCGCGCAATCAATGCGCCGACGCTGGATGAGGTATTTCAGGATGTGGCGCACTAATTTACCCAGCGCTACGTGGGAATAGCCGCAGTAAGCACTTGGTAAAGTGCAAAACGCCCTCCGGGGGTTAACAACCCGTCGCGTTCCGCGACAAAACCGGCTGCGTCCCGCAGCCCCCCCCCCAACTACATTAAACCCGTCTGCGTCCCGCAGACAAAGGCACGTCCTCCGGGCGCTACGCCTCCGGCGTACTGGCTGGTTACTGGAACCTGAGCGCAAGCCGAAAGCCTGTGCTAACGTAGCGCCTGCCTGGCCCGCCCGCGTCATGGCACGCGGAACGTGCATGCTGCGCACCGTAGTCCCAACCACCACCGCGCGTCGCGCGCCAGCGTCTGTCCCCGAGAACCGGGTCTAACGCATGCTCCAAACCAGGGTCAACCACCAACACCCCGCCATAATCACGCCACGGATCAGCGCACCATTCCCACACATTGCCATGCATTTGCCACAAACCCCACGCATTGCACCCCAACTCCTTCACCGCCACCGTTTGTCCCCAATATTCCCCATCAACGCCTGCCAAAATGCCTGCGTGCAAGTGGTGTCGGCTAGCCAAAACCCTTGACTGATGGTTACATGATGCTGCGGCCCTTCTTTAGCATCGCGCCCATGCTCATTCTCAGGCGAACCCATCACAAACCGCCCCGGCAAAATATACCGGAAAATTTGCGTCAAATTACCCGTTAAGGTCAACTGCGCCATCAAGCCGATGTGATCAAACAGCAAGTAAAACGAACTCACCCGCAGCGCCCCGGTTTGCTGCGGCAGCGGCATTTGGCACAACAGATGCGGCAAAGGCGCATCCTTTGCCGGATAAGCCACCCGCACGGGCTTGCCCCATGGCACAGGCACCACTAATGCCCACCCTTGCGCCGTTGGCTCGCACGCCAAGGCCCACGCGGGGAACGCTGGCGCGGGGACGATCACCTGCATTGGCGCTGGCGCAACCGAGGGCGCAGGCACGGGCGTGTGCGCAGGTGCTGGTGCGTGTGCAGGCACTTGCTCATGCGCGGGCGTATGCTGCCCACCCGCTGGCACGTACAAGCCAGCATCATTCAACCCCGCCCGCACCACCTGCGCCGCATTCTTGGCCGCCAATTGCTGCCACGCATCCTTTTTCGCATGATTTTTGCTATGGCCCCAGTCACAAATCGCCTTCACCACCAGCCAATCCACATGCGCTGCTGCCGCGCTGGCATACACCCCCGCGCCTTCCATTTCACCGCCTATGGCTTCCACAAACGACTTGCGCAGGCTTTGCCGATAATCAAGGTTATCCACCAGCTTTTCGCCGCTCAACAGCAGCCCAAAACGCAATTTCGGCCAGAACCCTTTGGCCCCACGCCCTTGCGCGATATTGGTTTGGCGCAAACGGTTGATCAATTTGGCGGCACCCGCCGCCTTATCTGCACGCGGCGTGAGTATGCCGTCGCCTTCCAAACGGCCCAGCTCGTAGCCTTGAATTTGGCTTGCCACTAGCACATCGCCTATTTTCTGTTGGCTTTCATCCACACCAAACGCTATCCCAACGGCGATAATGGCTTTCGGTTGCCAATGGTCGATAGCATCACGCGTGCGCTGCGCCGCCGCCCCGATACCGCTGGTACCCATTTCACAAATGGTATGTATCACTCGGTTGCCGCCATGCAGGCCCAAATCGTTATAGGTAACGCCATCGTGCGTAGCCTGCACCAGTGGAGCATTAGCCGCCAAAAACGCATCCAGCACAGCGTAAGTTTCGTAGTCGTTGACGGTCACCAGCACAATAACGGGCGCGGGCACGGGCGCGGGCACCGAAGCAATGGAAGCAGGAGTAGTTACCATAAATGAATGTCAGATGAAAGACGACACAGCAAACTTAACCGGGTTTTTGCCATCATACCAGCCTTGCTTACTTTTGGGCTTGATTTGCAAAAAGCGCACTACCCAGCCTCACTAACCAGCCATCCACCCGTTGAGCCACTCTCAGCAGGTCAATTAGGTGACTGTCCTTATACTAGCGTTACACTAGCGCCACCAAGAGCATGCATTACCCCAGCGAGCGGCGTTATAATACGCCCCACCGCTACCGCCTAGCGAACTCAGTTTCAAGAAAAAAGGAAAAAATTGAAAGCACGTATACCCGCTATTTTGCTCGCCCTGGCATGCCTAGGCGCGCTCTTGGTTTGGTTTTTAAGGGCATCGCCATTATCAGCCCCGCAAAGCGCCTTAACAGGAATGACACCCAGCGCAACGGTGAGTACGACAGCCATTGCGAGCATCGCCACGTCCGAGCGCGCCAAGCCAACCAATCTCAGCAATGGCAGTCAAACCAGCCAGCAGACGGTTTTATCGCGCCTTAATTCCGGCGAAAAATGGTGTCAAGACCCGACCCTTGGTTTAGGCAGTATCAGCAGCGAGCGTGAGTTCGAACAAAAAATCAAACACTTTTCGGAAGGCGAATTTAATGCATTGGCGAAATTGCTTTCGGTGTTGAGTAAAAGCGCACAACCAACCGAGCGTGCGGCGGCCTTATTTTTACATGCGCAATTGCAGGTTTTGCAAAGTGGCACCAAACTGGATCGGCAAAACCCCGAATGCCTGCCAAATGCCAAACTGGAAGGCCAAAGTGAGGCCGTGAAAAATATTCTCGCTAACTGTGAGCGGCAATTCAAACTTGCCTTTTCTGCCGCGAGTTTTCAAGATAATAACGATTTGGCACAGCTCGCCATTTATTCACGCGACCCGCAAATTTATGCCTTATCGTTCCAAGCTTGTAACTCGTGGCATAATCAAGCGCAAGGCTATTGCCAACCAATTTCGGCATTGCAGTGGGCGCAGCGTGACCCGAATAATGGTGTCGTTTGGCTGTATGCGGCGTTAGCCAGTGAAGTCGAAGGCGCAAAGGCGCAAAATAGTGAATTAGATCAAGCCTTATTTCGCCTGAGCATCAGCACGGAGTTTGATTATCGTCTTTCCGCTCTAGCGCAACTGCGCGCCAATCTCTTGGTACAGCAGCAAAGCACGTCCTTGCAATTTGCCTTATTCAAGCTCAGCACCCAAAGTTTTGAACAGTTTTTGCTGCCAGATTATGGGCCGATTTATAGGCAGTATTGCAAAGCGGATCAACTGGTTGACAGTAATCGTCGCCAAATCTGCGAAGGCATTGCCAATAAACTCGTCACCACCGATAGCACGCTCATTGGCTATAGCATTGGGTTTAAGCTCGGCGAACGCTTAGGCTGGTCGGCTGGGCGGCTTAGTCAATTAAAGCAAGACCGAGACGCTTGGATTAGCTTGGTCGAAGGCTTAGATGCCAGTCAAACGAAGCTTGATGCAAAATCAGCCCAAGCAGCCCAAGCAAGCCAATCTAGTGGGATTTGTCAACGCCAAATGAAACAGGCAGCTTGGTTAGAAAACAGTAGCTTCATTGGCGAAATTGCTACCGCAAAAAAATTATTTTCCGAGCAAAAACGCTCAAAGGCAGAACTGGCGGCATTGTATGAGGAAAATCGCCGTGAACAGTTGGCGCGTGAGGCGCAAGCTTCTAAATCAGGAAAATAATAACCAGCCGTCCGCTCTACGCAAATCAATGAATGTTTTTTTCGCTTAGGTTTAAAAAATGTCTGCATAAAGCCATACCCTCGTGCTGTTATTTATCAGGGAGAAATATGGCTTTGTCGGTTCTATGCTTGCCAGAAAAGCATCTAGGTCGCCAAGCCTGAATGATAGCGTGCATAAGCCCAGTGAGCGGCGTTATAATATGCCACACTGTGACACACCGCGACACACCGCAACACACCGCAACACACCGCAACACACCGCAACACACTTCGCAAGCACCGTTTTAAGAAAAAAGGAAGAAAATTGAATGCGCGTACTTGGGCTATTTCGCTCGCCGTGTTCTGCTTCGGCGCGCTTTGGTTTTGGGATTCAACTGATCCATTGCCATTAACCGCCACGCAAAGCAGCCTGCCAGCCAAGGCGAGTAGTGTGGGCGTGACTGCGCCGGCGCGTGTAGCCACGTCCGGCAGTGCCAAGCATGCTAGCGTATTCAAATAAGTTATTTTGGATGGGGCGTGGCGTTTGATAAACGAAAATAGATTGTAACGGCTTGTGCCAAAATTAGCCAAGCTACTTTTGGATTTTGGCGTGGCAAATCGGGATTAGTTGGTTTTAGGGGACGGCCAAGCGGGTGACTGGCGTGCGTCACTTCATTTTCCCGAAAACAATCGTGCTACCATGGCTTGACCGTAATGAGGTGCTTATGTATCGATTCTGTGACCCCCAATTTGGCCTTGGCATGTGCCATGTTATGCTGCCATCCAGCCCTTGGGGAATGCTTGTGTTTAAACTATTTGGCCACCCGTTGCTGTCGGCGCGCTGGCTGCTGCCTTGCGCTACGCTGGCGGGCATGCTCTTGTTATTTGCGCTTACGCCTTTGGTTTATTGCACCACTTTGCCCACTGCTACCAAGCAAAATCCACAACGCTGGCTGCCGCTGGCTGACAACGTATTTCAACACTGGCTCACTGAACAAGGCTTACCCCATTCCGCTGTGACTGCGTTGGCGCAGGATGCCAGCGGGTTTTTATGGATCGGCACCCAGAGCGGCTTGGCGCGCTGGGATGGCTATCAGTTTCGCAGCTTTAAATTCGATGCTGCCGATGCTAATAGTTTGCCCGATAATTTTGTCCGTGCTTTATTTGTTGATCACCATGGCAAGCTTTGGATCGGCACCAATGGCGCTGGCCTGACCAGTTTTGATGCCGAACAGGAGCGCTTTATCCGTTATCCGGTCGGCGCGGCTGGTGTCAGCCATCAAACCATTTACAGCATTGTCGGCGATGGCGCACAAGGTTTGTGGGTCGGCACCCGAATCGGACTGGATCATGTGCCGCTGGCGCTTGCGCCGCAAGGTGTTGGTGCCGCTGTTGGCCCAGGCATTGGTATTGGCAGTGGCAGTGGCAGTGGCATTTTGCATTGGAAGCAAAACCCCGACGATAAACTGGCGATGCCCAGCGATACGGTGCGCGCTTTGTTGCGCGCACAAGACGGTAAATTGTGGTTGGGCACGCCGCGCGGGATGTTTTATCTCGATGTGGACAGTAACCGTTTTATACCACTGGTGCTGCCTGTCGAAGTGAATGAAGCGCCGAATGTGGATGCCCTGCTGCAAGCGCGGGATGGCATGATCTGGATCGCTACGCGCGGCCAAGGCATTTATCGCTTTGACCCGAAAACCGGACAAATCATGGCCTTGCATGAAAAAACGGCGGGCGTTCGCGCTGCGGGCTTTGGTGACAGCTTGGTCAGTGTGGCTGAAGCCGCCAATGGGGAAATTTGGTTTGGCACCTACGGTGACGGCATGATTGTGGTCGATAGCGCCAGCTTGCAAACCCGCCGCATTCGGCATGATGCGAGCGTGCCAACGAGTTTGTTGAACGACCGGGTTTGGGCCATCTTGCGTGATCGGGCTGGTTTGTTGTGGGTTGGCACCCAACGTGGTTTAACCCGGCATGACCCAAATCATCCGGCGATTTTAAGTTTGTTCGGCAGCGCCATTCGCAGCGATGGTTTGCCCGATAGCGGTGTGACCGCGATTTTACCCATGCCCGATGGCAAAGTCTGGCTTGGTGCGGGCAGCCGTGGTGTGACGATTGTTGATCCGGCGTCACGGCAGTTGCGCTGGCTGCATGCTGATGGCCGTTTTCCCGAAAATTCCTTACCGCAAATGCAAATTCATGAATTTGCCATCCTGCCGAATCAAGATGTGCTCATTTCCACCGAAAACGGTGTCTATCGGGCCGATGCCACCGGCAGCCGGGTGCAAAAACTGCATTTGCAAATGGGTGATGCGGCAGACCGGGCTTCGGTTTTGCATGTGTATGCGGGCCAGCTTTGGTTGGGCGGGGAAGATGGTGTCTGGCAAGTGGCGTTGAGCGAGTTAAGTGTGGCCAAGCCGAGCCATAAAATTGTGATGCGGCGGCCCCCCGGTTTGGAGCCGATGGCACGCCATTCGGTGACGGTGATGGAACATGATAAGGTGGGCGTACTCTGGATCGGCACCCATATCCACGGCCTGTTTCGCTATGAGGTCGCCAGCCATCAATTACGCCATATGCCAGCCGAGCCGACTAATCCGCACGCTTTGCGTGTGGGCAATGTGGCGGGCATTGCGATTGATTCGCGCGGCTGGGTTTGGGTTGGCACTCAGGGTGGTGGGCTGCATTTATTGAAGCAAACACGCCAGCAACCGGCGCAATTTGAACGCTTCGGCCAACAGCAAGGCTTAAGCAATGATATGGTGAATAAAGTGTTGGAAGATGCGCAGGGCCGCATTTGGTTGAGCACCGATGATGGTTTGGCCGTGATCGATCCGCAATCGCTGGCGCTGCGTATGTTGCAACGTGCCAAGGGCGTCGCAATTGCCACCTATTGGAGCAATGCAGGTGCCAAAGGGGCGCAGGGGGAATTGCTGTTTGGCGGGAATTTGGGTTTAACCGTGGTGCGGCCGGAATATTTTTCTTCGTTTCGCTATCGAGCCAATCTGGTGTTTAGCAATCTGCAGGTGGGGGGTAAATCGGTGCCAGCGGGGCGTTTTAATTTGTCCGCAGCCGAACAGGCGCAGCGGCCCGAAGCGGCGCTGCAAATTCCCAGTGATGCCAATAGCCTGGTGGTGGAATTTGCCATGCTCGACTTTGCAAGGCCGGAGCAGCAGCGTTATGGTTACTGGCTGGAAGGCTTTAATAATGATTGGGTCGATAACGATGCGAATCGGCGTTTGGCCGCGTATACCAACTTGCCACCGGGGGAATATCGCCTGCGCTTGCGCACCAGCCTGGGCGATGGCGTATGGCGTGAGCATGAGCGCGCCCTGCCGTTGCGGGTGCTGCCGGCCTGGTATCAAACCATCTGGTTTTATTTGTGTGTGCTATTGGCCTTGACGGCCATGGTGGCCGTGCTGATTCACGTGCTGATTCACGTGCGCACCCGCTACATGCGCCAGCGCCAGCGCGAATTGGAGCAGCAAGTACAACAGCGCACGCAAGAATTGCAGCAAAAACAGGGCCAATTGCAGCAGGCTAATACCGGTTTGGCGCAATCGGTGGCCGATTTACATCAAGCCCAGGCGCAATTGGTGCAGCAAGAAAAACTCGCTTCGCTGGGCGGTTTGGTGGCAGGCGTGGCGCATGAAATTAACACGCCCCTGGGCACCACTTTGGTGGCGATTACGGGTGTGGCCGATATTTGGCGTGGCTTGCAAGAGCGGCTGACGGGCGGCAATTTGAGTAAGTCCAGTCTGGAACAGGCAACCTTTGAGGGCAAAGAATACACCGAGCTGGCCCTGCGTAGCGCTGCCCGCGCGGCGGAACTGATCGACAGTTTTAAGGCGGTGGCGGTCGAGTATGAAAGCGATCAGACGCAAACTTTTGATTTGCTCGACTATTTGTCCGATATTGCCATGCTGGTGCGATCGCCCATCGATTTGGGTGGGCATCAGCTTGAGTTGCAAGTCGAACCCGGCTTGATGGTGCAGATCGTGCCGGAAGCCTTGACCGAAGCCTTAACCCGTATTTTGGCCAATGTGCTCGATCATGCCTTCAGCGCCGATAGCCCCGGCATGGTGCGCCTGTCCGCTCAACTGGATGCGGCGGGCCTGCTGTGCATTGAAGTGAGTGATAACGGCTGCGGGATTGCGCCAGAAAATCTGCCCAAAGTGTTTGATCCGTTTTTTAGCACCAAAAGCGGCATGGGCCAGCATATTGGTTTGGGTTTGCATGTGGCGTATAACCACGTGGCGCAGCGTTTAAAGGGGCAAATTCGCATCCGTAGCGAAATCGGCAAAGGTACTTGCGTCACCATCCAATTGCGTCACCGTAGTGGTGGGGTGAAACATGCTTAGTCGGCATCTGCGCCGCAACCGGGTGGCTCGCTGGGCCGCGCATTGGCTTGTGTGCTGGCTGATGGTTTGCCTGGCGGGTTGGCATCTTGCCTCACCCGTGTACGCGGCACCTGGCTCGCCCTGGCTGGCATTGGCGGACACGGTGTTTAAACATCTCAGTGTGGAACAAGGCTTGCCCCCTACCTCAGTGACGGCGTTGCTTGAAGATGCGGATGGTTTTATCTGGATTGGCACCCAGGGTGGTTTGGCACGTTGGGATGGCTACCGCTTTCGGGTCTATCAACCCAACCCCGGCGACCCCGCGAGTTTGCCGGATAACTTTATTTCCAGCATGGCGCTCGATCAGCAGGGACGGGTTTGGATTGGCACCAATAGCGGCGGCCTGGATCATTATTTTCCGGATAGCGGTCGGGTGGTGCATTTTCGCCATAAGCCTGACGACCCGCGCAGCCTGCCCGGCAATAATGTGCGTAACTTGTTGCGCGACCACCAGGGCCGCCTGTGGGTGGGTACGAATGAGGGGCTGGCCTATGTCATGGACAAAAGCGTGGCCAAAAGCGTGGCCCAAAACGCGGGGCAGGACGGCCAGTTTGTCAGGGTCAGGATTGCCGTTGTGCCCCAGCCGGCGATTTCAAAAATGGTGCAAGGCCGGGATGGTACGATCTGGCTCGGGATTTCGGGAAACGGCGTGTTTTATATTAAGCCGTTCAACAGCACAGCACCAGGCGCGCAGCCTGAGCCGCAGCGCCTTTCGCTGAGCCAGGGCAGCAGCGCGCAAGACACGATCGAATCGATTCTGGAAGTGGCACCCGGTGAAATTTGGTTTGGCACGCTGGGGCAGGGCTTGCTGATATTGAATAATACGGCCCGGCAGTTGCGGCGTTTGAATCATGACCCCAGCCTGGCGACCAGTCTGGCCGCCAATTCGGTTGGCGCGATATTGCGTGACCGCTCCGGTTTGATTTGGCTGGGCACCCATCGTGGCATCAGCCTGTATGACCCGACCCAGGCGGCGGTTTTGAGTGTGTTTGGTAATCCGAATCGCCCCAACAGCATTGGCGATACCGATGTCACGGCCATGAGCTTGATGCCCGATGGCAAACTGTGGCTGGGTTTGCTGGGGCAAGGCATCAATATAATTGATCCGGTGGCGGATCAGGTTACCCGCTTGCGCGCTGATCCCAAATCGGCAAAACTGGTGGTTAGCTTTAAAGCCATTGCCGTGGGTTCGGAACACGAACTGATCGTGGCGTTGCCACTGCAAGCCTGGTTGCGCGATTTGATCACACTGTTATGCGCGCCACTGGAAGCCGCGGGAGTCAAGCTGGCGCTGGAAGTGCGTGCCGATCTGACGCTGCATATCGCTTGCGCGGCGTTGACCGAAGCACTCACCCGTATCATCAATAACGTGCATGACCATGCTTTTGCCCCACCCTGCGCAACCCGCGCCCCGGCTTTGACCATCACGGCGCAGCAAGAGGCCGATGGCGGTGTGGTGCTGACCGTGCGCGACAATGGGGTGGGTATTGCGCCCCAACATCTGCCCTGGGTGTTTGAACCATTTTTTACCACCAAAAGCGGCTTGGGCGGCCATATTGGCCTGGGTTTGTATGTTGCGTAGAATCAAATCACCCAGGGTTTGAAGGGAGAAATCAGGATCGACAGTATACCCGGCATGGGGTGCTGCGTGACTATCCGGCTGCCTGCTGGTGGCGGTGGCGGTGGCGGTGCTGGTGGTGCGACACAAGCAATTTCGCTTTGATGGCTTTGATGGCTTTGATGGATTCGATGATGAATATGGATGTTAATTGCACAGGATGGCAACGCTGGATTGGGCGCGTGGCGCTATTGCTTGTGTTATTGCTTGCGCTGTCGGTAGCATCTGTGCCTGCCTTGGCGACGCGTTGGGACAATTTGGCCGCACCCACATTTGAGCATATCGGCGCTGAGCAAGGTTTGCCGCACAGCGGGGCGACGGCCGTCATACAGGATAAGGATGGCTTTATTTGGGTCGGGACGCAAGGGGGTCTGACGCGTTGGGATGGCTATCAATTCAGGGTCTATAGACATCTGGAGCACGATCAATTCAGCTTGCCCCATAATTTTGTTCAAATCCTGTTTCTGGACGCTGGTGGCCAACTCTGGATTGGCACCAATGGCGGTGGTTTGGCGCGTTATGATCGAGAGCAGGATCGGTTTGTGCGTTATTTGCTGGCCATGGATGGCGTGAGCCACCATACCGTGTATTGCATCGAAAATGATGGTGCCGGCGGAATCTGGGTTGGTCTGCGTGAGGGCTTGATGCACCTTGGTGCAGACGGCAAACAGGTGGGCTATTATCGGCATAAGGCCAACGATGCGAATAGCTTGCCCAATGATGTGGTGCGTGGCCTGGTGTTGGATAAGCAGACCAGATTATGGGCCGGGACGCACGAAGGACTGGTGGTTTTTGATCCGACAAAAAATGGCTTCGTGGCCGCGCCGCGTCTGGATCAGCCAATCCGCAGTATTGTTGCCCTGCTGTTGGGGGCTGATGGCCGAATCTGGATCGGCACCAATGGTTATGGTGCCATGGTGTTTCAACCACCAACCGGGCAGCTCACCATGATTCCGACTGTTCCGGCTGGCGCGCCCGCCAATGCTCATGCCCGAATCTCCAGCATTGGCGCAATGAACTCGCGCCAAGTGTGGATTGGCACGATTAGCGGCGGTATTTTTGCGGTCGATAACCAGAGTTTGCGCACGCGTATTCTTCGGCGTAACCCGACGATTCCGTCCAGTCTGGGGCATAACTCAGTATGGGGGCTGGCGCGTGACCGGTCTGGTTTGATTTGGGTGGCACACGAGCACGGCTTAAGTCGCTATCGGGATCAGGATGCGATTTTAACGATTGCGGGTATTGGCGACCCTGGTGAGGGCGACTTTGAGGTGGCCAGTATTTTACCCTTGCACGACGCCAGCATTTTGCTGGGTGGGACGCAAGGCGTGGGCAAAATTGCGCCCGATACACAACAATGGCGTATGCTCAATACCCGTAATACGAAGGGGATCAATGCGCTTCAGGGCATGTCGGTGATGGCGCTGGCAGAATCCGGGCACGGACAAATTTTTCTCGGTAGTCCGCGCGGCTTGTATCGGTTTGATTCGCAGCAACAGATTGTGCCGATGGGGCTGGGCGAATTGGATAAATCGTTTGATTCGATCCGTTCGCTGCTGCTTGACAAAAACCAATTGTGGTTAGGTACGGGAAATGGCTTGATTCTTTACGACCTCGCTTACGCTCAGGCCCGTTGGGCCATTGGTAGCGAAGGGCTCAGGGGGCGGCGTATTGTGGCGCTTAAGCATGGGCGTGGCAATAATTTATGGCTTACCACCCGGGACGGCGGCTTATATCGCTATGACAGTGCCGACCATACGCTGAAAAATTACCGCAATGATGCGCGTGATGCAAGCAGTATTTCATGCAACGGCACCAGTTCCATTCTGTATGACTCGCGCGGATGGTTGTGGGTGGCTTGCCAGGGAGGTGGGGTCAATCTGGTGCGCCAACCTGAGGCTGCGGGGCCGCTCAAATTTGAACGCATCAGCACCAACCTGCCCAGTGATATTGTCAATACGGTGCTGGAAGATAATCAAGGTGATATTTGGCTTAGCACCGACGAAGGCTTGGCCCTGATTAGTCATCGCACTTTGGCAGTGCAAGCCTTTCAACGTGCCGATGGTGTGGCAGCGAACGGTTTTTGGGTGAATTCCGGCATGAAAACGGCGCAGGGCGAATTGATTTTTGGCTCCAGCGCCAGCATTACCGTGGTGCGTCCGGAGCGCTTGCAAGCGTTAAATTACGCTGTGCCCGTGGTGCTTACCTCGGTGCAGGTGAATGGCAAAGCCCTGGTGTCGAGCCGATTCAACCAGGCCAATGGGGGTGAAAAAATGCTGATCGTGCCAGCGGGCAGCCATAGCCTGGCAGTGGGTTTTGCGGCGCTCGATTATTCTGCCCCTGAGCGCAATCGTTATGCGTATCAATTGCAAGGCTATGACGCCAATTGGATTGATACCCCCGCCAGCCAGCGTCAGGCCAGCTATGCCAATTTGCCACCGGGTGAGTATCAACTGCGTTTGCGTGGTTCCAACCAGCGTGGCGTTTGGAGTAGCCAGGAGCCAGTGTTGACGATTCGGGTTTTGGCCGCATGGTATCAAACCGGTTTATTTTATTTTATGATGGCCTTATTGGCGGTCAGTAGCCTGGGCGGCGTGGTGCAAGTGCGCACCCGCATTTTGCGCCAGCGCCAGCGTGAGCTGGAAGTCCAGGTGGCCGAGCGCACCACGCAATTGCATCTCAAACAGCAAGAGTTGCTGGGGGCCAATCGGGAATTGCAAGAATTTAATTCAGCCTTAAATGATGCCAACCGGAATTTGGCAGCATCGGTGGATACCTTGCGCCAATTGGGTGATATCGGGCGCGAAATTACCGCCAACCTGGATCAGGACATGGTGTTTTCAGCCTTGTATCAATATGCGGGTGGTTTGCTGGATGCGCCGCATTTAACCATTTACCGCATCAGTGCGCAAGGTGACACGCTGGAGCAGGTTTTTGGGCGGGAAGATGATGTCGAGCTGCCCACGGCCAGCATCGCCATCGATTCGCCCGCCTCGTATGCGGCCTGGGTTGCGCGCGAGCGGCGCGAGTGGGTGGAAGAGCGCCAGAGTGCGGTGGTGGATACCACATTCATACCGGGGACGCGCGATATGTTATCGATCATGTTTGCGCCGCTGATTGTGGACGATAGAGTGCTGGGCGTGATGTCGGTGCAATCGGACAAAATGTATGCCTATGGCGAGCGGGAAAAGTTAATCTTTCGCACCCTTTGTTCTTACGGGGCGATTGCGCTGGCCAATGCCGAAGCCATTTTGGCGCTGCGGCAGGCGCAAGCACAGTTGGTGCAGCAAGAAAAGCTGGTATCGCTGGGGACCTTGACGGCGGGCATTGCGCATGAAATTAACAACCCTTCCAATTTTGCCCATGTTGGGGCGTACAATTTGCGCACCGATTTAACCGAGTTGCATGGCTTTTTGCTGGATTTGGCCGGGGATGACGCCACGCCCGAATTTTTGGCCGCGCTCACGCATCGGTTTAATAAATTGAATCAATCGCTGGAAACCATTAGCGAAGGCACGGTGCGCATTCGCAATTTGGTGCGTGATTTGCGCACTTTTTCGCGCCTGGACGAAGCCGATTGGCGCGTGGTGGCGTTGGCGGACAGCTTGCGCGCCACCGTCAATCTGGTGCGCACCCAATATCTGAATCAAGTTGAGATTCGTTGTGAACTGGCGGTTGACCCGGAGGTGGAATGTTGGCCTGCGCAATTGAATCAGGTTTTCATGAATCTGATTGTGAATGCCTGCCACGCCATTATTGCCCGTGCGCCGCAATTGTGCGCCAGTGTGCCGGGCTTGTTAGTGATTAGCAGCCGTGTGGAGGATGCGTTTTTGCTGCTGGAATTTCTCGACAATGGCACCGGGATTGAGCAAGATGTACTGGAAAAAATCTTTGACCCCTTCTATACTACCAAAACCGTGGGTGAAGGCATGGGCATGGGTTTGTCGATTTCTTTTGGTATTATGGCCAAGCACCATGGTAGCCTCTCGGTTAGTTCGGTATGGGGGCAGGGCGCGTGTTTTACGCTACGGCTGCCTTTGCGTGGCAGGGCGGGGGTGGGGGCGGGAGGGTAATGCGGCGTC
>JBKJLF010000296.1:0-5223 GCA_046597185.1 Burkholderiaceae bacterium | reverse complement strand
CGTCATTTTTGACATTGGCTTTCCCCAAGCTTTCGCGGGCTTTTTTGCTTTTTGCCGGGTTGTTTGTGATGATATCAGCATAGGCCGGATTGGCGGCGCACCAGTTCGGGCAGGCTTTCAGCAGGCGCAAGGCAAGGCGGGCGCGCGTCGGGCGGGTTGTTGCCTCAATCCTTGCCCATGCGTCAATGCGCCCCGTGGTAAGGTCAACAAGGCGAACGCCAGCCAATGATGCGAGCGAACCCGGTATCGTAAGCGCGGTACTCTTGACACGTATTTCACCCCCGACGTGCGTCATCCGCTCATGATCCAAAATATGACGCTCAGACCAAACAGACGACCGTTCCGCGATATATTCCTGCCACACGTCAGCCAGCGTTACCGGTTCGCGGGCGTTTTGGGTTTGTATCGCGGTTTGTTCGGCTTCTTTGATATCGCGTGCGGCTTGTTCAGCGGCCAAGATGTCGGCTTTGACTTGGCGCGGGTCGCGCCCCTTGTTGGTCATGCTTTTTAACTCGCAAGCTTCTTTTTGCGCTGCATCAAGATTCCAGGTTTGAGGCGAACCAATTGTAATTCGTAAGGTTTTCCCGTTCAGGCTTGTCTCGAATATGTAAGCCTTGGCACCCGCAGCGGTAACACGCAGACCAAGCCCCGGCGTTTTTGCGTCCCAAAAGATACTTTGCGCCTTGCCCGTTATGCAATTGAATTTGGCTACCCTGTCGGCGGTGAAATTTTCTTTTTTCATGGCGTTCTCGTTTCATGTAGGGGCTATGTAGCAAAATTTAGTATAGATCAATCAACATATTTCAACAATGATATACGTCTGTAATTCATTAAGTACTTGATTTTTAATGAAATTATCATTTTTCGGCATTGCAATCAACGCTGATAAATATCAATTTGTTGGGACTTTTAATCCGTTGGTCACAGGTTCGAATCCCGCACGGACTACCACGAATAATTGCATTGCAGCAAAGGATTAGTAACTGAAACTGGTTACTAATCCTTTTTGCTTTTTACAAGGAATTGTTACCCAAGTGGGTAATTTTTCAGAAGCCTTACATCAAACTCTCAAAAGTACGGTAGCCTGTACTTTACAAACCCAACTGCCAGATTATGGGAGTAGCTATAGGGCAATATATTTCCACTCGGGAATTTTATAAAAACCACAAAATAGCCCTATTTTCACGCCTAAACTTCGGAATAGCTTGTGAAGTGGGTTAGCATAGTCAATCATGGGTCATGAATTTAGTCACGCTTAGGATTTTCTTGCCAATATGCCCATAAAGCCTCATAATAAAAGGCTATAACCCATGAACTAGGAGCCTTACAAAATGATTGATATATTTAACGCACCAATACAGAATGCTGAAGCTGGCGTTTTACCTATTCCGGCCAATGAAAACCTTGTTGTGGAAAACTGGTTGCAAACTAATCTTTCCAATGAGCCAAGCATAACCTTTCCCACATTACCACCTCGGAAATAAATAAATCTTTGGAGTGCACAAATGACAGCGACAGACAAAATAGCAATACCAATTCTAGGCGATGAATTGAAAAGCAGGGTTAAAATTGCCTTATTCATGATTCTATCATTGCAACTGTCAATGGTTATCTCCCCACCCATTCAAAATGTAGCAGTTTTGATGACATTAGCGGCTTTAGTGGATTTGGTATCAATTAGCATCATAGCAAAGATTTGCAATAATAAAAATGTTGGTCGAGATATCAATGAGCTGAATTTGTATTCCGTGATAATCCATTTAATTGCAATACCAGCATACTATTACACGGAAATCCCAACTGAGTATCATAACTATGCAATATGGTTTCTGTTTGGCTTGGCAATTCTTAGACTATTTTACTTCGGTAAAAAGACTGAAGATAATGATTATCAGGGTTTGCCAACATTTGGGCTATTGGGGTATTTCCGAAAAGCGATTGCGAAAACTCGGCAGATGCCATTTAAATACTATCCAGATATTTTGTTCTTTGGGAGCGCAGTCCCTTTATGGTTTATAATTTTCCAAACCAATGAGCAAGCGATCACTATAACTGTAATTGGAGCAATGCTTTTCATTTATTTAATTTCAGACGCTATCAAAAAGCAAGCAACTAATACAAGGCACATTGAGTTAAGCGAAGATGAAACACGATTGCTTGAAATTTTCAAAAGTAAATCATCTAGGGAAAAGGCTTTGATTTTAAGCCATGCTGGAACTGGCTTTGCTGCCATTGCTGCCGAAGCTGAGATTAACAAGGCGAAACAGATTGATGATGCCAAATACTTAGGCTACAAGATAGCCGCCGGAACGCTACTTGTACTTCTTATTGCGCTGGCAGCTAGTACGTTTGGGGGAATACCCCAGGCCAGAAGCGATTATTACAGATTCGGGTACAAGCAAGGATTTTTGGATGCCAAAGAGGGAAAGCGGCAATTGACAGCAGCAGAACGTGAAAGGCATGTAGCATGCCATTTGCATGATCAGCAAACAAACCCGCCCGGGCCTAGCGACCCGTTTTGCAATGAATAATAAATAACGATTAATGGCACCAGGTGTGGGCATTTTGATTCAATTTGGCTGCACCCATTGTCGGTATTAAGAAGGAACCGAACTTTCAAAAGGCTCTTGAATGCATTGAGGTGAACCGGAATCACGGCAGACTCAAAAACCAAGTGCAACACCCGTTTTGCCTTAAGCCAACAATCGCAGCCAACAGGTATACTTTTGACGCAGTAAAGAGTTGCTTTTTCCACAAATTGTGAGTGGCCGGCCCACTGCTGGGCTTCCCGTTTTCCCCTTAGCCGCTGCCCACGGCAGTGCGGGGTCTGGGGCATCGCCCCAGTGAGTGGATGAGGCATTACCAGCAGGGCGGGAGCACTGATTTTAAACGCAGTGTTACACTTGATGCTTGAATCCGCCCCTTAACTAGTTTGGCATTCTTGTCATCGACCATATTTGTCATGATTGATATTTTGTAAAAATAGTTAACCGCCCAACCTCAGCAACTAGTATAGAAAATTATTTTATCCACGACTACTACAAAAAAAATATAGTTAAAACATTTAAATACACAAAATCATGACAGAAAAAACCAATATCAGCCGCAACTTTTCGCAAGAGCTTGCAAGTGCGCACAGCGTGGTCAAATCCGGCAATTTTGCTCCCGCCTTGAAAAAAATCATCCAGCGTTTGGTTAATTTTAGCGCGCCCGATGGGCCTCATGCTGAACATGCTGCGGCACTGGAAGAATGGCGGCGTGAGAGTATCTTCTTCCACAAAACCGCACTGATGGGCATGCACGTAACGCGCCAGGCAGTTGGCCAGCAAGATGGTGTGCTGGCAGCGACAGGCGACTGCACGCCCGGCCCAACAAGCAACTGCGATAAACTCACCGACGAGACCAAGCAAAAACTGGCTGCCCTGACGCTTTTCCTGTACCTTCATGTGCAGCGCCATTTCAGCAAAGGCCACACCATTTCCGTTTTAGCCTTGCCACCGCAATTTAAGGATTGGCCAAGTAATGCTTTTCGCTATGCCAACGGGGCGACGATTTTATCCTTATTAGCTGAGGCAGCAACCCTGGACGATCTACTATTACCAACCAAGTTGCGGGAACAACTGACCGATGCGGTCTTTTATGCGGCAGCCTATATCGAAAAAGCCTGGGCTGTGCTCGACACGGAAGTGGCGACTAAAAAACTCATGAAATGGTTCGCTGATGAAGAAACGACGGCTGAACAAATTACCCTCGCGCGCGAACAGTTACGCACTGGTGCACGTAAAGCGCTCACGGTGTTACGTTCCAAAAAATTAGTGTTGACGGATCACCCACAATTACGCGATGCTATTAGCGGCACCCAAGACGGCAAGTTGAAAGTTTCTGAGGCTTTTGTCTTTAAAAAAGGCGACCCAATCGTCACTATTTACATTCAAGAGGGATTTTTCAAGGAAAATCCGGTCATTAACGGCACACGCAATTTTGCGAGAATTATTATCCACGAAGTCATTCATCGTGAGATGCTGACCCATGACTACCACTATGCCAGCAATGGAATCAAACCTGGCAAGAGTCGCCTTCCATTTTCCAAAGCCATTGAAAACAGTGATAGCTGGGCCTTTTGCTTTTTGGATTTGGCCGGGCAATTGGTGGAGTTTGAGATTGCACGCGCGCAAATAAATTGATCGACATGATTTAAGGTAGTGAAGAATATGAGCAAATCTCCCCCCCCATTATTGCCACCATTGGAATTGAATGGCATACGCTATGAAGAAATGCGTGCTGAACAACATGACGATCTTGAAAGACGCAGCGGGTACATGCGTGCGCGTGACATCACAAAAGGCTCGGTCTTATGGGAGGTAAAAGTATACGATGTTGATCGGGAAGAACATCCTTTGGTTGAGATGACGCAAGATGTTTTTTTTATCCGATTCAAATTTATGTCAGACAAGAAACGCATACTGGTTGAAAACGAACATCACCAACGCTATCTGATTAATATCATCAGCAGAGACGTTGTTGAAGCCACTGAAGCAGATTTTCCGCAGGAAATGCTTTACAAACGCAACCCCCCGCGTGAAGTGAAACCAATCTATTACCGTAATCTGATTTACAAACCAGATTATGATGGTATTTTCAAAGATGACCCTCGACATTGTGGCCATCTGAAAGCCTATGACGCAAAGACGATGGAATTGATATGGTCGGAAGAAATCTATTCCGTGCCGTTTAACCACGACATTGAGAATGATAAGCAAGAATGCTATTTTGAGACGATGCAGTTTTTGCCCTGTTATCGGGATATTTTGATTAGCAATCAGGTAGGCGAGCAATATTTATTTGAAATACGCACCCATAAGGTGAGCAAATTCATCGGCGGCAGACTCGCTTACGCGGAAGAAAAGCTCGGCCTGTTAAAACGCGTGAAATATTTTTTTCAAAATACCTGGGATAATTTGACAGGCATGAAGTATTGAATAAGCAGGTATACGCATAAACCAGCAGAAAATACGCCAACCTTAACCCAGGAAGCTAAACAAAGACAAACTGGTAATTTTGATAAATGAGCGCTGCGCCGCTTCCAGCGTGGTTTGAGTTTGGGCAAATTTTGACAAGGCTTGGGTGTAATCCAAATCTTGCAAATCGGATAGGGTTTGCTTGTACTGAATATTCAAATCTTGCCCGGCGCTATCCAGCGCATCCACTTCGCGCAAGCGCGAG
>JBKJLF010000193.1:0-18528 GCA_046597185.1 Burkholderiaceae bacterium | reverse complement strand
GCAAACGGATACGGGCAAGGGTTGCTTCTGAAAAATGTTGGTTGGCGATTATCATGAACACATGATCGCAGCAAATATTGCCCGTGTTCAGCGCTAAATCTGTGGGGCAAGATCAGCTTTAAGCAGGTCTACTTGATAAACCCAGCCGCCATGAAATGAATCAACGAATGATTTTAGCGTTGGGAAATATTCTGCGTAGTTAAACTCAATGAGCCGGGATGACATGAATACCGCCAAATCTCTCCCGTCGCAATAAATTTGCTCTAAAGGCCCACGATCGTCCCAAGGAAGCGGGTAGACGAATTTAAAGTCCTCATTGTTCTTTAGGTGCGGCCAATGCTGCATATTGTTGGCATCAAAGACTTTTGCATATTCTGCTAGTCGGCTGAGTATTAAGGCGGCGGGTTGAAAGTCGTTTCTGATTTGCATATATGCCTGCGGAGAAATTATTGGCTAACGTAGAAGTCACTGGCGCTGCGCGGCTTTATCGCGCAGCGTCCGTGTGGACTGCCGGGTTAGCCTTATGCCTGACAATTGTCATGGATAAATTTCCTGATTTTTTTCCCACTGTCAGCGTCAAGGCCGAACATCGTGCTCATGAAGACGTGATTGACGCCCGTGATTTTCTTTATTTCTGCTGCTGTCAAAGGTAACGACATACGCTGGAATCGCTGAAGTTTCATTGAGTACTCTTCATCTGGATGTGCTGGATCACCTTGATAAGGTGCCTTTACAAGCTTTCCATCTGCCTCACCAAACGCAACAATGCCAACGCCGGATTGATAGAGGAAGACCACATCGCCCTTAGCAAGCCTCTCGATTTTGAACTTCCAAGGATCGAAGTAAGCTGCGGCCTTGCCATGGGATAGCATGTCGTCATGGTCTTGCTGGGTGTTGCTCGCATTGGTGTTGAGGATGTAATAGCCTTCAGCAATATCTTCGTAAGGATTGTCGAATACCCTGAATGGTGACATTTCAAGCAACATTTCATCGGCACCGCCTGCGTAGACGCGGTAGACCCAAGGTCGTACATCTAACCCGCTGGAGCGCCAATACTGGGCAGCCTCTCGGGTTCGGTAATCCAAGCCATTGGTCATCACTACAAAAATCTGCTTTCGGTTGAAATCTTCATCCGATAACTCAACGCCAAATTTTGCTTTGTGAGCCACTTTGAGTGATTGGGATGGGTCGGTTGCCCTTTTGAACCAAGCGTCCAACTCGGGGTACTTCATCGCACCGTAAATCTGGCCGTAACGGAGCACTTGAAGCAAATTCGAGCTGTGAGACTCCCAAGCTTTCAGCTCAAAAATGAAGAGATTGCCTGCCCTGTCTACTGCCATCAAATCGGGTTCTTCTTGCCAACTACGGGACTGCATCAAGAGAATCAGTTCATCATCTGGAAACAACCTATCTAATGATCTGAAGAGAATATCTTGCAGCCCTCGCTCGTTAAGGCCGAAGGACTTTAATCGTTCCGTCCGGCGCTTTTCCGCGAAGCGAGTCTTGGTGTTGATATTTAGCAGCATGGCAATAGTTCCGAGAGAAGGCTGACGTTGGAAATAACTGGCTCGCTTTAGCGAGTCCGGTTGATTGATTTGTTAGCAAGCCTCACCTTGCCGAAAAAATGGTAAATATCCAGCCTGGAAGCCATCGTTAAGTGTATGTATTTTATATATTAAGCATTTATTTCGGTTGGTAAGGATATTCTCGATTACGGGAATAAACTTATCGTGGCTGCTCAAATTATTTTTGTAATCATAATCCGCAAGCGTTGCGGCTATTAGGTCAGGTATCCTATTGAAAGAGTCATACCATACACTACCTGTTTTTTCAGGCAGCCCAAAAACGAAATTTTCCGTGTAATCACTGCCTTCTGAGGACATTAGGTTATGAAATAAATTATGAGCCAAGTCAAATATTACTGGCATGGAAAATTTTGCAATTTTATGGTTTAGCATGCTGTCTCTATCAGAAAACCAACCAATAGTCTCAATATCTGTCGATTTGCAAACCTGAAATGTTATATAGGCAATCAGATTAGATACTATTTCGATATTTCTTATGTTTTTTAAGTTCACCCCCGGCTTTGTTACCTCGTCGAGTAGAATGTTGTAAGCCTTTTGTATGCGCATGTAGTTTTCTTTTTCGCCTTCATTTTTTATCCAATAACTGACTTGATTAATGGCTGTTTTGTAGCAAGTCTTTAACGCCTCGCGCTCGTTGAATGGATCTAATTTCATGTTCTTATCCATTATGATGGATATGTTCATGATCTCACTTTCGTTGATGAAGTTCAGGAACTTAGGATTTACCTTTTTAAGATTTTTTATGTCTTTAAAAGATAATTTATCAATTAATTTGCCGAGATCTGTAAAACTGGCCGCGTAAGGGAAAATGGAGAATGTAATTGCATCGTTCGGCTTGTTTCTGTCATTGAGTGCGTAGTCGCTAAAAATCATCCATTTTGATATATCTTTGTTTTTTTGGAAAAAATCTAAAAACAAAGAATTACTTGATGCGTTAAATGTTTCGTCTAAATGGCATAAAAAATTATGCATAACAATTCCAGATTTTGACTCACCATGGTGAACCATTTCACGCTCTTTGGTTATTGCTTTCATATTTAAATTCGCCATTTTATCGATGATACCCGGCTTGCTAACGTAATGTATACCTCAACTGCTGCGGTATACATCGGCGGCTGAGGTATACATTGGCCGCAAAAAACCGCTAAAAATGGCTTGCACACTGCGTCTCCATTGACCATACTGTGTTTTTAAACAGGCATAATAAAATCATGAAACCCGGCAAACCTCCGTTGCAATCCATCCGCTTATTAGATCAAGTGCGGGAACGAATTCGCTACCTGCATTATAGTTTGAATACTGAGAAACTCTACGTGTACTGGATAAAATTTTTTATTCGTTGGCATGAAATGAAACACCCTCGTGACATGGGCGCACCGCAACTTGAAGCGTTTCTAGCCATGCTTGCAACACAACGTAAAGTTTCTGCATCAACCCACAATCAGGCATTAAGCGCATTGCTGTTTTTGTATCGTGAAGTGTTAGATATTGAATTGCCTTGGCTAGACAATATCAATCGCCCGACCACCCCCAAGCGGATACCTTCGGTGTTAACCAAGGCTGAAGTGGCTGCGGTATTTGCCGTTTTGGATGGCCAAATGAGCTTGATTGCCCGTTTGCTTTATGGCACGGGAATGCGCCTGATGGAAGGCTTGCGATTACGGGCAAAAGACGTGGACTTTGACCGCCACATCATCATCGTGCGGCAAGCCAAAGGCAACAAAGACCGCGTCGTCATGTTGCCGCATTCATTGGTGCCGGAACCAAGGCAGCAAATGCTGGCCAGCCGCGCCCTATGGGAAGCCGCCCCCCAGGCCTAATCTGCAACATCGTCCCCGCCCCCGGCGCACTACTCATCCGCATCTGCCCATTCCACCCCGCCACCCGTTCGCGCATACCAATCAAACCAATGCCAGCGGCAGCGGTTTCCACATCAAACCCCCGCCCATCATCCTTGACTTCAATCTCCAGCGCCCCCGCCAGCAAGCGCAAGCCCAATCGCCTGCGCCTTGCTGCGTATCTCTTCTACCGCCGCGCTATCGGGCATGTGCGTGGCCAGTTGCAAAATGCGCTGCGATTCCAGCCGCGCCGCAATCAAGGAGGCGTTGAGTTCATCGTGGATTTCAATCGCAATGCTCTTGCGCTCGTCTTCCACCACGCTATGCACTTTTTGAATCAGCTTGCGCTTGTCAGCATTGGCCTTCAACGCTTCATTGCGCGAGGCTTCCAGGCCCCGCGTGCGCGCCTGCACATTGAATTCGCACACTCAACTCGCCGCCACCGGCCCCCACAATTGATCCAGATTAAACCCAATCGCCGCCTGATCTTCATTCAACACCTCCCGCACCCCGCACAGGGGTTTGGTGGTGTCGCGTTTGATCACGGCATCCAGCGGCGCGCCGCGCGGCCCCACCAGTGAAAACACCACCGGCGTGGTAGTACTGCTACCCTTGGCGGTGACCACCCCGACTTCGCCATTTTCCAGCCGCACAAAGGTGCCAATCGGGTAAATGCCCAGTTCCTTGATAAAAATACTGCCCAAAGCCGGGTTGATGGTTTCCTTGCCTTCCATCAGCATCTCACGTAGCGCCGCATTGGGTTTGAGTGATTTGCGATAGCTGCGGGTGGAAATGCGGGCGCAATAGCGGTCGGCCAGGGAAATGATTTTGGCATCGAGCGGAATATCATGGCTGAATTTGCGATACGGGTAGCCACTGCCATTTTCATTTTCATGATGCATCAGCACGCAAGCCAGCCAGGCGTTGTCGTCCACCCCGGCGTGACGTAATAATTCCACACTTCTTTCCGGGTGGTGATGGATTAAATCAAGGTCTTCCGGCGGCAATATGCCCTGGGTGGATTGCAAGCGCTCCTGATGCGCCAACATGCCCACATTCATGGTCAACGCCGCCGCCGTGATGACCAGACATTCATACGGCACTTTTTTCATGCCGCGCGCAATCAATAGCGCAATCACCGCGCTATCGAGGCAATGCCGAATCGCATAATGCCCAACTTTTTGATTGTGCAAAATACAGGCTTGCGCCACTTCGGGCTGTAAATCGACCGCCATGGTGACCACTTTGGCCACTTCGAGTAGTTTATCTTTGATATGGCCGTGATCTTGCCCCAGGCTGATTTCGGTTAATAATAATTCAAGCCGACGATTGGCCGCATTGAGCATGCGTAACACCGAGGGTGGCTTGGGGCGATCCCCCGGGGTGGGTTCGACATGGGCTGAATACAAGCCGCGTTTGATCAAGGTTTCCAGTTGCTTGACGCTGGAGATAACGTGGCCTTTTCGCACCAATAGCTCGCCCGCTTCGCCATGAATATCCCATGGCACGGTGCTGCCCATGGCAACGTCGGCTTCGGTAACACGCTTGCGATTCATAGGTTTTCATTCTCCTTGATTAATGAATCTTGTTTTAACTGCTTCTGCCATTCGATAATACAGTGATGATCAGGAGCAATATACGCTATTTTTCAAGCCGTGGCGCTTATGCGCACGCATTGGAAAGGGCAGATTTCAATTGTCGGCCAAACCTTGCAGGATTGCGCAATTCGGGTTTTGATCGTCGCTGCAAGATTGAGTCAAACTTTGCAAGGAATCGCGCATTTCAATTAATTCATTGATGCGTTGATTCAGGTCAGCGATGTGTTTCCCGGCAATTTTCTTGACATCGCTGCTGGCGCGTGAGCGATCAGCCCAGAGGCTTAATAAGCTGCGAATTTGAAACAGTGAGAAACCAAGCAAGCGCGCGCGCCGGATAAAACGCAACCAGTGCAAATCATGCTCGTCATAAATGCGATAACCCGATTCGGAACGGCCAGGGGAGAGCAAACCCAGGCTTTCGTAGTGGCGTATCATCTTTGCGGAAATACCGCTGGCTAATGCCGCTTGTCCAATATTCATTTTGCTGCCTGCCTTTCCCATTGGTTTGTTATGGTGCCAAGCTTTCATTTTAGTTGCTCTCAGGAATGCTGATGGTAAATATCAGCTTGCTTCGGTTCGATGGAGTCGGTATCGGGAGAAGTCAAGCCAAAATCATGAAAGGCGAGCGGGTGTGGGATCGAAAGTCAGATTACTCATGGTTGATAGCTGCCATGAAAAGACCTAAACTCACTCCAAAGCATGCCGCATGGTAACATGAAATATGTTCTTGCGGCAACTTTGTATGAATTAGTTTGATTGAGCGGGGTGCCAGCGGCGTAATAGCAGGGCGTTACTCACCACGCAGACCGAGCTTAAGGCCATGGCGGCACCGGCCAACATGGGGTTGATCAAGCCCAGGGCAGCCAGTGGAATGCCGACGATGTTGTACACAAAGGCCCAAAACAGGTTTTGCTGGATTTTGCGATAAGTTTGGCGCGAAATATCGATGGCATCGGCCACCAGCCCAGGGTTGGCGCGCATTAAGGTAATGCCCGCCGCGTGCATGGCGACATCGGTGCCGCTACCCATGGCAATGCCCACATCCGCTGCGGCCAGGGCAGGGGCGTCATTGATACCGTCACCCACCATCGCCACCAAATAGCCTTCATGCTTTAAGCTGCGAATTTTCTCGGCTTTATCCCCCGGTAGTACTTGCGCCAAAATTTGCTTGATGCCAAGGCTATGGCCAACTTTGTCGGCACTACCCTGATTGTCTCCACTTAACAGCACTGTTTTAATCTGCATTGCGTGCAGGCGTGCAATCGCCTGTTGCGCACCGGGTTTGATGGCATCGCCAAAGGCCAGCAAACCCAGAACTTGCCCACCCGCCTGGCTTGGGTTCAGGCTGGCCAGCCAACTGACGCTATAGCCTTGTTGCTCCAGTGCTTGCGCCTCGTGGGCCAGGGCACCCGCATCGAGCTGGTATTGTTGCAGCAAGCGGCGGTTGCCCAGGCACAGCGCCAAGCCATCCACTTGTGCTGCCAGCCCCATGCCCGGCAGGGCTTGCAAGCCGCTGGCGGGCAAAACCGGGGCCGGGTTGCTTTGGGCGTGTAACACAATCGCCTTGGATAAAGGGTGTTGGTCACCCGCTGCAAGAGCGTGCGCCAATTGCAATAAGCGCTGCTCGCTAATGCCTTGCGCCAGGATTTTTACGACCCCCGGTTTGCCCGCGGTTAAGGTGCCGGTTTTATCGAACACCACGCAACTGAGTTTATGCGCACTCTCCAGCGCGAGTGCGTCTTTAATCAAAATCCCGTGGCGCGCCGCCACCCCGGTGCCCACCATAATGGCGGTGGGGGTGGCTAAACCGAGCGCGCAGGGGCAGGCAATCACCAATACCGTAACGGCATGAATCATGGCCAGCGCGATGCCGCTGCCCAGCATTAGCCATACCACCAGCGTGAGTAGCGCCACACCCACAATCACAGGCACAAATACGGCGCTCACCTGATCCACCAGATGTTGAATCGGCGCTTTGCCCGCCTGGGCTTGTTCTACCAGCCGGATAATGCGTGCCAGCGTGGTTTCATTGCCAATGGCCGTGGTTTGCACCAACAACAAGCCATCACCATTAATCGCGCCCCCGGTCACTTGCGCACCGGCTTGTTTCAAAACGGGCAGGCTTTCGCCGCTGATCAAGGCTTCATCGACCTGGCTTTCGCCCTCTTGCACCACCCCATCAACGCTGACTTTTTCACCGGGGCGGATGACTACCAGGTCGCCAATGATAATTTTTTCAATCGGCACATCGCTATCCACCCCCGCGCGGCGCACCCGTGCGGTGGCCGGGCGCAGCGCCTGGAGGGCGCGGATGGCTTCGGTGGTTTGGTGTTTGGCGCGTTGTTCCAGCCATTTGCCCAGTAATACCAGGCTAATCACCACGGCCGATGCTTCAAAATACAAGTCGTCGATTTGTCCCTGCTGCCATTGGTACAGGCTTAAACCATAGGCTGCGCTGGTGCCCAGGGCCACCAATAAATCCATATTCCCGCTTTTGGCGCGTAAGGCGGCCCAGGCAGCACGGTAAAAACGGGCACCAAATACAAATTGCACCGGGGTTGCCAGCAACCATTGCCACAGGGACGGCATCATCCAGTGCTGGCCAAAGATCATGCCAAACATGGGTAGGGTGAGGGGAAAGGCGAGCAAGCCGCAAGCAATTAACCATAAGCCATGGTGGGCCTGTGCTGCTTTGTTGGCGGTGTCGGGCGCGTTAGGCCGGGTGTCAGGCAGTTGCGCGTGGTAGCCCGCTTTTTCGATGGCTTGCAGCAAGCGTGGCAGCGTTGGTTCGGTTTGAGTTTGGGCTTTGAGTTGCACCGTGGCGCGCTCGGTGGCAAAATTGACCGACGCTTGTTCTACCTCATCGAGCTTGGACAAAACTTTTTCGATGCGGGTGGCGCAGGCGGCACAGCTCATGCCCTCTATGTCGAGTGTGATGGCGGCAGATGGTTTCATGATGACATACCCGTTGGGAAGTTTGCGATAACGGAAATAGTAAGCCTTGCTATCGTGGGAAGGTCAAGAAGAATCTGGTTTTATGTGAAATAAATTGATTTGACGGGGTGGGCACCTGTTCCCACCCCGCCAAAAACTGCGCCATTCATCAAACCAATATGTTGCGGCACCTGGTTTGTTTGTCGATGTTACTTTTGACTTTACTTTTGATTGACCACAATCGCAAAGATACGCGCCAATTCGGGCAAGCCATCGCCGCCCTGAATGGTTTTCAGGGTGGCCAGTGCTTCGGCTTTTTTACCCGCCATGATTTGCCCTTCGGCCAAACGTAGTTTGGCATCTTCCGGGTGTTTTAACTTGCCGACTTTGATGCCTTGTTCGATCAGGCTGATGCCTTTGTCGAATTGACCATGGCTGATATAGGCCATGCCCACATTCACCAGCGCATTGCCTTCTTTGGATTTGCCGGCGGTAATTTCACCTTGGCCGATGTTTTTCAAGTCGTCGGCCGTCGATTTATTAACCTTGTCGCGCAGCTTTTTATGGTCGTTGGCATTCGGGCCTTTGCCAAAGGTGCCATTTTCAAAGCTCAGGTCGATGGTTTTTTTGGCTTCACCGGGCAAGGTGGCGAGTAAAGACAATTCCACCATTTCTTTGGCATCGACTTCGGACAAAGCTTTAACGGTGAGCAGGCGCAAGCGGTACAGGTCGAGGTACAGGCGTTCATGTACCACGCGGCTACCTTCAAAGCGGCCCAGGAATTCATCCCAATGTTCGGGCGTCGGGTAGTAGGTGGCCATTTTTTCCAGCACCTTGTCGTACACCACTTTGTCTTTGAGTTTGGCGGCGCAGTTGCGCAATAAAGTGATCTGGTCTTGTTCCGGTACTTTACCTGCGGCCTCCAGGGCGGCGATATCGGCTTGCAACTCACGCATGGCAGAGGCAAAATCGCCATTCAGAAAGTAAGCCTGAATCAATAAGGTGTGCATTTGATCGTCTTTATTGCCATCTTTATTGAAACGCTCAATCCATTCCGTCACTTTGGCAAAATTCTTTTTATTGTAGTAGCTGGCAATCAGGTTTTTCATGAACACAGGTTGTTCGGCTTTCTCCAGTCGGTTGCCTTTCAACAGTATTTCAAGTGACTTGATCAAGACATCGGTATCGCCAGCCGCCGAGGCAAGCGCGGCACGGGTGCGTTCGATAATATAGTTTTCGTAATCGGTGCGGTCGGTGGCTTTTTCTGCTTCGTCAATTTTAGCGAACGCTTCAGGATATTTCTTGTTTTTGATTAATTCATTGATTGCATTAATCGGCTTGGCGACGACTTCGCGTGCTGCTTCGGGTTCTTTTTTTGCATCGGCGGCAAGCACGCCAGATAATGGCAGCGCCAGGGCGGCAATCATGAAAGCAATACGGCTAAAGCGAGTGATGCGATTGGAGGGGGTGGAGGGCATGGTTAGTCTCTTTTAAATAAATAGAATGGAGATTGGTCAAACAGTATTGGGCAAACTGAATGTGCAGTATTATTTCAGAAATATGGCCCATGCGCTATTTGTTTCAGGTTGTTGGCGCATTTTTCTTGGTATTTTCGTTGCATTTTCCATGTGGGTTGGTGAGGTCGGTGGGGTTATTGTTGATGAGGCCAATTCTTTCCCCTTCGATATAGACAGCTTTCAGTTCCAAATTTCGATCCAGTACCACCATGTCCGCCATGGCACCAGGCGTCAGGCGGCCACGATCGTTCAGGCCCAAATAATCGGCCGCATGGGTGGAAACCCGGCGTGAGGCATCGGCCAAATCCAAACCCAGCGAGACCAGATTACGTAACGCTTGATCCATGGTTAAGGTACTGCCAGCCAGGGTGCCATCGGCCAGCCGTACCCCGCCCATGCATTTGTGGACTTGCACGCGGCCCAGCATATACGGCCCGTCCGGCATGCCGGTGGCGGCGGTGGAATCGGTGACGCAATACAGGCGCGGAATGGCGCGTAACGCGGCTTTAATCGCGCCCGGATGAACGTGTAATAAATCGGGGATGATTTCGGCATACTCGGCATGGGCCAACGCGGCCCCCACCATGCCCGGTTGGCGATGATGAAAACTGGTCATGGCATTGAATAAATGGGTAAAGCCGCTGGCCCCGTGGCGTAGCGCGGCCACGCCGTCTTCATAACTGCCGTCGGTGTGGCCCAGTTGCACCCGCATGCCAGCCTCGCTCATTGCGCGAATTAATTCTTGATGCCCTTCAATTTCGGGCGCAACCGTAATCAGGCGCAAGGGGGCCAGGGTGGCCAGGCGTTGGACTTCTTCAATATGGGCGATGCAGGCATAAGCGGGTTGCGCGCCGAGCTTTTTGGCGCTGATATACGGGCCTTCCAGATGCGCGCCCAAAATGCGCGCGCTCTGGCTGCGCCGCTGTTGGCATGCCTGGCCAATGGCAGCCAGTGCCACTTCAATATCGGCTAGCGGCGCGGTCATGGTGGTGGCCAGCAAGCTGGTGGTGCCGTGGCGCGCATGGGTTTGCGCGATAATATGCACCGCATCGCCAGCCTGCATGGTGTCTTTACCGCCGCCGCCATGCACATGCAAATCGACAAAGCCGGGCAAAATATAATCATCTTCATTGATGGCCGGGTTGACCGAATCACCCAAAATATCCAGAATATGCTCGTTGAAAACCAAAGCGCCATTGCGCCAGCCCTCTTGCGTGAGCACATTGCCGTGGATGGTTTGTTGATTTTGCTGCTGATTTTGCTGCATAATTTTCATCGACGCGACTCCGCTACAAATTCATAATAATCGCTGCGGCACCAGGAATGGGTCAGCTCCATGGCACTGCCGTTTTCCAGGTAGCCAACGCGGGTGATATGCAACATCGCCATACCGGGGCGGATACCCGCCAGCCGTGCCTGTTCCGCGCTGGCGTTAATGGCGCGGATATGTTGCAGCGCGCGCGCGGGTAAAAAACCGCGTGTTTCCAAATAACCGTAGAGTGAATCGGTCACCAATTCGGGGTTGGGCAGGTATTGCAGGGGCAGGGTGGAGGTTTCAATGGCCATTATCATGGCGTCGGCGGTGCGTAAGCGTTTTAAGCGCGCCACAAAGGTATTGGGCGATAAACCCAGCGCCAGTAATTCTTCCGGCGTAGCCACCCCGGTTTCGCGCTTGATCCACCGGGAACCTGCCACAAAGCCGCGCAATTGTAATTCTTCGCTAAAGCTGGATAGGCGCGATAAGGGTTGTTCCAGCTTGGGTGTAATATAGGTGCCCGAGCCGCGTTTTCGGGTGAGCATGCCGCGTTCGCACAGCATGTCAATTGCTTTACGTGCGGTCACGCGTGAGAGCGCCAAATGCTCGGACAACATGCGCTCGGAAGGCAGCGCTTCGTTGGGTTTCCATAGTCCGCGCGAAATGGCTTCCGAGAGTTTGTCGGCTAATTGCAAATATAGCGGGGTGATGCTGTCGGGGTTGGGTTTAAACTGATCGAGTTCAATGAACATGGTTGGGTGTCTTTCTGTGGCGGCGTATCAAAAGCAGGGCACCGCCGACCGCATCGTCATGGGCTGGCACCAGGCGCGCCAGAATCGGCGCGGGTAAATAAGCTTGGATTGCGCTGGCCAGACCGCCGCACAAGGCCAGCGGTAGTTGGCCGCTTGGGTCGAGTGCCATGGCGATTTTTCCGGCTTCCTGGCCGGCCAGCCGCATCATTTCCTGTGCGGCGTCGTTGTTGTGGGCATAATCAATCACCATCGGGGCCAGTTGCGCGTAGCGGGTTTGGTTGGCCTGGCTTAACCAGGCAAAAAACGCATCGCGCTGGCCACCGCAGGCTGCCAACACCGCATCAGAAAAAGATGTGGCAGCGCAGCGTCCGTCCATTGCCTGCTGGGCGTGGGCGACCGCGCGCAAGCCGAGCCACGCGCCGCTGGCTTCATCACCTGCCGGAAAGCCCCAGCCGCCCACTTCGCGCCGGGTCAGGTCGGGCAGCAGTGCCTCGCCCACGCTGCCCGTGCCCAGTGCCACAATTGCGCCCGCTTGGCCCTGGTGTGCGCCCAGCAGGGTGGTAAAGGCATCGGTTTCCAGCACCAGCCGCGCGTAGCCGGGGTCTTGCGCAATAAAATCGGCGGCCCATTGTGGGTTGTGTACCCCTGCCAGCCCCAGCCCGAGTGCGATGTTGGCAGCAGCGGGGCGGTTCAGGTTGGCTTGTTCAAAGGCGATGTTAATGGCCGTATCGATGGCGCTCCACGCGGCCGTGGCACCATGCATCAAGCCCGAAGGCCCTGCGTGGCCATGGCTGAGTACGGTGCCGTTGGCGCGCTGCAAGCGCACCCGTGTACCAGTGCCGCCGCCATCTACGCCTATCCAAAATTCGGGCAATGTTTGCATGCTTGCTGTTTCGCTTTATTTTAGTGTGTTTGGGACGCGCTGCCATGCCGAAATTGGCATCACAGGCGAATTGCAGTTGGTACTATAGGCAGCCCCGTTGTGGTTGTCAACAGGTATTTAAGTGGTATTGAAAAATATTGAAGTGGTTTTGCTGGTATGGTATAGATTTTGTGCGGTGATGCATGCCACCTGGGAGTGGACAAGCGCTACCCCACGATTCGTGCGCTTGGCAAACAGAGTGTGGCAGAGCTTAACAACTTTCAACCAATTTACGCAATACATTGGGGTGCGTCATGGCCACACGTAACATTCGTTGTCATGTTCGATTGCGCTTGAAGTTAAATAAAAACACTTGCAGGCACAGAAAATCGTTCTGCCAGTGCGCGGATTTGGCGTACATTCAGCTCTCGTTTGCCATTCAATATTTCGGACACCACGCCCTGGGTGCCAATTTCGGGCAAACCGGATTGCGGCAACTGGTGTTGTTCCATTAAAAAACGCAATACTTCGACCGGGGCAACGGCTTGTTGGGGGTAGTGTTGGTCGTCGTATTCTGCGATTAACGTGCTCAGCGTGTTGACCAGATCGGCCAAGGGGTCTTGCTCGTCAAAGGAACCCAGTTCCAGTAACTGGTTCAATACCAGCACCGCTTTGTCGTAGTCTTGTTCGTTGCGGATGGTACGCAAGGGGACGATGGCAGTGAGTGCCTGAAAGTGGGAGGTGATTTCAGCGATGATCGATTTGTCGATTACGGCTTCCATTTGTCGTACTCCTTGTGGGTAAAAACATGTTTCAGATAGACTTTTTGGTAATTCAGATCAACGATAGCAATGATGCGGAATTTGTTACCACCAAGGTCAAATACATAAAAATCCCCAACGCTGTCAACCGTATTAAATACCGATTTGATATCGGCAAAGCTTGCATACGATCTTGCTTCAACCAGCTTGCGCCACACTTGCAATGGCTGGGTGGCGGTCGGGTGAATTTTAGAAAATTCGACCAAGGCTTTGTTAGATATGACTCTCATGGTGCGTATTGTATCTCGTTTTGAGATAAAGTGGTATTGGGTAGTTGTAAATAATCAGAATTGCCGGGCCATGCGAAATTATATGTCCAGTTTGATAAAAGAGCAGGTGTCGCGCACCTGAGTCTTGCATGGATAATTGTGGTTGGATGGCAACATCGAAACACACTAATGATATGAATCCCACCCGATACCAGCGATAATCAATTTTTCTTGTCGGCGCAGTGTCAGGCAAGCTCAACCCTTTGCACTTTGATACGGAGATCCACCATGGCCACTATCGTCCCACTCGTTACCTATCCGCCCAGTTTGGATTGCGAAGTCGGACGTTGGTTATCTTTCCGCTTCGGCCCGCAATACAAGGAATGTGGCCATTCGCTCTTTGTTTTCCCCTTTGCCATCAAACACTACAACAGCCCTTTACCGGGCGCGCCCACCCTGGTTTTGCCGGGTAAAGTACTCTCGGGCGCACTGGCCATTTCTGAGCATTTTGAAGCCCTCGTGCCCGTGTCACAGCGCCTTATCCCCGCCGATGCGGCAGGGCAGGCCGCCGTTACCGCCGCCTGAGATGAGTATTCAATCAAAATGGGTGGTTCGGTGCGCGCCTGGGCCTACTTTAATTTTCTGCAAGCGCGCGCGGCCATGCTGCCAGTTTTTTTGCACGCCATTCCCTGGTATGAAAAACCGCTGGTACACTTGACTTACGGCGTTCTGCGCGATTTTTTGCTCACCAAACTGGAATTGAACCAAAGGGTGGCCGAGCTGGCTTTGCTGGATGTGAAAAAGTTTTTCGCCACCATTGAAGCCACCCTGGCCGATGGCCGACCGTATTTACTGGGCCAACAATTTACCATGTGCGATTTGCTGTTTGCCGTCAACGCCGCCCCCATGCTGCTGCCAGCCGAGCATCAGGGCGCTTTGCCCAGCTTCGAAAATGTGCCCGCTGAGGCGCAAAAAGTGGTTACCGAATTGCGCGCCAGCCCAACCGGGCAATATGTGTTACGCATCTACCGCGAGCAACGTCTGGCCAAGGTTGGCTAACATCCTGGCCTGAGTTTGGGTGCGGCTGCCAGTGCGGCTGCCAGTGCGGCTGCCAGTCCCGCTGGCAGCAGGGCGTGAGGCGGCTGTTATTTCGGCATCTCGATCTTGATCATATTATCGTCCGACTTGCGGTCGATATATTTGATATCCGGGTCCAGCCCCGCTTTGGCAGGCTGGCCTTTTACCCGCATCACAAACGTCAAGTCTTTATGATTCACCAGACGCCGCTCGCGCAGCAAAGGCTGGCCGTCTTTGTCGTCGATGCCTATATCCATCCATTCATTCAAGGGTACCTCTTTTTCTTCACCCAAACTGTCGGCCTTCTTCTTTTTGCTGCTTGCCGTGAGCGTGACGTCATATTCATCCTTGCCCAAGCGTTTGGCAGTGGCTGACAAGGCGCGGTTTTCATACAAAATAATCGACTCAAACATATCATCCAACATGGCATGCTGTTGTGGTGGCGTGACCTTACGCAAGGCATTGACTAAGGCCGTGCTATTGGGCCAGGGCGGGCCTTTACTACCATATGTTTCAATCAACTCACGCAAGGCCGCATTGACTTTATCGGCCCCGATTTGGTCTTGTAGCAAGTACATGATCAAACTGCCTTTGTCATAGTGGATATAGCCTTGCTTTTCATTGTGCGCCAGGGGCAATTCCTTTTTGCGCTCCATGGCCCGGCCTTTTAAATATCGGTCTAGGTTATATTTCAAAAAGCGCCGCATTTTGTCTTTGCCATATTTTTGCTGCATTACCATCAGGGCTGAATATTCGGCCAGCGATTCGGATAACACCGTGCTGCCCTTGGCATCGGCCCCCACCACCTGATGCCCCCACCATTGATGGGCGACTTCGTGCGCGGTGACAAAAAACGGGTAATCGAGATCGGTCGGATTTTTATCATCCACCTTGGCAATAAAACCGATACTTTCAGAATACGGTATGGTGTTGGGGAAAGACTGGGCAAAGGTGTCATAGCGCGGAAATTCGACAATACGCACCAACTTATGTTGATACGGCCCAAAATTTTGGCTGTTATAGGCCAAACCAGCTTTCACCCCGGCGATCATGCGCTCCAGATTGTATTCATGGCCCGGATGGTAATTAATTTCAATATCCACATCGTTCCATTTGTCTTTTTTAACCGCATATCGGGCCGATAAAAAGGCATAAAATTTCAGGATCGGTTTCTCCATTTTGTAGTGAAAATAGCGCCGGCCGTTTTCGCTCCAGGTTTTATCCAGCACGCCCGGTGCAATCGCGATTTGATCCTCACTGGTGGAAACGGTGGCATCAAAGGTGATCCAATCGGCGTCGTGCGAAATATAGGTATGCGTCTGGGCTTTGGGGTCGTCGCGCGCTGCCATTAACTCTTTGGCGGGCAGTTCATGTTTTTTGCGTGCTTCTTCTTCGCTTAATTCCGCGTCTTTGGCATAACCGATGTGCGGCATCAGGCCATAGTTGAAGAAGGTGCCATTGCCCTTTATCGGCGTGAGCGAACCCATGCCGGCGGTGCCCTTGGGCTCTGCCTCCAGTTCAAAATCAAACTTGATTTTTTCGCCCGCAGCTAGGGCTTGCTTCAATTTAAAGCTGTAAAATCCATTTTTATCTTGAATCCCTGCCTGATTGGCGCGATCAAATTCAAATTTCCTGATCTCAAAGCTCTCTACCATGCTGATATAAATCTCATCAATGGCCTGAGTCGTTTTATTTTGCAAAACATAGCTGCCCTTGATTTGGGCACGCCGCTGCTGCGGAAAAATATCCACTTTCATGTTGATGGCGGTAATGCGGGGTTGCGCCTTGCCAGCCAATTTTTTATATTGCTTTTCATAGTTTGCCTGTTTCAATTCCGTGTCTTTGCTGTTGCGCCAGGGTTGAAGTATATTGTTGTGGTAAAACAATAAGCTGCCCACCAGCACAAACAGGCTGCAACCGAGTATGAAGCTGCGCTTCATGAAAGGGGTGATTTCATGTTTTGCCGCCAGCACCCGGCCTGACCAGGCTTGACTCGTGCCGCGTACCCACAGGGCGGCGCATAGTGCCAACATGGCCAGTGCCAGCCCACCCCAAAAAACATTGTACCAGGCCAGTTCGATCAAGCGCGAGCCATAGCCATCCATATCGGAATATTGAATCGGTAGTCCGCTTGCATAAACCCACATCGGGTGTTCTAGCCCCATTGGCCTGGCCATGATCATAAAGCCATAAAAGCCGATCATGGCGAAATAGGCCAGATATTTATTATCGATCAAAACCTGGAGGGTGACGGCCAGCACCGCAAGTAAGGCGTAGAGTGGCCATTGCATGACAAACAGGCTGAACAGGTATTGCCCGATCTCAAAATGGGTATAGCCTTTTGCACTTTGAACGATCAAGCCGCACAGCATGACCATGAGCAATAAGCCACCCTGCAAGACGATCAAAGTCGTTACTTTGGCCATGAGTGGCATCCAGTTGGGGATCGGCAGTGCGTCCAGCAATTGGGCAATGCGTGCATCACGCTCGCGCCAGACCAGTTCTCCGGCATACACGGTGGTAATGATGAGCATGAACAAGGCAAAGCTACCGGATAATAGCTCGATGATGGAATACGTTACCGGCCAGGTTGCTGTGCCAAACTTGTCTGTAATGGTAGACAGGCCCAGCATCAATAACACGCCCGAGAGCACGATCACGCCGAAATACACGTTTTTGATGGTTTCCCTGATATCCAGGCGGCATTGCTGCCTGAATAGCGACCACAGGTTGGATGGCGCAAAATTGGGGATAATGGTATCGGGCGCGACCTTGGCGGGCGGCGTGCTGTCAACGTCGTCATGATCCGGTTTGCCGCCCATGCTGGCGGCGCTAAAATCAAAGCGCCAATAGCAAAACAGCGCGCTCAGCAAGGCAAAAGCGCCCCATGCCAGGCGGTTCGCCAAAAACAGGCCTTCCAGCGGGATTAAGCGGGTATTTTTATCGGCCACACTCCAATATTCGGTGATGGTGCGCATCGCCTGTCGGCCAAACGGGTCGAGCAAGGCGGCCAGGGTGCGGTTGTCCAGTTCACTGGCCATGGGGGTTGCGATGAGATTGCCAATCAACAGCACCACGCCCAATATATACACGGGCAACATGCGCCGCGCCAGTGCGCCGATGGTAAAAAACAGGGTGCCGAAAATCAGTAAATTGGGCAATAAAATCGTCAGATAGGGCATAACATGCGCCGACAGGCGTATTTCGCCCAATAGTTCGCGATTCATGCCCGGTAAAAAACATCCTATAAAATCACCCAGGCCAATACTGGTGAGTATGATGAACAGGCATAAAAACGCCGAGACAAAACGCCCGCCTAGGTATTGTATCTTGCTGATGGGGGCAGCATAGAAAAAATGCCAGATATTGTGTTCGGTATCCTGTTGCACCGCACGCCCCATCATGGCGGCGATAATCACGATGGCAAACATGCCCAGCAGGTGAGCCGATTGCATCAGGCTATAGGGCGAGTTGAGATGAACTTTACCCGCTGCATCGGACGAAGTGCCGGGGAAGACGCCGCCTTCAAGCGCCATGAGCAAAATGGCAAAGAAAAAGAACATCCCAAAATACACATAAGTAGACATACTGCGCATCTTTTGGCGCAGGTCAAACCGGATAATGGCCAGCATGGGAGGCTCCTCCTTACGCTGCGCTTTGCAGCAAGTTGGCACCTGCGGCAAAATACACGTCTTCCAGGCTTGCCTCGACGCGGGTAAAGCTGGCGTCGGGTTGCGCATCGGCAAACACGTGGATCAGGGTGCGGCCCGCAGTCAAGCGGCTGGAAATGACTTTATAGGTATCAAAATAATGCTGTAATGCCGATTTTTCCACAAAGCGCTTCCAGATTTTGCCCTGGATTTGTTCGATCAGGGCCAGGGGCTGACCAGTCAGGATAACCTGGCCCTTGTTGATGACGGCCATATTGTTGCAAAGATCGGCCACATCTTCGACGATATGGGTGGATAAAATGACGATGCGGTCTTGCCCGATTTCGGACAGTAAATTATGAAAGCGCACCCGTTCTTCCGGGTCCAGTCCCGCCGTGGGTTCATCCACAATAATCAGTTTGGGGTTGC
>JBKJLF010000586.1:0-10241 GCA_046597185.1 Burkholderiaceae bacterium | reverse complement strand
GGTGGGCGGGTGGGTGGGTATCTTGCGTGTGCGTGTCATGCGTACCCAGTTCCGGGTGGTCATCGTGGTGGGTGCTGGTTGTTTGCGTACCTGCGCCGCCGACAACCTGATCAAGTGCATCATCCGATATCGTTTTATCTGTGCCAATTTTATTTGTAGCCATTTTTTTCTCCTGATTTTCGATTATGCTTATCTTCTCTACAGCTCGCCAAACATCAAAAAAACATCGCCTTTCTACTGCCAAATAACCCGGGCCGGGGCGGGTGTGGCCGGCCTGAATTATGGGTTTCGCACCATGGTTTAGCGCTGAAACCGTTTTAAAATCCGGTCAAACCTGGCCCCGGCCAGATGGACATTGTCGAGTATGTTCAAATCCAGTTCATTATCGGCTTGTTCATGCCTTGCCTGCGCCGGCTTGTCGCCAAGCTCCAGCCGTTTTACGGTGGAACGCATCCGTTCGGCCAAAAACGTGGCCACGGCACGGTAAAAATGGGCTGCGAATTCAATATCGCCAGCCAGCTTGCGTTGCAATTGCTCACGCTCAATCGCCAAAACCATGCCATCTTCCAGCGCGCTCACCGATGCCGTGGGTGGATGCGCATCAATCAGCGAAATTTCACCGATGATTTCACCACATTCCACCACCGCAAGTTGCCCCACCCCGTGCGCCGTCACCGCAAACCGACCATCGAGAATGAAATAAAACCAGTCTATCGGCTGCCCCTGCGTTACCAGGGTACTACCACGCTTGATGTGTTGCCGCTGGCCCATGGTGGCCAACCATTCCACATCATCGTCAGATAATAATCCGAGGATATATAGTACTTTTCGCATAATCACTCTCACTTCACGGGTTCTCGGGGATGAGCTTGTTTAACCATACTCCAGTTATTGCACGTGCGCAAGTAAAATCGGGCAAAACCAAAGTGCCATTGCTGCCTTACCACTTATTTACACTACTTATTTGCGTTACCAATTTAAGCCAATTGCCGTTTTGCCAAATGGGCAAAATGCCCATCCAATGCCATTAATTCGGTGTAAGTACCGCGTTCGGCAATCACGCCTTCGTGCAGGACCAAAATTACGTCCGCCTGTTGCACGGTGGAGAGCCGATGCGCAATCACCAGCCGGGTCATCGCCATATTCGCCAGCGATGAGGTTACCCAGGCCTGGGTACGATTATCCAGCGCCGAGGTGGCTTCATCCAAAAACAAAATTTGTGGTTGCCCGGCCAAGGCGCGCGCCAGCAACAGCCTTTGCACCTGGCCACCGGAGAGCGAGGCATTGCCTTCCGATAAAATGGTATGCATGCCCATCGGCATGGCGCGAATATCGTCTTCCATGCCCGCCAAACGGGCCGCTTGCCAGGCTTGATCAAGCGTACACTCATGCGCCACCGAGATGTTTTCAAACAGGGTGCCTGGCATCAGGCGGCCATTTTGTAAGACCACCCCGATCTGGCGGCGTACCGATTCGGCATTGAGGGTTTGAAAATCGCGCCCGTCGTAGTAGATGCCGCCACTGCCCGCCAATTCAAAGCCGAGTAAGAGCCGAAACAGCGTCGATTTGCCGCAGCCGGAGCTACCCACAATGGCAATGAATTGGCCGGGTTTGACATGAAAGGTGATGTCGCGCAGCACCGGCGGCGCGTCCGGGTGATAAGCAAAGGACAGGTGCAAGACTTCAATCGCACCATTCATTTGTTTGATTTCGGTGCCCAGGGTGGTGGCTTCGGGCGTGGCTTTGAGGATGGGGCGTATCCGCTCAAAAAACGGTTTGAGCATGATCAGGCGCGAAATTGCTTGCCCTACCGATAAGCCGCTGGCGCTAAAGGTGGCCAGTGCCGCCACCAGCGCCAAAAATTCGCTGGTTGTGGGTTTCTCGCCCTCGCTATACCCGAGTACCGAAAATACGGTGGCTGAGAGTGCGACTTCGGCGCTGGCAATGAAGGCGCTTAAATATACTTGCAACTTGCGGCCACGGGTTAAGCGGGTGCGCATTTCAGAAAAGCCCCGGCCCCATAAGCCAAAGCCCCGGTCTTCGGCCCCGGCCAAACGTAATTTGGTAATGCCTTGCAGTAACTGCACCACCATGGCGATGATATTGCCTTCGATTTGTTCGCCTTCGTACAGGGTTTTCATTTGCCGCCAACCCACGAGGCCCGCCACCACCCACACCAGTAACATGATGGCCAGCGCCCACAGGGCCGCTTTGGGCATGAAATACAGCATGGTGCCAAATGCGCCCAGGGTGTAAAAAAACGAGGTGGCAATCAATACAATCATGCTGGAAAAGCTGCGCCGCACGGTGTCGATAACGGCAATTCGGTTGGCCAAATCGCCACTGGTCAAGCTGCTGTAAAACTTAAGCGGCAGGCGCAACAGCCGATCAAAGATGGCGCTTTGTAAGCCATTGCCCAGCCGCCCTTCAATCCGGAGTGCGGCCAAATCCGCGCTTAAATGCAAGATTCCGCTGACCAAGGCCAATAAGGCAATCAGGATCGTAAAATTGGCCAGCAGGGCCAGTTCGCTGGAGGGGATGACGGTTTTAAACACATATGCCACCGCCACCGGTGATACCGCCCCCAGTAAGCCGGATGTGAGCGCGGCGATCAGCAGCAACAAACCGTCGGCCAGCGCCGCACGCCAGCCAAAGCTGAGTAAATCGATCAGATGCAAGCTGCGCTCGGGCAGGCGGCCATGCACGCTATACGCAAACGAGGCCAGCCGGCTGGTAAGCTGGGCGTTCATGGGGGTTGATTCTTGCTCAATGCTGCGCCAGGTGTAACCGTCGCGCACAGTGGGTAAGAGTGCGGCCACCTGGTAAGCGTTTTGCGGGGAATTACTGTTGCTGCCGACGGTGGAACTATCGTTCTGGCCCGCGCTTTTGCCCTGAGCCGGGGCTGCCTGATCATCCTGTATTAATACTCCCAGCAGCGGCACGCCGGCGCTTTGCCACCAGCGCTCACGCAGGGCCACGCGGCGCAGGCGCACGCCCGCCCGTTTGGCCCAATCCTGCAGTGATTCGCCTTCCTGCCCTTGGTCTGCCCCTTTGGCCAGCGTCAGGCTTTGCGCGTGTGCCACCGCGCTGGCCAGGCTGGCCAAGCTGTTGTGAGCGTCATTTTGGGTGTGTGCTTTCGGGCTGAGCACACGGGTCATTTTTTGCATGGCCGATTGGCGTGCAGTGAGATTGGCTTCTTCAATTTCGGCCAGTGGTAATGGCTGGCGACGCTCGCTCAAGCCCTCAAAGCATTGAGCCAGCCATGCTTGTAATAGTGGCCACGGGTCTCTTCCGGGGGCGAGTTGCTCCAGCGCCGGGGCGACACAGTCGGGGTTGGCATTGAGCAGGGCCTCGATCATGGGGCTAAGCGCGCTTTGCGTGGTGCGCGCGGCTTCTTGCTCGTCGGGCCAATCGAAGCTGTCAATTCGCCCGTCCTGGCCGGGTACCACGCATAAGCGCCAGCGTGCATGCGGCTGTTGGCGCGGAAACACCGAACCCGTGGCCAGTGCCGCCAAAAAACGACGGGGGCCGCTGGCCTGGCCTGCGGCAAACGGTTGCGCATACAGTTCAACCTGGCCGTGCCACACGCCCAGCCAGGGCGGCAGTTCCGGGCTATCCAAAAAAAATGTCGGGCTGTCCAGAATCGGCAAACGCCCGGCTGCGCTGACATGCTGGTCGTTAACATCGTGCTCATCCATCATGCCTCCACCAGTCGGAAATATTCACCCTGCCGGGCGATGAGTTCGGCATGGGTGCCCGCTTCCACCATTTGTCCGCGCCGCAACACCAAAATCTGGTCGCAGTCGCGCACGGTGGAAAGCCGATGCGCAATAATCAGGCAGGTAATGCCGCGCCGCCGTAGCGCCTGCATAATTTCCAGCTCCACCGTGGGGTCGAGCGATGAAGTGGCTTCATCCAACACCAATAAGCGCGGTTGCCCGACCAGGGCGCGCGCAATTTCCAGGCGTTGGCGCTCGCCCATGGAAAAATTGCGTCCCCCTTCCTGCACCATATGGGTGTAGCCACCGGGGCGGCTGGCAATCACTTCGTGGATCATCGCATCCTTGGCGGCACGTACACACCAGCCTTCGGGCGTGGCCGGGTTCCACAGGGTTAAATTGTCGCGGATCGAGGCTTCAAACAGCGAAATATCTTGATCCACCATGGCCAGCGCGGCGCGTAATTCGAGCCGGGGCCAACTGGCCAGCGGTTTGCCATCGAGTAAAATTTCACCACTCCAGGGTAGGTTCAAACCGGCCAGCATTTTACCCAGGGTCGATTTCCCGGAGCCGGAGGCCCCCACCACCGCCACGCGCTGGCCGGGTTCAATCTCCAGATTAAAATGATTGATTAAAGCCGGGTCGAGCGGGGAATAGCCAAAGCTGACATCACGCAAACTGACCCGGCCAATAATACTGTCGCCGTCTTGCAATTGGCTAACTTGGGATGGACTACCTTGCGCCAGCGCTTCCCCGGCAAATTCGATGGCGCGCGGGTGGTTTAACACATCGTCCAGGCGGCGCAAAAAGGCTTGCGCTTCCTGCAGTTTGCTCCCCACCCCCACCAGCGCCAACAAGGGTGGATTCAAGCTGGCCGCCAGCGCCAGCAAGGCCACCAACATGCCAAGGCTCAGGGTGCCGCTCATCACTTGCCAGCCGCCCACTTGCAATACCACGGCCAGCAGCAAGCCGCTGGAAACCTGTGGTAAGGCATTGGTAAACAAGCGCATGCGGCCCAGGCTTTGTTCAGCGTTAATGACCTTGGCGTGGTGCCCTAACCAGCGTTGAAACAGCAAATGTTCTGCGCCAGCCACTTTGAGTGATTCGATTTGCTGGGTGCCCTGCAACAGCACCGCGATGAATTTACCCTGATCCATGGCCAGCCGTTGCGACGCTTCCAGCGTGCGATTTTGATTCCACCAGAGCGCGGCCAGGTTGACCAGTGCAATTAAAAGCGCCGCCAGCGTGACATAGCCATTGTATTGCGCCATCACCGCCAAAAAAAACAGTGCGCTAAACAGGTGCGCCAGGGACATGGCCAATTCGCCGCCCACCAGACCCGCCAGTTTGTCATTCATGATCACGCGTGAGGCAATTTCACCACCAAAGCGTTGTTGGAAAAAATTCAGCGGCAGGCGCAATACATGCCACAAAAAGCGCGCGCTCCAGGCCAGCGATAAATTGGTATTGAGTTTTAACAGCGCATATTGCTGCATCCAGGTGAGCAGGCCGCGCACGATGGCCGCCAGTACCATGCCGATGATGAGCGGGTCGAGCCAGTTGTCAAACTTTTGGATCAGATAATAATCGACAAACAGGCGGGCGAAGGCGGGCACCACCAGGCCGGGTAAAATCAGCAGCAAGCTGGCCAGGAACAGGGTACGAAAACCATCGCCGCTGTGCGCCAGCCGCGCCAGCATCGGGCGTAGTATGCGGGGTGCGTTGCCGCTTTTGGTAAAGTGTTGATCGGGTTCAAAAATTAAAGCCACCCCGGTAAAGGAAGCGTCGAATTCCGCTTCGCTGACGTTACGGCGGCCATTGGCAGGGTCATTCAACCAGGCGCGGCCACGGGCAAAGCCTTCGAGTACCACAAAGTGATTGAAATTCCAGAAAATAATCACGGGGCAGGGCAGTTGCTTCAGTTCAGCCGGTTCAGCCCGAATGCCTTTGGCAATCATGCCAAAATTGCGCGCCGCTTTGACGATGTTGGAGGCTTTGGAACCATCGCGCGAGACGCCACAGGCCAAGCGCAACACTTCCAGCGCTTCGTAGCGCCCGTGGTGGGCCAATACCATGGCCAGACAGGCGGCCCCGCATTCGACCGCTTCCATTTGCAACACGGTATCGGTGCGCACCGGGGAAAAATCACCCGTGAGCATGCCGCGCAACCAAGTACGGCTGGCTTGGAGTTTCGTTGCCAGCTTCATGCGTCCGGCTCCAGATGTAGCCAACTCTCCAGGGCCGGCAGGGCCAACACCAACAGGCGCATGCGTTTGACCACCACCTCGGCTTGCACCGTGGTGCCCGCTTCCAGTTTGTAATTGGGCCCGCGTGAAGTCCAGCGCAAGCCGCTGGGGCTGAGTGGGTCGCTCTGGAGTGCCAGCCGCACTTCAATCGGGGCGCTGGTTTGGGCCAGTGTTTGCACCAGGGTTCGATTGCGCAAGGTGTGTTGCATGCCTTCAAAGGTGGCGGGAATCGGCGCTACCGAGATCACTTTGCCGACGATGGAGCCAAATTCTTCCTTCTTGACGTTGCCCGGCGTGACCCGAATCGCCATGCCGGGGCGCACTTTTTTGGCTTCGCCCGAGGCCAGATAGGCGACTACCTGTAAGCCCGAGTCGGCAGGCGCTTTGGCTTGGCCCGGTGCTGTGCTGGCCTGGTTGGTGTGTGTGGTGGCGGTGGGTAATAAGCTGATAACGGGTTGGCCGCTTGCGAGCATATCGCCGGCGGCAATTTTCATTTCGGCCACCACGCCTTGTTGGTCGCTATACAAATTTGAATCGTGCGCCAGTTTTTGGCTCAGTTCGGCGCGGCGGTGTTCGAGCGTGGCAATGCGCACGTCCAAATCCAGGGTTTCGCGTTCGTTGGCATGCAAGCTGGCCGCTTCATCGCTGGCAATGGTTTTGATTTGGCTTTCGATTTGTGCCATTTGGTCGCGCATTTGCAATAATTCGGCTTCGGTGTCTTTGACTTTGTTTTGGCTCAGGTAACCACTGTCGCGCAGGGCCTGGTCTTGTTTCATCCTTTGTTCCAACCACTGTTGGCGCGAGCGGGTGGAAACCAGGCGTGCCGCCAGTTCAGCGCGCTGTTGTTGGCGTTGGCGCTGTTGTACTTGTTCGGATGCGGCTTGAATGCGCAGGATGCGGGTGCGTTGGTTTTGCAAATCGAGCAATTCGGCGCGGGTGGTTTGCAGGGCATTTTCTTGATCGGGTTGTGCCAGTTGTGCCAGTAATTGGCCGTTTTGAATGCTTTGGCCGTGGTTCACCAGCACCTTGAGCACCCGCCCACCAGAGGGGGCCATCACTTCGGCCACGCCTTGTTCTTGCAACACAATACCAATGCCACTGGCGGTAATGGGCACACTTACCAACAAACTGGCTAGCACAATCGCCGCGACAACCGCAGCGGCAAAATACAGGGCCAGCCGAATGGTGGAGGGCGTGAGCAAGAGCGCCTGATCGAGTTGATCGGGGGTGGACAAACGTTCCAGGGCAACTTTGCGGAAAATCTCGGCAGACATACGCAACACCTTTGTGGTTGGGTGAAGATACTTTACCGTAAAAATGCCGGGTGAAATGAATTGGGGTAAAAAATCAAAGCCGGCCTGATGCTGGTTGAAGATGGTTGGGGCTGGTTTCAGCCAGCCAGTACCGCGTGGCTGGCCTTGCTGTGGGGAAGGGGCGACCAGAGTGGGGACCGAGCTTGTTTTTAGTTTATGGGGGGTGTTTAATTGCTTGGTGCGCTTGTATTGTTGGGTGACGGGTAATAGTGTTGTAAAAGGGCGAAATTTCAGTCGCAATGCTGCCATTCAAAGCGCAAATAGTCATGCAAATGGCGCGCCTCCTTTACTTCATTGTGCGGCAGCAAAATATAACGCTACGGCTTGTTGCCTATGCTGGTGGCATAGTTAGAAGCATGCTGGCACCAACGCGAGGACGCTGCCGCTTTGGTCAGTTTTGCAAACACATCTTTATAATGTTTTGGCAAGCCGACTTGTTGGTAAATACGTTTTTCGCCTGCTTAGCCAATCCCACAGTTTGCGCAACGGCAACCATGCATTGTGCCAGATGATTAACTGGTTGGGAACGAAAAAAAGCGCATCCTTTGGCTTGATCGCGTCACATGTGGCATAAAACACATATTAATATTTGATCATTTGGAAAATTATCGTTATATTTCACGCTTTACAATTGTTATTGATATATTTCCAATCGGAAATGTCAAATCTAAATAATATGATTGCAATCGGCGAAGGCAGCATCAACATTCCGGCGGGTTGGCACAATGCCAGCGTCAATATTTTTTCCACCAGCCCGGAGGGCGGTTTAAATATCAGCATCAACCGTGACAAACTGGTCGGTAAAGTTACTTTAAACGACTACGCAGTCCAGCAGCTTGAGATCTTGCCGCAACAACTGGCCAAGTTCAAGCTACTGCATCAGCAAACGCTGCAATTGGGGGCTGATTCGGCCAATTTGCAGCAGGACAACGGGTACCCGGCCATTTTGTTTGAATTTACCTGGCAGTCGCCGGAGATTGGTTTGGTGCATCAAATTATCATGTGTGCTGCGCAGGGTAAGAATGTGCTCAACTTTACCGGTTCGCAACCGGGCATGATGACGCCAGCACAGCGCCAAACCATTTTGGCGGCCTTTTCTTCCTTTTCTTTTAATGCCCAAGCATGACTGACAGTGCGGACAACATAGCCGCCGGGCGTATTGCACAGGTACAGGCGAGTGCTGGCGATGTGGCCACGGGCGAAGCGATTGCGGGCGCTTCGCAAAAGGCTGCGCTGGCAACGGGCGCGGCCTTGGCCAGCAAGGGCGGTTGGTTAGGGTTGGCGACCTTTGCTGCCGGTGTGGGCGGCGCGTATTTGGGGGCGAAGATTGCTGCGGCCACCCATGCGGATGAACTGCTGGCAAAAGGCTTGGAAGCGGTGGGTATGCACCGCATTGGCGTACCCACTGCGCCTGATACCGCGCCCGGTGGACATAATGCTGCCAGAATGGGCGATGCGATTGCGCATTCTTTTGCTCTTGGCGGATTTTTGGCAGCGATTGCGGTGGCAGTAGCCGTTTCGGTGTTGGTGGTGGCCACCGCTGGCGTAGGCGCGGTAGCGTTGATTGGTGCTGCGGCGGCAGGCGGTTTGGTAGGTGGTTTTTTGGGCGCGGCGCTTGGTGGTGCGCTGGGCAGCATGGGCGCACGCACCGGGGTGATATTGTCTGGCTCGCCCAATGTGTTTATCAACGGCAAACCTGCTGCGCGCATGACGGATATGGCCAAATGCGCCAAAGAACCGCCACCCGTGGCGATTGTGGAAGGCAACCCCACGGTGTTTGTCAACAGCTTGCCGCTGGCACGCATTGGCCACAAGCTGATGTGCGGCGCGGTGGTGGACGAAGGCAGCCCGAATGTGTTTGCGGGTGAAGAGACCGTGCAATGCGCCACGCCCGAGCCGGAAATACCTGTCACCTTGCGCGTGCTGGCAGACTGGATGTTTTTTGTGCCACTGGGTAAGGTGGTTGGCGGCATGGGACGCCAGCGTGCGGCTACCCAAAGCAGCCAGACCAAAGGTGCAAACCCGTGTGGCAAGCGCACTTGTGATCGCGACCCTGTAGACGTGGCCACGGGCGAGTGGATTGAAGTGCGGCTGGATTTGGACGTGCCCGGGGTGTTGCCGCTGCAACTGAGACGCGTGTATGCAAGCGGCTTATCGGAAGGCCCCGCTACTGGTTTGCCGCCTGGATTGTTTGGCCCCGGCTGGAGCGATTCATTCCACGTTTCGCTACTGCGCCGCGAAGCGGGGGAAATTGAATATTGGGATGAAGAAGGCGCAAGCTGGGTGTTCGATACGCCCACCGAACGCTTAAACGCCGCCCATCTGCACCAACCACATTGGCGCTTGATCGGCACCCAGCAACAGCCGATATTGCACGACCGCCGCGCCAATCAAAAATCCCATTTCACCTGGCACGGCCATCGTGCGCGCTTGAGTCGGGTGGAAGATGCTTACGGCAACCACTACACGCTGCATTATTTGGCCAACGGCCAGCTTGACCATATCGAGCACAGCGCGGGCTACCGTGTCGAATTGGCAAGGCCGAGCGAAACGCAGCTTAGTCTGCTGCTACATGACCAAGGCGCGCCCGTGGTCGAAATTGCGCGCTACCAGTTTGAATCGGGTGGCGTTGATAGCGCGTTGCGGCTGGTGCGCTGCCAAAGCGAATTTTCCGGCCAAACTTATTATCGTTACGCGCCAAACCACCGTTGCATTGAATGGGGTGACGCCAGCCACACCCGTGTCACACTGGAATATCAAGCCGATGGCAGAGTTTGCGCTGTCCAGACGCCCAACAACATCCACGCAGGCGAATTGGAATACGACACCGCCCGGCGCGAGACGCGGGTTTGGGCAAATGGCCAGATGACGCTGTACCGCTACAATGCCGATAATCTGGTTACCGAAATCATCAACCCGCTGGGCCAAACCAGCCGCACCGAATGGTACGTCAACGGTTTGAA
>JBKJLF010000062.1:0-24613 GCA_046597185.1 Burkholderiaceae bacterium | reverse complement strand
ACAATGTCGGATAAGGCTGAAAGATCACGAATCACTTCCGCTTCACGCCGCCGAAAGCTCGCTTCACCTTCAATTTCGAAAATCCAAGGAATCGAGGCACCAGTCCGTGCCTCGATTTCATGATCCGAATCAATAAAGCGCTTACCAAGTTTTCTTGCTAACAGGCGGCCGACCGTCGTTTTGCCGGCCCCCATTAGTCCTACCAGGAACAAATTTTGCATCGATTCTGGATCAATCTGGATATTGGCAAGCTAACTTACCCGCCGCGTTCGTGGAGTAACCTGTGCCATACGGGCTAAATTGCCCAGGTGGTGCTTTCTCCTTTTTATTATAGTCTTCAGCAGCACCGCGCAAAACGAAGCGTGCAATATACTTTGCTTCTGAGCCCGACACGGAAGCGCGAATGGTTAAATCTACCTCCAACCATTTAGCTTGATCCCGTGCATATTGCAGGGCAACTGTCGCGGCCCCCGCCCCATCGGTGGGGCCATCGACATTGACAGTGACAGGGATGCCTGGTTCAAGGCGACCATTACCATTAATATCTTCAGTGGCAAGTGTTCCCGCACCATCCAAAATACCATTTCCGTTCGTATCTTCATTAGCACAAGCGGCAAGGGCTAGCAAGGGTGGCGGGCCTGCACTGATGATAGCGTAATCCCACAGAGAAGCGCCCGTAGCAAAGGCCAAAAACCCTTTGAAATAGAGCGTTGGCAATACTGAAGCCGTCACGTTGGCATTGCGCACCGGGTTGCCCGCTGCATCAGTGACCAATATCTGATAGCGTTGAATGTAATTTTGTGGCGATGTGGAATCAATAGTATTGCCCGTACCAGCAGTAATAAACAAAGCTTGCCGCCCAACCGTTAACCTTGCAGTTGCCGGGAGAATTGAAAAATTGGATACAACCTGGCCTTGAAATTGCACACCGTCGGTGGAGGTTGCCGTTGGACCAGCGATGAAAGTAACGGTTGCCGTGCCATCTGCCCCCGTCTTAACCACGGACGGTTGTAACAATACGCCACCACTCCCATCTTGCAAAATCGAAAAATTGATGGTGGCACCTTTGACCAAATTGTTGGCCGCAGTACCATCACGCACCACGGCCTTGATGACTGCACGCTGGCTATTATCAACCGTGTTCACGCCAATTACGCCGGGATCAACTTGTAAAATCACATTGGCGGTAGCCTGCAAAGGCGCTACGAATTCGATCATACCTCGGGTTGAAGCACCCGTATTGAGCGTCGCAACCAAGTCAGCAACACCGGGGCTGGGAGCCTTGACAAAAGCCACTACATTTCCACCAGAAAGAGTAAAACCACCTGCATTCGGCTCCATGGTACAGGCAGCATCCTTGAACACAGCACCACGCGAAACACCCAAGCTAACCGTACCAGACTGCCCCTGCCCAGCTATGTCATTATGAATATTCACAGCATAGCATTTATTAATTTCTGCCTGCACCACCATGTTAGGATCAGTCTGAAGAGCGGGTGCCACTGTAAAGTTGCTGCTATTGATGCTAATAGTTTTCGTTGTCATAACACCTAACGATTTCACCGTTACCGAATCGCTGGCTATCCCCCTGGCTGCGGTAAATGTCAACACCAAATTCCCACCAGAATCCGTCACTGCACCAGCAGCAGGGTTTTTTAATGCCACGACACTGCCGTTGGCGGCACTAAAGGTGACAACCTTATTGCCAAGGGGTTTGCCACTCGCATCGGCTACTGTCACCGTCATGTCCGACATACTGCCAGCATTGACCGAGCTACTTGCGTTGAGGCTAACAACGGTTCCACTGACCGTCACGATCACAGTTTGAGATTCGAGACCAGGTGCACTCGCGGTGACCAAAATATCCCGCTTGGTGGGATCATTACCTGTGCTCAATTTCTCGGTAATTGTCCCCAGCGCACTGGTCGTTCTGGTCGTATTGGTCAAAGAGCCAGAGGTGGCCGCCAAGCTAACAACCACACCCGGCTGCACATTATTATTTGCATCCCGTGCCAAGACCACAATATTCACTTCCGTTCCCGTCGCACCCGCAGAATCGAGGTTACCTGAACTCGCAGAAATCGATAATTTGGGAACCAAACGCTTCACGGCAATCACAACCGTTCCTGGATCACTGCCACCCGCACTGGCATCGACCACTGCTCTCACAGTAATATTGCGCTCGGTTGGATCGTTGCCCGCAGTCAGGGTCGCTTTCAGTTCGCCATTGCTATCAGTCATAAGGTCTTTAATAATTAAGGCCCCCCCCGAACCCGTATCAGCGGTGGAAGTCAGGTTTATTTTAACACCTGAAAGTACATTATTTAAACCATCTTTAGCCAACACGGTGAGCGTAATTAATCCAGAAGACGACAGTTCCAGACTGGAAGGAACGATCGATACGGTAGAATTTGCCTTTACCACCTCCACTTGCTTGGTTTCCGAACGCACCGCATTATTGGCCGTCGAAGCAAATATCGAGATTTTACGCAAGGTTCTTACACCGGCAATATTCAGTTTTGCCGTAACCTTGCCATCGTTATCGGTAACACCGGGCGTCGCACTTGTGCCCGAAGCTGCAGTGAACACAATCGCACCCGAATCGGCGGTCAAAGAAATCGTTGCCCCTGGCACGGCAACATTACGCGAATCGCGTGCCAACACGGTCACCGTAACTTCAGAACCTGGCGCACCAGAAGAAGTAATCGTATCGGAACTCGTCATAATAAGTAAAGATGAAACCGTTGCAGTTGGGGTTTGTGTCGGTTGATTGATCGCTGTCCCGGCCGACCCACCGCCGCCACCGCAAGCGACCACCAGAAATGTGCAAAATACAGCCAGCATGTAGCCGATCCAATGCCTTGGAGAATAATGTTTTGTAAATGGTTTCATAGTATTTTAAAGGTAGTATTAAGTTTAATTCCGTTTTAACGCGTAGCCAGACGATCCGACAACACCTTTGGTGTAATGAATACTAACAACTCTGTTTTTGCATCCGATTTTGCTGTGTTCTTGAAAAAATTCCCTAGCACTGGCAAGTTACCGAAAAATGGCACTTGCGTTACCGTGTTCTTTTCCGTCTGCTCAAAAATCCCCCCTAACACGACAGTTCCGCCATTGTCGACCAATACCTGGGTTTTAACATGCTTCTTGTTAATACCAAAGCCCGCGCGCGTTGCCCTACCCACCGAATCATTGGTCACATCCACGTCCAAAATCACATTGCCATCCGGTGTAATTTGCGGCGTCACTTCAAGGCGCAAAGTGGCGGTACGGAACGTGATGGAAGTCGCGCCGCTGGGTGTTGAGACCTCATAAGGCAATTCTTCACCTTGCTCAATCACCGCTTGAACTTTATCCGCAGTCACCACGCGCGGACTGGAAATGACTTTGCCTTTGTCATCGGCTTCCAATGCGGACAACTCCAAATTCAGGAAGCGATTGGCAGCCGCATTAAACAAACTGATGCCGATGGCGGGCGCACCCAGAACGGGCAAACTCACGAATTGGTTATTTGTAAAGCTGCTTTCAGTGCGCGTGATCTGTCCCGTTCCTTCACCTGCACCTGTAATATTCCCCGATACCAAAACCCGATTATTACCACTGATTTGATAACCGCCATCACCACCTTGTTTGTTGCGGTTATCATTAAAGCCCAATTTCGCACCCAAATTCTTACTGAAGGTGTCGGTCGCGATGACAATGCGCGCTTCGATCAGCACTTGGCGCGAAGCAACATCGGTACGCTGGATAAGTTTGCGGATGTCTTCAAGTTTTGAAGCGATGTCGGTAACAAATAATTGATTCGTTCTCGGATCAATCACAGCCGAGCCGCGTTTGGATAAAATCCGTGTTTTATCCGAGCCCCCCGATGAACTACCTGACGAATCCAGGCCAAAAACTTGCTTAAATGACTCTGCTTTTTGATAATTAAGCTGGAAGATTTCGGATTTCAAAGGTTCAAGATCTGCAATTTGCGCTTTTTGTTCGAGTTCGAGTTTTTCTTTGGTCAGCAATTCATCTTTTGGCGCAATCCACAAAACCGTGCCATTTTTACGCATGTCCAATCCTCTGGTTTGCATTACCACATCCAGTGCCTGATCCCAAGGCACATCTTTCAAACGTAAGGTAACACTGCCGCCCACCGTATCACTGGTAATAATATTCAAACCGGAAAATTCAGCAATTACTTGCAAGACTGAGCGAACGTCAATACTTTGGAAGCTCAGAGTAAGCTTATCACCACGGTAGCCTTGCGTGCCTTGCACCAGCTTATTCAAATCTTCTTTGATCGGCTTGACTTCAATCACCAGTTGCGTATCGCTTTGGTAAGCGCTATGTTCCCACAAGCCCTTGGGTTCAATCACCATTTGCACATTATCGCCTTGTGAAGCGGTTGTTACAACTTGCACCGGCGTACCAAAGTCACCCACATCCAGGCGTCGCCGTAAAGTGTCTGGCAGGCTGGTTTTCAAAAAGTCCACGATCACCTTGCTACCCTGCTGGCGCACATCGACGCCGATCTGGCTATTGGGCAAATCAATGACGATACGCCCCTCACCATTGGTACCACGGCGGAAATCGATATCGCGCAATGCCTGCTTGCTTGGCGTAGAGCGGGCAACAGGTTTGGCACCGGACACGGTAATCTCGGCTGATTTGGCAATGGGTGCGCCAGTCGCATCAACTGCGGTAGCCACCCCGCCTGAACCATCAATGGTGATCACCATGAGCTTGCCGTCAATCGCGGTCGCATAATTCAAATTACGCTTTAAATTGAAGACCAACCGTGAGCGGCTACCTGCTTGCACCACGTTCACATTGCGCACATCACCCAGGCTGATTTCCTGACTATTTTTACCCGTGCCATTGGAGGTATCGGCAAAATCGAGTGCTATCCGTGCCGGGTTGGTGTCAGAAAACCCGGGTGGCGCTTTTTCCAGTGGGTTTTTCATCGCCACCTTGATAATGATATTGGAGCCTTGCTGATTGGCACTAATCGATTCAATGGCATTCTCCGCCCGTGCGGACACGGCAGCCAAACAGAGGCTAGCGAACAGGCTGGCGAACAGGCTGGTTGAGGCCAACCATTTTAACAGTGGCAAAAATACGCCACGCATCATTCCGGCTTGCATATTTTGTCTATTTAGAGCGATCATTTTTTAGTCTCCTGCAACTCAAGTTTGGCTTCATGTTCAATATTGTCGCCGGTAGCATCTTGAACAATTTCATTAATTACAATTTCGCTCTCCGTGATTTTGGCGATCTTGCCGTGATTTTGTCCAACATAATTGTTGACTTTCACTTGATACACGTTTTTCTCAACTTGCACCAAGGCCGTAAACACACCTTTTTTCTCCAGGAACCCGACCATTTTTAAGGTATCCAACGGAAAACCTTCCAAATATTCACGCACCCGATTCTCATCAATGACAGGCCCTTTTTGGGTGCGCACATTCAACTTTGCAATGGCACCAAGAAGCTTGTTGGGATTAAATGGATCAATCTCAGATTTATTAACATAGCCAAAAGGGATGAATTTTTTAGGTTCTGACAAGGCCGACACTTGCGGACGAACTTCTCTTTTGGTGGTTTCCATCCATTGCCTCACTTCATTGACACTGGCATCACCACACCCGCCCAACAAAATAAGTAAGCTAAATGGCCCTATGAATATCCCGATCCGATACAGTCGATTAGCCCACTTCATTTCTTCTCTCCCTTTTTCTTTCCTACCATAGTCTTCCTGGTTTCTGCCAATTCGTCGGAATCCAAATAACGGAAGGTTTTGGCAGTCGCGTTTAAGGTCAAGCCATTACCTTCCCGGTTCGCAATCAATTCCAAACTGTTCAATGTGACGATACGCGACAAATTGGCAATATCCCCGGTGAAGGCACCGATGTCGTGGTAACTACCACTGACTTTGATTTCGATTGGCAACTCCGAGTAATAATCATTAATGACCACCGACCCAGGTTTAATCGATTCAATATGCAAACCGCGCCCAACCCCTGCAGTATTAATATCCGACAACAGGTTCTCAATTTGAGCCTTACCCGGCAGTTGTTTTTCTAACGAAGTAACATAGGCGTTCACTTGCTTTTTCTGCGCCTGCAGTATATCGAGATTGACGGCCTGCTGAATTTTAACCCGATACTCGTCTTTTAACGTGTTCTCTTTCGCTTTACCTCGCTCTTGCTCGTTTAATTGCTCATTCCAATAGAATCCCCATCCTGCCCCAATGACGACCGCCATGGCCAGCATTGCCAGCAGCAATCTTGGCATGATTGGCCATTGCCCCGGATGTCGCCCCTTCAAGCCGCGAAATTGATCGGCCAGTGATTCACCCATAACATTTAAATTTGCCATAGCCTGCCTTCCCTTATTTGTTCAACGAGCTCGCTACCGCACTCGCAACTGCACTGGGCGTTGCGGGTAGTGGTGCTGCTGCGGCTGGTGCTGGTGCGATTACCGCACCCGGTTTTGCAGCGGCAGCGTTCGCGGTAGTTTTGGCAGCTTCGGCAAGTTTGTCTTTATCGCGTGGTCGTTTAATCCCGACGTTAATGGTGAAGTCATATACGCTTTTGACACTTTTACCAGAACCCACATTGGTAGCCGTACTCACCACCAGATTGGGACGTTCAAACCATTGCGAATTATTCCCAAATCGATCCAATAAATCGGCAATGCGTGCAGTAGACTGCGCATAACCCGTCATCACAATCCGTTGCCCCTCTTGCTTAAAGCTGCGAAAATGCACGCCCTCGGGCGTTTGTTTGACCAATTCATCCATTAAATACACGGGTTGATTGCGATCAGATTGCAGATCTTCCACTGCCTGTTGACGTGCCTTCAAGCTTTCAATATCCTGCTTTAAACTGGCAATTTCTTTAATTTTGTCATCCAGGGTCTTATTTTCAGTCTCCAAAATTAAGTTACGTTGATTTTGAATACCAATTTGAGTGGCAAAAAATCCACCAACCACCAATACAACAAGACCACCCAACATGGCAAACATGACCGCCAAGGCAACAAAAGCCTTTTTATTACGCTTACGCTTCTCTTCGCGATGCGGTAACAGGTTAATTCTGATCATACGCTAAACCTCCGCAAAGCCAAGCCGCATGCTACCAGATAAGCCGGGGCTTCTGCCCGCAACTGCTTTTCGCGGACATTCGCTGATAATTGCATGCCTTTAAATGGGCTGACAACTGTGGTTGATGTTTGAGTCTTGCTCGCCACAATATCGAGCAAACCCGGAATAATGGCACACCCGCCAGCGAGAAATAATTGATCAACATGGGTATGCACGGTCGAGGTGTAGAAAAACTGAATCGCGCGCGATACTTCCAGCGCGGCGTTTTCGAGGAAGGGATTTAAAATATCATGCTCAAAACCTTCCGGCAAATCGCCTGCCCGCTTTTTGGCATCCGCCTCTTCAAATGACATACCATACGAACGCACAATATCCTGGGTTAGTTGATTGCCACCAAACGGCTGCTCGCGCTCATAAATGGTTTCGCCGTTCAGTATCATGGAGATGTGCGTCACTTGCGCACCTATTTGAAACAAGGCAAAAATTTGATCTTTGCCGCCACCCGGCATTTGGCCAGTGATACGTTCGATTGCAGCACGGGCGGCATAGGATTCGATATCCATTACCAAGGCTTTTAACCCTGCTGCTTCAGCAATCGCAATCCGGTCTTCCACTTTTTCACGCCGTGCCGCCGCCAACATCACATCCATGTCGTCCGGCGAATTGGGTGCAGGGCCAATCACGTCGAAATCCAGGCTCACTTCATCCAGGGCAAAGGGAATATATTGGCTGGCCTCGGATTCAACTTGCAATTCAAGTTGATCTTCATTCAAGCCGGCAGGCAGAATAATCTTTTTGGTGATCACCGATGCGGGTGGCATGCCCATGGCCACATGCTTGATGCGGGTGCCGCTTTTTTTCCACACCCGACGCACCGCTTCAGATACCTGATCAATGTTTTCGATATTGCCATCGACCACTGCGCCACGAGGTAAGGGTTCGGAAGCGTAACGCTCCAGGCGAAAACCCGCTTTACCCGCCTCGGCCAGTTCGACCAGCCGTACGCCCGAGGTACTAATGTCCAAACCAACCAGTGGCGGACTGTTACTACCGAGCAATGATGCTAATGTCAGACTCAAGGGCAAATCTCCAGAAATTCCACTTTCCCATATTGACCTGCGGCATTTTTTCTTAATCAAAACACCTGAAAGCCATTGTATTTGGGAAAAAATCGTTTAGAAACCTATATTTAGGCGACTTTTATGCAATAGTACATTAAATCGTATCAACAACTGCCCTATCCTGTAAAGGTATTTCGATTGAGCAGCGCAGCAATCTGTTGCCGAAATCCTACGCGCGACATCAAGAAAATAATAATTCTTCGTTCTTTTATCAAACTCTGTGCTGCAAAACACGCCAATGCGCCCAAGGATTTACCCGGTTTCGGTTCGTGCTTTATAATGTAAGCTGACCACGGCTCTCTCACACTTATGTTCGCATGACAACTCATCTCACTGATTCATCTGACAGCGCACCTGACACCGTCAGCCCGCTTCGCCGCAAATTGAATTTGCCCTTGCGCATTCTCATTGGCTTGGCCACGACCGTTTTGGGCCTGATCCTGGTCGCCATTTTAACGCTTGGCTTTGCCTTGGCCTTGGCTTACCCAAATTTGCCCGAACTCGATTCACTCACCGACTACCGCCCCAAAATCCCCTTGCGCATTTTCTCGGCAGATAATGTCTTGATCGGCGAATTTGGCGAAGAGCGGCGCAATCTGGCGCATATCAAAGACATCCCGGATGTCATGAAAAAGGCCGTTTTAACTGCAGAAGACGACCGTTTCTACGATCATAGCGGCATTGATTATCAGGGCATATTCCGCGCCATGCTCAATAATCTGGGCGGCGGCCCCAAGCAAGGCGCATCCACCATCACCCAACAAGTGGCACGCAATTTTTTCCTCTCCAGTGAGCAAACTTTCAAACGCAAAGCCTATGAAGCTTTACTGGCATGGAAAATTGAACGCTACCTGAGCAAAGATCAGATTCTTGAAGTCTACATGAATCAAATTTATCTTGGGCAACGCTCCTACGGATTTTCGTCTGCAGCCCAAATCTATTTCGGAAAAAAACTACAGGACATTACACCAGCGGAAGCCGCCATGTTGGCGGGCCTGCCCAAAGCCCCATCCGCTTACAATCCGGTAGTCAACCCCAAACGCGCCAGGGTACGCCAACAACATATTCTTTCCCGCATGTATCAACTCGGCTATTTAAGTAAAGAGCAATATGATATAGCAAAAGTTGAATCATTGGCTATAAAAACCGCTACCAACGAATTTGGCATTCATGCGGAATATGTGGCGGAAATGGCACGCCAACTGGTTTTTGAACAATTTAAGGAAGAAACCTATACTCGTGGGCTGAGCGTTTTCACCACCATCACCAAGGCTGATCAGGATGCGGCCTATCTGGCCTTGCGCAAAGGGGTACTCGATTATGAAAAGCGTCATGGCTTTCGTGGCCCCGAAGCCTTTATCGAGATTCCTGCCGGCAAAGAACAAGCCGATGAAGCAATTGAAGCCGAATTGGCTGAGCACCCGGATAGCGATGATATGACCGCTGCAATAGTCTTAAAAGCGACGCCACAACAAGTTGTTGCAGTTTTAGCATCAGGTGAAGAAATCAAGATCACCAAACCCGGTTTGAATTTTGTCAGTTCGTGGCTGGAAAAAAATGCGCCAGCCAACCGCAGCCTCAAGCGCGGCGCGGTGATTCGCGTGATGTTGGAAGAAGCCGGTTGGGCGATTACACAAATGCCGGAAGTCGAATCGGCCTTTATTTCGGCACGCAGTGTCGATGGCGCAATCCGGGCCATGGTGGGTGGTTTTGACTTTAATCGCAATAAATTCAACCATGTTACCCAAGCCTGGCGTCAACCCGGTTCCTCGTTCAAACCCTTTATTTATTCTGCTTCGCTGGAAAAAGGTTTGTCGCCTGGCACCATTATTAACGATGCGCCGATTTCCTTTGACGCCGGACAAACAGGCGGCCAGGCATGGGAACCGAAAAACTACGACGGCAAATATGAAGGCCCGATGTCGATGCGGCGCGGCTTAACCAAGTCGAAAAACATGATTTCTATCCGCATCCTGCAAAAAATCGGTGTCAAATACGGACAAGAATACACCACCCGCTTTGGCTTTGACTCAGAAAAAAATCCCCCTTATTTAACGCTGGCGCTGGGTTCCGGCGCAACCACGCCAATGCAGATGGCGGGGGCTTACGCCACCTTTGCCAATGGCGGCTATCGGGTCAATCCTTATCTGATTTCGAAAATTGTCGATGCCAATGGCAAAATCATCTCCCAGGCCAACCCGGCCTTGGCTGGCGATGAAGTCAATCGCATTATTGATGAACGCAATGCGTTTTTGGTCGATAGCATGCTGAAGGACGTGGTGCGCCACGGTACGGCGGCCAAGGCCATGGTATTAAAACGCCCCGATTTGGCGGGCAAAACCGGCACCACCAATGATTCGGTTGATGCATGGTTTGCGGGCTACCACGCACAATTGGTTGGGATTGCCTGGATTGGGTTTGACCAGCCCAAAAATCTTGGCAACCGGGAAACAGGCGGGGGACTGGCGCTACCGATCTGGATCAGTTATATGCAAAAAGCCTTGAAAGAAATTCCGGTTGAAGAGCGCATCGTGCCGGACGGCTTGATCCAGGCGGGCAGCGAATATTATTACATCGAAAACCCACCCGGCACGGGCGTGACCAGCCTGGGCCTGGGTGATGGCTTGCCGCGCGCTGAGGATAAAGTCAAAGATGACGTAAAAAACGAATTGTATTAGTGATATTGGGGCGGTATTGTCAGTATCAGCCGCGCCTTTTGGGTGCGCGCAGCACCACCTGTTCTTGGGCTTGCGCGCTCACCATGTGCGACAAGGCGGCAAACAATTCGGAATTATCACGGGTATTGAGCCAGGCTTGGCCGTCGTGGCGATAATGGAAGCCGCCCGCTTTGGCTGCGACCCATAGTTCTTGCATCGCGGCTTGGCTATTGACGATGATTTTGCTATGGCTGGCCAGGCATTCTATTTCCAGCACATTGCCACTACGGCTACATTCGACATCCAGATCGGTTTCATCGCAGGCCAGATCGAGTTGGGCTTCAATTGCGTCGAGGCTTGCTTCGGCCAAGGCTAAAAATTCTGATTCTTTCATGCTACACTCCCGATCTATTCAATTAACCCATTCGGTATTCTAATCGTGAACCTGATCACATCCTTGCTATTGGCCCTACTTTCTGGCCTGGTATTGAGCCAACTTGCTGCCTGTGGCCAAAAAGGCCCTTTGTTTTTACCGGGCAAGCCCACGCCAATATCCGCTCCTGGCGCTCCCGCCGCACCTGCCAGCACGCCAACATCAGCACCGGCCTCGGTCAGCGCATCAGCCAAGGCATCATAACAACATAACTGTCTCAAATTTGCTACGCAAGATAGAAAAGAAGCTGATTTCATTCCGACTCGATTACGATGACTACTTCAATTCATTAATTTACTTCAATTCAAGTCATTAATTCAATTTTTTTGCGAGGTTTTCATGTGTGGCATCGTCGGCGCAATCGCGCAACGCAATATCACCCCGGTTTTGTTAGAGGGTTTGAAGCGCCTGGAATATCGGGGTTATGATTCTTGCGGCATCGCCGTGCATGCGGATGGGCGCTTGCAGCGTGCGCGCTCCACTTCCCGCGTGGCCACCCTGGCGCAAGAAATCGAGCAAGCAGGCCTCTTTGGTTTTTCCGGCATTGCGCACACGCGCTGGGCCACCCATGGCGCACCCATATCGCGCAATGCGCACCCGCACTTTTCGCCGAACGAAGACAACGCGCGCATTGGCCTGGTGCATAACGGCATTATCGAAAACCACGAGCAACTGCGCGCCGAGCTAACGGGCCTGGGTTATGTGTTTCAAAGCCAAACCGATACCGAAGTCATCACGCATATGATCGACCATTTGTATCAGGGTGATTTATTGGAGGCGGTACAGCAAACCGTGCAGCGTTTGCATGGCGCGTTTGCGATTGCGGTATTTTGCCGCGACGAGCCGCACCGCATCATTGGCGCACGCTTAGGCTCGCCTTTGATTGTTGGCATTGGCAAGGGCGAAAACTTTTTGGCCTCGGACGCGATGGCGATTGCCGGCACCACCGACCAAATCATGTATCTGGAAGAAGGCGATGTGGTGGATTTGCAACTACAAGGGGTGTGGGTGCTGGACCAAAACGGCAAGCGGGTCGAGCGTGCGGTCAAAACCGTGCATGCGCATACGGGCGCGGCGGAATTGGGGCCGTATCGCCACTATATGCAAAAAGAGATTTTCGAGCAGCCGCGTGCAATTAGCGATACGCTGGAAGGCGTTACCAGCATCATGCCGGAATTGTTTGGTGATGGCGCACATGGCATTTTCAAGCAATGTGATTCTTTGCTGATACTCGCTTGCGGCACCAGTTACTATGCTGGTTTGACGGCCAAGTATTGGATTGAATCGATTGCCAAAGTGCCGGTGAATGTGGAAATTGCCAGCGAATACCGTTACCGCGACAGCGTGCCCAATCCGAATGCGCTGGTGGTGACGATTTCGCAAAGTGGCGAAACCGCCGACACGCTGGCCGCGCTCAAGCATGCGCGGGGGCTGGGCATGGCGCATACGCTGACCGTGTGCAATGTCGCGAGCAGCGCGATGGTGCGCGAGTGCGCACTGGCCTACATCACCCGCGCTGGGGTGGAAGTGGGAGTGGCTTCGACCAAGGCCTTTACCACACAGTTGGCGGCGCTTTTTTTGCTGGCGCTCGCCATGGCGCAGGTGAAGGGGCGTTTGAGTGATGAGCAAGAAGCCGAGCACTTGAAAGCGATGCGCCATTTGCCGGTGGCTATTAGCGCGGTATTGGCGCTGGAACCGCAAATTATTGGCTGGGCTGATGAATTTGCGCGCAAAGAAAACGCGCTGTTTTTGGGGCGCGGCATGCATTACCCGATTGCGCTGGAAGGGGCGTTGAAGCTCAAGGAAATTTCATATATTCATGCCGAAGCCTACCCGGCAGGGGAATTGAAACATGGCCCGCTAGCCTTGGTAACGGAAGAAATGCCGGTGGTGACGGTGGCACCGAATGATGCCTTGATCGAAAAATTGAAGTCGAACATGCAGGAAGTACGCGCGCGCGGTGGACATTTGTATGTGTTTGCGGATGTGGATTCGCAGATTACCCCGAGTGAAGGCGTGCATGTGATCCGTTTGCCGGAGCACTACGGCATGCTTTCACCGATTTTGCATGTGGTGGCTTTGCAGTTGCTGGCTTACCATACGGCCCTGGCGAGGGGGACGGATGTGGATAAGCCGAGGAATTTGGCGAAGTCGGTGACGGTGGAGTGAGATTGATGGTCAGTTTGCATCGCGCTTTTTCGTCGGCTTCCCCATGAGCAATCCTTCTTGATCAGATAGCATCTCGCCAATCTGAATGCCATTGTCATCGATGCTGAACTGGCGTAATTCATTCGAATGCTTACTCCCTCGCACTTTCACCACCGCGATGACGCGCTGCAACCGGCTGCCGAGCTCGATATAGCGCTGAACGATGATCGCATCGGTCAGAAATGCTGTGCCGTAAGGACTGAAGCGCAGGTCGGTATAGCGATCCTCAAGTTCCGACGTCATCAGCACGGTGACGCCTTCGCCTGTCAGGGTCTTGACCAAACGAAGCATGGATTCGCGGAAATCCTCACGAAACGTGGGTGCCAGGGTAAGCTCAAAGCCCGATAGCGAATCGATCACAACACGGGTAGCCTTAAGCCGACGAATTTCGATCAGCAGCAACAGCAAAATCTCGTCAATTGAAAGATCGGGCGCGCTCGTGTCCACCAAGGCAATCCGTCCACTTTTTATCAGATCGGCGATTTCGCGTTTGCGCAATCGGTTGGGGTGCTGCTCAAACGCGGCGATGACGCCCGTTTCGCCGCAGCGCGCGCCTTCTGCCAGAAAAGCCGCAGCCAGAATGCTCTTGCCCGAACCGGAAGGGCCAGCAACCAGCAACGAATATCCACGCGGCAAGCCGCCGCCCAGCATGTCATCCAGCAGCAGCACGCCCATCCGCAGGCGAATATCGGGCAATTCACGCTCTTCGGATGAGGCTCGCCCGACGGCGGCGAAAGCAGGCGCGAACACCTTGATGCCGGACGCATCGATACGGAACGAATGCAGGCCGGGCAGCGATGGTTGGGCGCGCATTTTCAGAATTTCCATTTTGCGAACCACCGAATTACGCTCGACGCTCTGACGCAGCCAGATGAGACCATCGGCCACGGTAAACGCCGAGTTGGGTCCGGCTTCAGCTTCGTTTACATACTCGCCGATCAGGAAGGTGGTTGCCTGCCAGTTCGTCATCAGCGTAGCCAGACGCTGGAGAAATTTCTGTATCTTATTTTCCGCTGTGCTGGCGAGCATCATGGAACGAAAGGAGTCAATGAAGACGAAGGTCGGAGCGTGCATCTGCACCTCGGCGGCGATTCGGCTAAGCATCTGGTCGAGGTCATCGGCCAAGGCTTCCTCGGTCAGATTGACGAATCGAACCGAGCGGTTGATCATGTTGACGTCGAAAAACTTGAACTGCTGCTGATGGCGCAGCATTTTCAAAGGTGGCTCCGCCAGCACCGTAATATACAGTGCGGGGCGCTCTGGCGTGGCTAGCGAAAACATTATTTGGTGCGCCAGTATGGTTTTACCGCAACCTGGCCGACCCGCAATCAGGTTGAATGACAGTTCCGGCAGTCCGCCACCGAGCACATCGTCAAGGCCAGGCACACCGGTGGCCAAAGAATTAATTGTCATGTTGCTTGTCATGGTGAAGTTTCCCGCGCGGACGAACCGCGTAAATTATTTTCCAACACGGAGCGAAGTAAGGTCTCGGTTAATTCAAAGCCGATCTGGCCGATCAGCAACTCGTAAAATATCTGCAAAAATGTGCCACCACCCGCGGCGGCACCCGCCGCACCTTGCTTCATGAGCACGCTTTTTAGTGCATCCAAATTCATCGGCGATTCGATACTGACATATTCATTCGCCAGCCATGGATAAACCCGACCGACAAGAAAAAGGCCGCGCTGGTAAAGCGAGGAGGTGCCTGTCTGCCCGATAAGGGGACTTAGAATCGTTTCAATTAAATTCCAGGTTGAAACAACCACGTCAGCGATCTGCGCAGCATCCGCTCCTTGCGTTCCTTGTTTTACGCGCGCCTCCAGGCTCGCTACAATCCAATGGCTTTCTAGGTCTTCCATTTCTCGGCCTTCCATTTTTCACCCGTTCCCATGGTTGACCAACGAATCCACCAACGAATCGCCACGAAAAATGTGCCGCCGCTTGTCGATTTATTGGTAATTACTATCTTGGAGATTTCTCAAATTGAATCCTGTCGATTAACATGCAGACTAATCCCAAAGCGCCATGCGATCTGTGCGCCAAAACACATAGGCAAGTACTGCAAGGGGTGGGGGGCGCATCAAGTCTTGGGTACTCCTACCTCAATGGCTTATGTGTCCTGGCGCACAGATAACGAGGGAACCGACGGATATAGTGAACTGCTCTCGTATTTTTTAGGCCAACCTCCAGCCCTGTCCGAACGACAGTTTTTTGCGCACAACCTGAAATCTATGAATCTGCTGAATCAATGAATCTGCTGAAACAAAAACGATCTGCAAGCCCCATTCCTTTCAACCCAACCTGGGAGAGCGATGATGGCACTTGAGCGTCGCGCGTCCGGTGATGCGGACCGTCGGCGCGGCGCGACTGAACATCGTCCCCGCGCTGAGGTAACCGATAAAAAAGCATCCGGGCACAATCAGGCGTCGGCGTCAAAGATTGACGATGCGGTAGAAAACCGCGAGAAATCGGCAGACTTGCGGGAGGACGCCAATCTCTGGCGGGAAAGTGCCGTCCGTGAACGTGAGGACTCGGTTCACGGACGTGAAAAACTGGCGTTGCATCGCGAAGGTTCAGCCACGGAGAGGGAATTGGAAAATCAGGATGCACAGTTGATCAAGGCCGCTCAGGAAGACCTCAACGTCAAATTGAGACAGGCAAATGAACGCCTGATCATCGGCTCGATTCACGCACAAATTCTGACCGAGGAAATCGAAAGGTCGAAAGAAGTGATGAGCCATATGGCGAATCACGATTTCCTGACCAATTTGCCCAACCGGATGCAACTGCACGACCGAATCGAGCAGGCGATTGCTTCTGCAAAACGGCGCAATGCACAACTGGCAGTGCTATTTCTGGATCTGGACCGCTTCAAAATCGTCAACGACTCGATGGGGCACGCAATCGGCGACCAGTTGTTGCAGTCGGTTGCGCAACGTCTCAAGAGCGCAATTCGCGACACCGATACAGTCAGCCGCCACGGGGGCGACGAATTCGTGCTGATGTTGACCGAGGTGGCGCAAGAAAAAGCCCTTGGATTGACGGTTAACGCAATCCGCGAAATCGTGACGGCACCCTATACCATCGAGGGCAATCAACTTCAGATCGGTGCCACGATCGGAATCAGCATTTATCCGAAAGATGGTGACAATGTAGAAACGCTGATTCGCAATGCAGATGCAGCGATGTATTACGCGAAGGAAAATGGGCGAAACATGGTTGAATTTTATCGACCGGAGATTCATGCTCAAGATATCGCGCGTCAGGACTTCGAGGCCAGCCTTTTGCCTGCGCTCGACCAGCAACAGTTTGTGCTGTTTTATCAGGCGCAAATCGATCCTGAAACAGGTGCCGTCACGGGTGCAGAATCCTTGATACGCTGGCACCATCCGACCAGGGGCTTGCTGCTGCCGGCATGGTTCATTCCGGTTGCCGAAAAGTGCGGCGCGATTGTTGCAATCGGCAGGTGGGTGCTGCGAGAGGCATGTCGCCAGGCGCAACGCTGGCTGGATGAAAATCTGGTTTTCAATATCATCGCGGTGAATATTTCGGCACATGAATTCGAGAGTGTCGATTTTCTGGCGTATGTGCAATCGGTGTTGAAGGAAACGGGTTTGCCGGCGCAGCATCTCGAACTTGAACTGACGGAAACCGTGCTGATGAAACGTATCGAATGCACCGCGACGACCCTTCAGGCACTCAGAGCCATGGGCGTTCGAATTTCGATCGATGATTTCGGCACCGGCTACTCCAGCTTGAACTACCTGAAGCGATTCCCGGTCGATACCATGAAAATCGATCAATCATTTGTACGAGATATTGCCTCAGGAGACGACGACATTCTCATCAACGCCATCATCGGCATTGGGAAAAGCCTGCGCTATCAGGTGATCGCGGAAGGCGTTGAAACACACAGGCAGCTTGCCTTCCTTTGTAAAAGCCATTGTTCCGCAGTCCAGGGGTTTTATTTGAACAAGCCAATGTGTGCCGACGAATTTGCCGAATTTCTCAAGCACGGCGTGCCGGCCACGATGCTGAATGGTTCATGACAAGGGTGCAGCGGATTTATGTTAAAGTGGCGAAGCAAGTGGTGATTTTGATGGACGAATACGACAAGCCCATTCTGTGGATGGCTGTCAGAAAGCGCGTATTTCTGGCGCAGCGAATTTGACTTTTCGTGGAAGTATGCATGGCCGTGCCATGGGGTTGCTTTTGCGCTTTTCCCTTAGCTGCTGCCCACGGCAGTGCGGGTCTGGGGCAGCGCCCCAGGGTGTTGATGCTGCACTTTTCTGCGCCAGAAATGCGCGCTTTTACGCCGCCAGCAACAATTGCAGAAGGCAACGGATATTTCCGGCGCTCTCACTGGCTATGCGCGCGCCGTACAGCGCTACGCGCCTTAACTTCCTCACGCCGCTTATCTTTTACGAGCCGTCGCCACCCGACGCTGCTTATCCGCAAAGTTTTGAAGTATTCTTGCAGTTTCTTCCTTATCAGCCAATATTTTCAGCGCATCCTGTTTGGCCAACGCCCGCTCCATCATCACGGGCGCGCTGCAAGGCGGCAATCCCGCCAGTTCCATATAGTCGGTAATGGCACTGTCGTCATTTTTATCGGTGCCGCCCGTACTGTAGTCCCAGGCAAATTCATTAAGCAAGGCCAGGTTTTGTGCCGCAAAACCATTCACCCAGCTTTCCGCCTGCCCCACCCGGCGTCGTACCAACAATTTGGGGTTGAATTGGTAAAAGCCCTGCTCTACCCGGAAAAACAAGGCCCGGTTGTACGCATAGTCGCGCTCGACTTCGTTGCGCGAGAGCACGGCCGAGATGTGCGCGCGCGTGTTGCGCGAACGGCGCAGCACGTTCGCGGGCAGGTGTTTCCATGCATCCAAAATGGCTTGCGTGTCAAACGCACCATTGCTCTTGCGCTGCATCCGCACAAAGCGCTCGCCAAACTTGGCCCACATAGTTTGCACCAACAAGTATTCCGACAAGTGGCGACCTATCCGCACCAATCTGTCGCCGGTATTGATGTCGATCACATCCGGTGCCAGCATTTCATACAGCGCGGCAAACGGCCCCCTGGCAAACCGGGCATCATGAAACGCCTCGCGCAGCGCCCAGTGCAAGGCGTTGCTGCCATACTGGTCTACCGCATCCCGATCCGCGCCGCGCTCCAGCAACGCTTCCGCCAGCGCCACATTGCCCATGGTGGCAGCGGCAATCAGCGGCGTCTGGTTCATCGGCAAACGATGCTGCAGGCCATATTGATCACACTGGCGCAACACGTCCTTGATGTTTTGCGCAGCATACGCGCTCAAGCTTCTACGGCCAAAAATCTGCCCCTGCTTGTTAAATTGCCCGGCTTGCTCAAAGCGAGCGTCCTGGTATAACCTTTCTGCCAACAAGGGGTGGTTAAAGCAGCAGGCATATTCGTACAACTGCTGCTTTTGCTTGCCGCCCGCCGTTTGATGGCGAAACACATTGACCAGCATGTCCCTGACGCGGCTTTCATCCTGCACCTGCCATGGCACCGGGGCTTGCTTCAAAATGCCGCGCCGGATCGCATCGGCTTGCTCTTGCTTGCCTTGCAGCTCCAGCTTGCGCGCCTCTTTTTGCCAGTCTTCCAACGATGATTTTTGCAGCGCCACCTGCATGACACCGTCTTTAACGCCCAGCAATTCAAACAAGGGATGGCTGATGTCGGATTCCACCAGCACCAGGTTTTTAATCGCCCTTGTGAGCGCCACGTACAGCGCATTGACAAAAAACTTGTACACTTCCAGCGATTTGTCGCCCTTGTCTTTGGCGCGCTTGTAGTCCAGCGTTTCTTTGTCTAAATCCGCCTGACTGACGCCCTCCACAATTTCGGCAAACTCGGCCCGGTGGCCCGAGACAAAACGATACAGCACGATGTTTTCATATTCCAGCCCCTTGGCTTCGTGGATGGAAAACAGCAGCGGAGTGGTGAAGTGCTTTCTGGCTTCTTGCTTGTCTTCATCGCGCAGCACCAAGACCGCAAATTGGGTCGATTGGCGGATTTTTTGATCCAGTTCGCGCTTGGCGGCATCCTTATCCGCCATCAGCGTCACTTGCCCTGCATCCGCCCCCACCGCCTGTACCAGAAAATTGCTTTCGCGGTCAATCGAGCCAAACCGGCTGTGCTTGATCTTGAGCAAACGGTTGGCAATGCGCGTGGCTTCCAGCCCATTTCTGAAATTGTTGGCCAGTACCCGCAATTGCTGGCGCTCCGCCAATTGCGCATCGTGCCAAAACAGGCTTTTCACCTGGCTCCAGGAGAAAAAATTAGGGTGAACAATTTGATTGGAATCACCGCATAGCAAAAATTGGCCCGGCTTTTTCAGTGTTTTCAACACCAGTGCCAACTGCACGCTGGTCAAATCCTGTACTTCATCAATCACAATAAAGTCGTAACGCGCCCCCGCATTGCTCAAACTGGCGTCAGCCAGCCAGGTTTGTGCCACCAAATTCAAATCGTAAAACTGATTCTCTTGCAGCCAAGTGCGGTATTTTTCAAAAATATCATAGGCCAGCTCACGCATCGCCCCGGAAAAGATCGATTGTTTGATGCCCAGTTCTTCATACGCTGCACGGCTTAAGACACCACCAGCGCCTGCGGCCAACACGCCGCGAATTTCTTCAAACACCTGGTGCGCATCCAACTCTTTAAAACGCGCCGCATTGCCTTGCTTGATGCGCGCAAACCAGGCGGCAAAATCGCGCCAGTGCGCTTCTCGCCCCGCTGGCACTTTGATCGATTCGATAAACTCCCGATACGACAAAAACTGCGCTTCCTGACCCTCGCATTCATAACCCTGGCTGTAATACATTTCGCGTGCGCTTTGTGCCAAATAGGCAGAATGCGTGACGTACAACACGTCGCCCGCCGCCAGTTTCAGCTTTTCCAACGTGAGCGCGGTTTTACCACTGCCAGCGCTGCCCACCACAATCAGTGGCGCGGGTTGGCGGTACACGTCTTGCTGGGTGTCATCAAATGAAATCGGCTTGTCGAGCAGGTTGATCAGCGGCGATTCCGGGTGCAAATAACGCACCACTTGTGCTTCTTGCTGTGCTACCGCCAATTCAATATCCGGGATTTTGCTTTCGTCAATGTGCGCACCGCGCAAAAAACGTGATTTGTCGTAATCGTGATTCAAGATCACTTCCAACATCAAGGCGTAATACTCGTCGCCATAGCGCAACAGGCAAAATAAAAGTCGATTCGTATCGTCCAGCTTGGCGCGATAAAACTTGCCATGCGCCAGATTAGATAATTTTTTGACTTGTGCCGCACGGAAATCATCGGCTGCAATGGCGGCGACCACTTTACGGTAACTGCTTTTGACGCGGGCAGTGTCAATCCCGGTGTATTCGAGAATCTTCATGGATGGCGGTGAATAATGGCTGAAAAGAACAAATAATACCACATTTATTGGCACAATTCAGCATTATCCCACTTGCACCACTTTTTCCAAATCACGCCGCAAACCATCCAGATCAAACTGCCCTAAAAATGCATTCAAGCGTTGTGATTGCGCCGCTGCGGGCGGCCCTTGCTCGGCCATTTCCGCAAGCAGGGCAGCCACGCCACTAATCCAGCCATTATCCAGCGCCGCGTTGATCTTTTTATGCCATGCTGCGGGCATGGTAATCACTTGTTCCGACTCGGCTTGTTCGATATGGTCGGCATAGATAAATTGCGCACCGGCAAAACGGGCCAATACATCACAAATGGCGGTGAACAGGAAGGGCTTGGAAATGACTTCATCAAACCCCGCTTGAAGAAACTGCTGTTGCTCATGCTTTAACACCGACGCGGTCACCGCAACACATTTGATGTGGGCATCCGGGAATTGGATTTTCATTTGGCGCAAAGCGTCCAAACCATTCAGCACCGGCATTTGAATGTCCATCAACACCAAATCAAACCTGTGTTGCCCAAAACAATCCAGTGCTTGTTGCCCGTCACTGGCCTGGTAGACGGTTGCGCCGATGCCTTCCAGCATGCGGGTTAAAATATCGCGGTTGGAGGGGTTGTCGTCCGTCACCAATAATGTCAAGGCGCAACCAGGTGCCAGGCTTTTTACTATTCTTTGTTGCACCTCTTGTGTCGGCGCAAGCTCGGCCTCCTCCACCTCCACATCGGTCACATCCAGATTCAAACTGAAGAAAAAGCGCGAGCCTGTACCCATTTCCGACTCCAGCGCCAATTCACCGCCCAACATGGTCGTTTGGCGCGCCGAAATCGCCAGTCCAAGGCCAGTTCCGCCAAACTTGGCCCCGGCTTCAGTTTGCCGAAACGGGTGAAAAATCAAAGCCTGTTCGGATACGCTCATGCCCGGGCCACTGTCACACACTTCAAAATCAAAGCGCCGCGCGCCCTCTTGCGTCACGCGCAAAACAATCTCGCCTTGCCGGGAAAACTTCACCGCATTACCCAATAAATTGATTAAAATCTGGCGCAACTTGATTTGATCGGTGCGCACCAATTTACCCGGCCCAAAATTCTTTTCGCAGCGCCACAGCAAGCCTTTTTGGCTACAGCGCAAAACAAACATCAGCTCCACTTCATTCAATAACACACCCAGATCAAATTCAGACACTTCCAGCCGCATTTGCCCGGCTTCGATTTTGGACAAATCCAAAATATCATTGATCAGAGTCAGTAAATGCTTGCCCGCTTTTTCAATCGGTGTCACGGTGTCAAGTAGTGCGGGCGGCAACGCGCTGTCGCGGGCCAATAATTGCGCATAACCCAGGACGGCATTCAAGGGCGTGCGTATTTCATGCGACATATTGGCTAAAAAGGTGGACTTGGCCTGATTGGCCGTTTCTGCGGCGGCACTCGCTGCCTTGGCCAATTCGGTGGCGTCATTCAATTGCTGGGTACGCTCTTGCACTCGCTGTTCCAATGCGGCATTCAATTGCAAGACTTGATTTTCTGCTTGCTTGCGCTTGGTATCGTCCCACCCGACACAACGATAACCTTGATATTCATTGTTTTGATTCCAAACCGGTTCCCCACTGCTGAAACCAAAACGCTGACTACCATCCGGATGCAAAACCTCCCATTCCAAATCAAAAAACGCGCGCTTTTCAATCACGCATTGGGTATATTTTAACCATTGATCATCACGGTATAACTGGCGCAAGGCGGGGCCACTGGCTTGCCCTAATAATTGCGCGGGATCGATACCGGTAATCTCTTGCAAACCCTCAGAAATATAAGTGAAATAACCACCACTGTCTTGTTCCCAATACCAATCTGACGAGAGCGCAGTCAAACCCCTAAAGCGCTGCTCACGCTCCCATAAAGCGGCAATCATATTGTTAAATACCCGCGCCATTTTGGCGATATCGTTGGGCCCATGGCTGGGATCAGCGCGGACGGTTGTGATGCCATTTTCAACTTGTTCCATGGCACTGGATAAATGTTGCAAAGTACCCATCATACGCCCGGTGAGATAGCGCACAATAAATAAAAAGATCAAGGCGATCCCCACCGCCAGCACCAGATTCAAACCAAACACATACCACACCGTGCGCGAGAGTGGCGCTTTACTTTGCACCACGCGGACATAGCCTAAAATTTCATCCGGGGTTTCAATAAATGGCGATTGCTCAACGCCCCGAGCCAATACCGGTGCGACGATAATCCATGCATCCTGGTTTTCAACTTCCAAGTGGGGCTTTTTATCAGGAAAGGTCGGTGTTCTGGGGTTACTGGGGTTACTGGGGTTATCGATGGAAAATTGTGGCAATTTGCCGCGCAATAGCAGGCGGCGGCCATCCGCATGGTAAATGGCAACACCTTGGGTGTCGGAAAAGGACAAAGAAGCACGTACACCATCCTCCGCATAGTAGGCAGAGTTGTACAGCAAAGCCAACTCGCATTGACGGCTCAAGTTATAGGCAATCCGCTCGCCCTGTTGTAGGATCAGGACACGAATTTCCCGCCCACCTTGCCATGAACTGACCACTGCTGAGAATAATGACGCACTCAAAATGCCAATCATGACGGCAATACTCAGTTGGCGACGAAAACTGGTATGCCTCAACCATGTTTTTAGTATTCCCATTTATTGGCTACCCATTAATGATCAAGCTGCTCCTGAAGCAGTATATACTTAAATTTTGTCGCATTGATCAGTGAGTCAGCCCAATGAACCAACTTCTACCTGGACCGAAAGAAATCGGTTTTGCGCAATCGTGCTTATTCCTGTGGTGCTTGATCATCACCATGCCAACGCTCGCCCAGTCTCAAGCCAGCATTAAAATTGGCTTTCCTATGAGCTTATCGGGCACCAGTGGTGAATTTGGCCAACCTATGGTACAAGGGGCAAAAATGGTGGCTGATGAACTCAATGCCAATGGTGGTTTGTTGGGAAAACGCATCGAAATCATTGTGCGTGATACGAAAGCCAATCCCGAAGAAGCGGTCAGGCACACTCGGGCTTTGATATCAGAAGAACACGTCGATTTTTTGGTGGGTAGCTTTACCTCGACAGAAGGCTTGGCCATTAGCGAAGTGGCGAAACAGAAAAAGGTAGTGTTTCTGGCACTGGGGCCAAAAACAATCCGCCTGACCTTGCCTGAAACCCTGCACCCCTATGTCTTTCGGATTTCTGCCAATACCACCACAGAAGGCCGAACCGCAGCGGCGATTGTTGCACGTTGGAAAATTAAGCGGCTCGCCACCATTGCACCCAATTACTCATATGGACATGATGCCATTGCGGCGTTTGTCGAGCAACTCAAAAAGATTCGGCCTGACATTCAAATCGTTGATCAGCAATGGCCAAAGATTAATGAGACCAACTACATACCTTTCGTCGAAGCGCAATTAAAATCTCAACCGGAGGCGGTCTTTTCCGTCATTTGTTGCGGCAACTTCGAACTCTTCACCCAACAAGTGGCACCCTACCATTATTTTGCCAGACTCAAAAACAAATTCATCGGCGTGGCAGAAACTGGCTCCATCGAATACACCCGCCCCATGAAACAAGCCTACCCGCTGGGCATTTGGGGCAATACCTATGACGCACTGAACTACACCCCGCGCGATGAAGTGGCCGCCAAAG
>JBKJLF010000664.1:0-12184 GCA_046597185.1 Burkholderiaceae bacterium | reverse complement strand
AGCGCCAATCAACGCTACCGCACCTACGCCTGCGGTGGCCACCACCAGCACCGAAACGGCTACCGCCACCGCAATCGCGGCCAAAAATCCACCAAGAGCAAAAGAATGCGCAATCGCATCGCCCATCCGCGCGGCGTTATGCCCACCGGGCGCGGTGTCCGGGGCAGTGGGCATGCCAATGCGGTGCATGCCAACCGCTTCCAGCCCTTTTGCCACCAGTTCATCGGCATGGGTTGCTGCGGCAATGTGGGCACCCAAATACGCGCCACCCACGCCAGCGGCAAAGGTCGCCAACCCCAGCCAACCGCCCTTGCTGGCCAAAGCCGCGCCCGTTGCCAGCGCAGCCTTTTGCGAAGCGCCCGCAATGGCTTCGCCCGTGGCCACATCGCTGGCACTGCTTTGTACCTGCGCAATACGCCCGGCGGCTACGCTAACTACACCGTCAGTCATGCTTGAGCATTAAAAGAAAAAGAAGAAAAGGACGCCAAAATGGTTTGGCGCTGGGCTGGTGGAAAAAATATTGACGCTGGCATTGTGCCAACCCGCCGGAATGTTGATGCTGCCTTCGCCGATTGCAATCATATTATTTAGATTTGAAATTCCCGCATGGAAATATATCAATAACAATTGTAAAGTGCGAAATTATAACGATAATTTTCCAAATTGGCAAATATTAATATGTTTTTTTATGTGGCAGCTTAATTTGCCAACTCAATCCAACTTCGCATCAATCTGCCCCAACCTTTGGTAAGCCAATTCAAATTCATATTCATCCATCCATTGCGCCAATAAAGCCAGTTCGGGCTTGCCCAGCACATTCAATAAATGCGGCCGAATTTGTTGGAAGTAATCGTTGGCTTGGCTGTCGTTATCGGCCAGCAAGGCCGCCAAATGGCGAATTTGTTGTTGTATCTCGCGCTTGGGTTTGCCGCCAGGATGGCCAACCGGGTCGCTGCCACTGTCACGGTCAATCAACTCAGGATGCTGCTCAAAAAACCGCTCCAGGCCCGCCATCAAGGTGATAAAACTTCGCTCCAGCACTTGCAAACGCCCCTCGATTTGTGCACCCGGTAGCGTGGTGTGCGGGTCGGCCAAGCTACGTTCCAGCATTTTGGCCGCGTGCGTGACTTCGTGTGCGCCAATACTGCCACTGATGCAGCGTAAATTATGTACCGCCAGCATGAAGGGCGATTTGTCATTTTGCCCGAAATGGCGGCGCAACTGCTTCATGCAATCGCGCTGGGTCTGGCAAAAGCGCTGTAGCAAATGCAAATACAGTGCGCGGTTGCCCGCAACATGGCTTAACCCTAAGCGGCTGTCGAGTTCGTCAAACTCCGGTATGGCCAGCTCCAGGCGAGTGCCTGATTCGGCCTGATTTGCCGGGGGGTGGTGATAAACGGCATCGAGCCAGCGCGCCAGGGTTTGGTAGAGTTGCTCCGGGTGAACCGGTTTGCTGAGAAAGTCTTGCATGCCGTCGTCTACACATTGCTCACGAATTTCTTTTAAGGCGTGCGCCGTCATGGCGACAATCGGAATGTGGTTAAAACGCGGGTCGCGCCGTATCAGTTGGGTAGCTTGGTGGCCGTCCATTTCCGGCATTTCCAAATCCATTAAAATGAGTTGATACGCCTGTGGCCCGGCAAAAATCAACTTGTCCAGCACTTCTTGCCCATTGTTGCAAACATCCGTGGTAATGCCCACCACGCGCAATAATTCGACAGCGATTTGTTGATTAATCTCGTTATCTTCGGCCAATAAGATTTTGGCATCGTGAAAACGCGGCGTCGGTAGCGCCACTTTATGGCTGGACTTGTGACCCGTTTGCAAGACGATATTGAGCTCGTCAAATAACTGGGTTTGGTGTACCGGTTTATACAGAAAGCCATCTACCCCTATGCGCTCGGCAGGCTCTTGTTCCTGACCAAAATGGGTAAGCAAAATCAGAATTGGCGGATGCGACAAGGGTTCTTCAGTGAGGATACGGCGAAACAGGCTTAAACCATCCATCTGCGGCATTTGCCAGTCAGCCAGGATGATGCGGTAAGGGTCATGGCCAGCATCGGCCTGGCGTATCGCTTGCAGGGCCGCGCTGGCACTGCCGCAGGCGTCCACCCGCAGCGGCCGCGCTTGTAGTGATTCAACCAGATTGGCCAGCGCTTGCGGGTGGTCGTCTACCACCAGAATATGCGCATGATCAAACGCCGCTGGCAACTCGGGCACGGTATTGCTCATGCTGGCAACGGGCAGTTTGATCTCGAAAGAAAAACACGAACCCTGCCCCAAGGCCGATGCCATCGAAATGGTGCCACCCATCAGTTCCACCAAATGGCGCGAAATCGATAAACCCAGCCCGGTGCCGCCATATTTGCGCGTGGTGGATTGGTCAGCCTGGGAAAAGGCTTGAAACAGCCGCTCCTGCTGCTCCGGTGACATGCCAATACCGGTATCGCGCACACTGAATTGCAAATGCACATGGGTGGGGTCGATCACTTGCAATAACTGGCAGCGTAGTTCGACTTCGCCGCGCTCGGTAAATTTGATGCTGTTGTTGACCAAATTAATCAAGACCTGACCCAGGCGCAGAGGATCACCAATCAAAAAACGCGGAATCTCCCGTGGGATGTTAAACAGGTATTCAAGCTGTTTGTCCGCCGCGCGCTGACAGGTTACGCTCGCCACATTGGTGAGCACTTCATCAAGCAAAAAAGGACTGCTTTCGATATCGAGTTTACCCGCTTCAATTTTGGAAAAGTCGAGAATATCATTCAAAATGCCCAGCAAAGAAAACCCCGCGCGATGGATTTTGGTGACATAGTCCTGCTGCTTGGGGCTGAGCATGGTGGAGAGCGTTAAATGCGCCATGCCGATGATGGCATTCATCGGGGTGCGGATTTCATGGCTCATATTGGCTAAAAAGTCGGATTTTAAACGCGTCGCTTCTTCCGCTTTCAGACGCGCCATTTGCTCCGCTTGCATGCGCTCTTCAATCAAACGGGTTTGGATCAGGGTGGCGGCGGCCAATTGTTCCTGCGCCTGATTGAGCGTTTCCAAGGTGGCCGTGAGTTGGCGGTAGGCGGCGGCATTGTCCAGCGCAATCGCACCATAGGCGCACAGGGTGCGAAAGATCAGGCATTCGAGCTCGGCATAGGCAAAGGCTTGGCTGGCTTGCACCGTCATCACGCCCAATACCCGTTCGCCGATCATTAACGGTGCAAACATGGCACTTAAGGTGAGGATGGTGCCCGGATTCAAAAAGCGATTATTTACTTCCGGCGCGTGTTGAATCACAATTTCATCGCGCTCACGCACACATTGGGCGGCGTGGGAATTGGGGTTGGAGACGGCGATTTGCCGCGCAGGCAAGGCTTGCCCGGCTTCCACGCCAAAGGCACGCTTTAATTGCGCGCCTTCGATATCGAGCAAATAAATCGAAAACGAAGTCACATCCAGCAGGCTGTGGACATGGCGGTTAAGCACATCAAAAATCGCTTCCAGTTCCAGATGAACCGTAATTTCTTGCCCGATCGCACTCAAATGGCGCAGGGTTTCACTGGTATTTTGCAAGACTTGGGCGCGCTGGGCTTCGGCTGCCGCAAGCTGGCGTAAATGTTCGCCTTCGGCTTGCGCCCGTTCGGTTTGTTGGTGTACCCGCAGCGCAATGGCGCGATTGGTGGCGACCTGGCCATGGCTCAGTTCGCGCACGGCCGAGGCTTGCAGCGCCATTTCGTAAGCTTCCAGATGCTTGCCGATTTTGGCGTATTGGCGACCTATCGCATCGAGCATATCACCCGGTACGGTATAGCCTTCGATACTGGCACCAATATCGAGCGCAATTTGCAAATAGTGCAGCGAAGCGTTGTCATGGCTGACTTCGGGCGGCAGCGGTAAATTGTGTTCGGCGTAAATATCGGCCAGAACCCGGTAAATTTCAATTTGGCACGTACCGTCTTGCAGCTTGCGCGAGCGTTGCAAAGCCTGTTGTGCCACTTGCAAAGCCAGTTCCGGCTGCTGTAAATAGTTGAGTGCGTGCGCCTGACCACGTAGTGCCTCAAATTGAAAATCGGCTTGGTTTAGTACCGTGGCACGTTCTTCCAAACGGCGAAATACCTCCAGTGCGGCGGCATGGTCGCTGCGATCGAGCAATAAATTACCCAAAAACGATAAGGCAATGGCGTAACTGCGCGAGGACGCCAGCGGGGTCAGGGTTTCCAAGGCTTCATGTAATAATTCTTGCGCCATTTCGAGCTGGCCCATCATGCGCATGGTTTCGGCGGTGTACATCAGGCAGGCACCCATGCTGCGCGGCCAACTACCGGGGCGGGCCAGACTTAAGCCGCGTTGCATCCAGTCGAGCGCGGTTTGGTGGTCGTTGAGTTTGCTGAAGGCTTCGCCCAAATTGGTGCAGGTGGTAATGGCCGAGCGCACTTGCCCGGTTTGTAATGCGGCATCACGCGAGAGCAGGTAATGTTTGGCGGCGACACCGAAATCGCTGTGCAGCGACGCGGTGATGGCATGAAAGTCATGAATACAAGCCGCCAGTGACACCGGAATCGCTTCCTGCCCCAAGGCAAACCGGCGGCCCCAGCGCGCTTGGGCGGTGCGCAGGTCGCGAAATGCGGCCCACCGTGCGATGGTGCATTCGGCAATGGCGGTGCGCAAGGCATCGCCCCCGTGTTGTGCCAGTTTGACTGCCTGCGTTAGCTCAGAATCGCGCACATCATGCAAACCACGATCAATCGCAATGCAGGAACGTAACCAATAGGCGTCGGCGCAGCCAATTTCGTCACCCAAATCCTGAAACTGTGCCAAGCCGCTATCGGCACTGGTTTGAGCTTCATCCAAACGCGCTGTTAGCCATTGAATTTCGCCAATAATCAAGGCAATCCGGGCGCAATTGGTGCGATAGACGTTTTCTGACAAGCCCGTCGTTTTTAATAAAGCTTGTGCCTCCTGCGCCAATTGATTGGCCCGATTGCTGTCGCGCTGGCGCAAATGCCAAGCCAAAGGCAGCAATACGGCTAGCCGCAACTCGCCCTGTAACGGCGGTAGCAAAGCTTCTAACCGACTGACTTCGGCATCGAGCGCAAACATTTCCATGGCGTGAATTTTCTGGGACGGCAGAATAAAGGTAAATTCTATACCCCATTCGATGTTACGCTGACACTTTGGTACGTAATAATTGGCGTGCATGCTCGAATTCAAACATGCCCATGAAAGTTGAAAGTTGTGCCAGAGTTATTTGGTCAAGTATTTGTGATAAATGATTTCTTAAATGTTCATATTGTTCAGTGGCATCGAAATCATTGCAATCAAGCAATTGTATTAATTGATGCAATTCAGGTTGCAAATGTTGAATCGGTTGTCGTTCTGTTGGTTCAATTTTTTGTGGATTTTCTGCGAAATATCGATCAATCCCCTGCAAGATGCGGCTTAACTCCACTTCGGTATGACTGAGTGCCTGTTGAATCAGCTTGGCGTGGCTTCTCAATTCAGAGTTGAGCATGTTTTCCAATTCGGTTGCGCTGTGCGCCAAACCAAAAGCACCAATATTGCCCGCCACGCCGCGCAGGGTGTGGGCGCGTTGCACGGCAGCTTGCGGGTCGGATTTGGCCTGGATTTGAATTTCCTGAATCGCATTGCGTTGCGAGTGGCGGAAACGGTCGAGTAAATGTTCGTATAAAGCGCGATTGTGCGCCACATGCGCCATGCCGATATGGCAATCGATACCGGGTAAATCGGGCAAACCATCCTGCGCCGCTGTGCTGGGGGTCAGGTCGGCGTTTTCTTCGGCCTTTGACTCGATCCAGCGTGACAGCGTGTGGTACAGTAATTCGGGATTGATCGGTTTGGTCAGGTAGTCTTGCATGCCCTCTTGTAAACAACGCTCGCGCACATCGGCGATGGCGTGCGCGGTCATGGCGATGATGGGTAATTGGCAAAAGCTCTGGTCGGCGCGGATTTGTTGGGTAGCTTGGTGGCCATTCATTTCGGGCATTTCCAAATCCATTAAAACCAGGCTATACCCTTGTGGGCCCGCAGCATTGAGTTTGTCGATCACTTCCAGCCCGGTATTGGCAACATCGACCCGGATGCCGACCGAATTCATCAGTTCGACGGCGATTTGTTGGTTAATGTCGTTATCTTCGGCCAATAACACGCTCGCACCCTGGAAATGATATTGAGGATGGTTGCGATTGTTATTGAATGCACCTTGCGGAGAAAACATCGACATGAGCAAATTAAGTAAAACCGATTGGCTTAAGGGCTTGAAGAGAATGCCGTCAAAGCCGATTTGATCAATTTCATGTTGCAATTCTTCCCGTCCAAAGCCGGTAATCAATACTACATGTGGCATATGGGCCGGGGCAGGGCGCGCGCGTAGGGTGCGGGTGAGTTCGATGCCATTCATATTCGGCATTTGCCAATCGGTAAACACGACCAAATACGGGTCTTGTTCGCGGTCGGCCTGGTGTATTGCGCGCATTGCGCTCACGCCGCATTTTGCCCGGTCTGGGCGAAGCGATAGCGATTGCAACGATTGAACCAAAATTTCCAGCGCCATCGGGTTGTCATCAACCGCCAAAACCCGCGCATTCTGGAGAATGGGTGGTAACATCGGTGCCAGTTCATTATCGTTGGCAAGGGCGAAGGGTAAATCGAAATAGAAGGTGGAGCCATGTTGCTCGGCCGTTTCCACTTGAATCTTACCGCCCATCAGTTCAACCAAATGCTGTGAAATCGATAGCCCTAAGCCAGTGCCGCCATATTTGCGGGTGGTGGAGCCATCGGCCTGGCTAAACGGTTGGAACAGTCGATTTAATTGCTCGGGCGTCATGCCAATGCCGGTATCGCGAATCGCAAAGCGCAGGCGCAGTGTTTCGCGTAGTGTTTCGCGTAGTGTTTCGTTCTGTGACGGGTGGGATTGAACGCTGCAAGAGAGGTCGATTTCACCTTGCGCGGTAAATTTAATCGCGTTATTGACCAAATTGATTAATACTTGCCCTAACCGCAGTGGGTCGCCGATCAGATGGCGAGGAATTGAGGGCGGCACATTAAACAGGTATTCCAAATGTTTTTCCGAGGCGCGCTGGCTGGTCACGCTGGCGACATTGTTGAGCACTTCATCAAGAAAAAACGGCACATATTCGGTATCGAGCTTGCCTGCCTCAATTTTGGAAAAATCCAGAATATCATTAATCAAGCTCAGTAAAGACAAACCAGCCTGGTGAATTTTGCCCACGTAATCTTGCTGCCGGGGGGTGAGTTCGGTGCGTAAGGTCAAGTGCGCCATGCCGATGATGGCATTCATCGGGGTACGAATTTCATGGCTCATATTGGCTAAAAATTCGGACTTTAATTTGGTCGCTTCTTCCGCCCGCTGCCGTGCGCTTTGCTCTGCCACCATTTTTTCCTGCGCCGCTTTGGCCAGTAAGGCCTGAGTGTCGTGCAGTGTGGTCAGGGTGAAGGCTAACTTCTGGTAAGTAGCCGAATTGTCAAAAGCCACCGTGCCATAGGCGCACAGGGTGCGAAAGGTCAGTCGTTCCCGTTCGCCATAAGCGTGGCGTTTTGGTGATTGAATGGTCATTGCGCCGATGACGCGCTCGGCCACCGTCATCGGCATAAACAAGCCGCTCAAGCATTGCAAATGGCTCGATGGTGCCAAGGGTTCGGCTTGTTCACCATCGAAATCGGCGACAATTTCGCGTAATTCGCGCACGCAGCGCGCCACATTCGAATTGGGGTGCGACACCACCAGCCGGGAAACCGGTAGCGCCGTACCCAGCTCCATGCAAAATTCACGTTTTAACACCTGCGTATCGGGGTCGGCCAAATAAATGGCGAAATAACTTACCGGGAGTAAGCCATGGACATGCCGGCTTAACACCTGGAATACGGCTTCGGAATCCAGGTGGGCGGTAATTTCCTGGCCGATTTCACTCAGACGTTCCAGGGTTTTACCGGTTTGCTGCAAAATTTCGGCGCGTTTGGCTTCGGCCCTGGCTAATTGACGCAGGTGTTCGCTGTCACTTTGTGCGCGTTCGGTTTGGTGCTGTACCTGCATTGCAATCGCGCGATTGGTGGCGTCGGTGCTATGGGTTTGTTCGCGCACGGCCTTGGCTTGTAAACCAATGGCATAGGCGCGTGCAAAGTCGCCAATATTGGCATATTCCTGGGCCAGTGCATCGTAGAGCTTGCCGGGAACCAGATAGCCTTCAATCTGTAAAGCCAGTTCATGCGCAGCCTCTAAAAAATGCAGCGGCGCACTGGGTGAGAGCATGTTTTCCGGGGCAGGCAACGTATAGTTGGAATAAATTTTTGCCAATACTTTTAAGGTGGAAATCTGATTTTGATTATCCTGCTGGGTTTGCGCCAGCGCCAGTGCCGCATAGCCAGCCCGCAATGCTGGTTGTGCTTGCCCGAGGCGACCAAGGGCGCGCGCCTGGCCGCGCAGTGCGTGGATCTGGCAATCGATTTGGGCTAGCGCGTTGGCGCGTTCTTGCAGTAAGGTAAAGGTAGCGAGTGCAGAGTCAGGCAAGCCTTGGTCCAGATATAAATCGCCCTGATGTTGCAAGGCCAGGGCAAAGGTGCGCGAATTGGGTAGCGGCTGTAATACCCGCACCGATTCGCTGATACATTCCTGGGCGGCATTGATACGACCCAGGCGGCGCAAGATATCGGCGGTGGCATTCAAGCTGCCGCCAATACAGGCGGGCCAACCGAGGTTGCGCGCCAAATCGAGGCCGCGTTGCATCCATTCCAGAGCCAGATTCAAATCACTCAGGGCAGCAAAAGCGCGCCCAATATTCAGGGTGGCAAATACGCCACGACGCATTTGCCCACTGCGCACGGCGGTTTCTTGCGCCCGCATCCAATACTCGGCGGAATGGCCATAATCGTTGCTTTGAAAGGCGCTATGGCCAAAATAATCGTACATGCAGGCGGTACAGGATTGGTCCAAATCCGCTTGGTTCGGGTCAAAATGGTCTTTCCAATGGGACGGGTCCGAGGGCGATTGGCGAAACAGTTGCGATAAGGCCAAACCGGTTTCGCCCTGGCAAATGCGGCTGTCGTCGCGATCCAGCCGCGCATAGCGCACCATGTTTTCCAGCTCGGCCTCGTGCTGTGGGGTATCGCCTTTGGCGTTGGCAATCCAGGCCAATAAATAATGCGCATCAGCACAACCGGTGTGATTGCCCAGTGCCGAAAAGTCACGCAAGGCCGCATTGGCCAAATTGCTGGCCGGTTCCAACTCGGCAAACAACCATTTGGCTTCACCCAAAATGAGTTGCAAGCGGGCACGTAAAATTTGTTGATCTGCCAAAGGCAAATCGTCGGGCGATGCATTGGCCAGAATGGTTTGGGTTTGCTGAACGATTAATAAAGCGCGTTGGACATCGCGCTGGCGCAATTGCCAGGCCAAATTTACTAATATCAGTAAATGATCAATGTTGGGAGATGAAGGCAAAGTCGCATCCCAATGGGCGACTTCGTCATCATGTGCAAACATTTCCATTCAGTTACTCCCGGCAGACAATTGATTGGTATACGCTACTCTCACCCTGGTGCTGTAGTGCCGATAGCGCCGATAGCAACGGTAGCGACGCCGGGTGAGTGCAGCAAATAATTTGATCTAATGAAAGTATGGTGAATAACGAAAATTATGTCGAGCACTTGATTGGATAGATCGGGTTTTTAGGCTCAATCTACCCAAAATGGGCAGAAAGGTGTTACATACCCGCCATACAAATGTACTTAATAACCAAATAGTCATCAATACCATAAAGCGAACCCTCGCGTCCCAGGCCGGATTGTTTGACGCCACCAAAGGGGGCGACTTCTGTTGCGATCAAGCCGGAATTGACGCCGACCATACCGCTTTCCAGGCCTTCGGCGATGCGCCAAACTCGGCCAATATCACGTGAATAAAAGTAGGCGGCCAAGCCAAATTCGGTATCATTGGCCATAGCGATGACTTCTTCTTCGGTTTTAAAGCGAAATAATGGGGCCACCGGGCCAAAGATTTCTTCTTTTGAAACGCGCATGTCCGGGCTGACGTTGGCGATGACGGTGGGTTCAAAAAAGCTATGGCCCAGTGCATGGCGTTTGCCGCCGGCGATGACGCGGCCACCTTTTTGCACCGCATCGCTGATCAGCTCTTCGGTTTTTTCGACGGCTTTCATATCGATCATCGGGCCTTGGGTAATGCCGGCTTCCGCGCCATTGCCGATTTTGATGCGGTCAGTGGCAGCGGCAAACTTTTCGGCGAAGGCGTCGTACACGCCATCTTGCACATAAAAGCGATTGGCGCAAATGCAGGTTTGCCCGGAATTGCGGTATTTGGATTGCATGGCCCCTTCGACGGCGGCATCGAGGTCGGCATCATCAAACACAATAAAGGGCGCATTGCCGCCCAGTTCCAGCGAGAGTTTTTTAATGCTGGCGGCGCATTGTTGCATCAGGATGCGGCCCACTTCGGTGGAACCGGTGAAGGAGAGTTTGCGCACCAGTGGGTTGCCGGTAAATTCGGCCCCGATGGGGCGCGATTCGCCCGTGATCACGCTCAATACGCCTGCGGGGACGCCGGCGCGCTCGGCCAACACCGCGAGAGCGAGCGCGGAAAACGGGGTCAGGTCGGCGGGGCGCACTACCATGGGGCAGCCTGCGGCCAGGGCCGGGCCAACTTTGCGCGCAATCATGGCGGAGGGGAAGTTCCACGGGGTAATGGCCACACAGACGCCAATGGGTTCTTTGGTGACCACGATGCGGCGGTCTGGCCAGGGTGAGGGAATGGTATCGCCGTAGACGCGTTTGCCTTCTTCGGCAAACCATTCGATGAAGGCGCTGGAGGAGAGGACTTCGAGTTTGGCTTCAACCAGCGGTTTGCCTTGTTCGGTGGTCATGATGAGGGCGAGGTCGTCGGCATTGGCGGCGATCAGTTCGCTCCATTTGCGCAGGATGATGCTGCGTTCCTTGGCGCTCTTTTTGCGCCATGCGGGCCATGCGGCGTTGGCTGCTTCAATGGCGGCGCGTGCTTCGGCCGCGCCCATATTGGCGATGGTGCCGACTGTTTCGCCGTTGGCGGGGTTGGTAACGGTAATGGTTTTGCCGCTCTCGGCATCACGCCATTGGCCGTTGATAAAGGCTTGCTGGCGTAGCAGGGTTGGGTCTTTTAATTGCATATTGTTCTTTCGGTTGATGTGGCTGTCGATATGGGCTTGGCTGGTGTGCCAATGTTGAAATTAGATGGGTTGACGTGGGTTGACGTGGGTTGTGGAAGTGACGTATTTTACTGTAAATTGGGTTTGAAGCCGAAACGAATTGGGGGAAATGGTGGTTTGGTTGGGCGTTGGGGGGCGTTATTGTTAATGCTGAAAATAAAGCGTTCATTCAGGCCTAAACTGTGTTCGCGGTGCGCCAGCTTCGTGCACCCAATTGACAACAAAGGCGATTTGCTTTGATCATTCATGATGTGGTGCAGGTTGTGCTGCACACATTAAAGACTATTTTAAAATCAATTTAGATTGTTTTATTGTGCTTGTTTTACTTATTTCCGGTCATAGCGTAATATCGATCCAAAATTTTACTTAAAAAGATTGAATAATGTCAGGACACCCCTCATTAAATCAAGTTCGCTCGAAAAGCGAGGCTATCACTGTAAACGGTGAGACATACAATATTGTATTAAGCTACAACCGGGTGGTTGGCATTCCAGGCTTTGTTGTTGGATTGAAATTCTCAGACGCCAACGGTAGCGTGGATTCGGCAATGATTAAACATCCTCCTAACCCATATAGTTTGGCCAAGGCTGTTGCTTGGCGAGCAGTGCAAATGTTAAAGCCGGATTTGGACAACGTATCCATAATGGGTTTTTACCTGCTTACTGAAGACATTGATGCGCGTGGGCCAAATGCGAGTAGAGCAAAAACGCGAATTTACAATACAAAGGCGGCAACCATGCATAGGGAGCTTAAGGCCAAGCTTCAATATCTGACTGCTTTTGAAGTAGAAGGCGGGTCGGGTCAATCCACCCAAGTTAAGGCGAAAGTGTGCATTTAAATGAATTATTTTAAATATTTATTATATTTTACTTGACACGCAATTAAAAATGCGCTCGCAAGTGTGAATTTTTTATTCCACTGCCTGCCATGTCCATTCTAACCACACTGTTTCAAGATTTCGCCGC
>JBKJLF010000636.1:0-21544 GCA_046597185.1 Burkholderiaceae bacterium | reverse complement strand
CACAGACACTTTGGCTTGGGTTGCAACGTCTTGATGACATTGTCGTGATGTGGCGCGTCATGAGGGATGCGACACAAGTACCCGTGTCCAGCCGGGCGGGATCTGGGTAAAGATCAGATGCTTGGGATGTGTAAGATGTCAGCGTAACCGCCTTTGTTGATGAATTGCTGGGCATGGGCATTCAGGATGTCACGCTCGCCACCAGCTACCATGCCGGTAAATTTATCCGCCCCCACGCCAAAAATCCACCCCGGGTCATCTTCCCGCAAGACGGCGTAGTGTATTTTGACCCGGCTTTCTCGCGCTATGGCAGCATCCAACCGCAAGCGCATACCGACCCCGCCACCCGCGCAATTTTCCCGTTTTATTGGCCGATGGCCGTTTGAATGTGCACGGCTGGACGGTGTTGCTGCACAATAGCCGCATCGGTGCCGCCTATCCGCAATACACGGTAAAAAATGTCTTTGGCGACCCGTATTTATATAGTTTATGTCCGATGCAAGCGGCGGTGTTGGACTACGCAGTGGCATTGTGTGCCGACCTGAGCCAGCAACACGCGCTGCACAGTTTGGTGTTGGAAGCGCCGGGTTGCCTGCCGTATAGCCATGGCTACCATCATGAATTTGCCCAAGTGGTTTCCAATCCTTGGCTAGACACGATGTTGGGCCTGTGTTTCTGTGATGCCTGCAAAAGCGCTGCCCGTGCCGCCGCCGCGCAAATGGCTGACTGGATGGAGGCCGAGCTGTTGGATAAGCCGGATTTTACCGCCTTCATCCGCCTGCGCCAGAATCGGGTGACCGAATTGGTACGTGCGATAGCTGCGGTTATTCCCGCCAGCATGCAATTGGCGGTAATCCCTGCCGTGCAGCGCCCCACCGTGGCTTGCTGGACCGAAGGCAGCGATTTGCCCGCGCTGGCTGAAGTGGCAGATTACCTTGAAATCCCCTTTTACGAAGCCACAGCCAAACGCGTGATTGCCGATGCCTGGCAAAGCCTGGGCCAAATCAGTGTGGACCAAGTGCGTGCTATCTTGCGTCCCGGTGCGCCGGATTTGGCTAACGGTGCCGAACTGGAAGCGGCGCTGGCGGGCCTACAAACGCTGGGCATCAGCCAGTTTGCTTTTTATAATTATGGGATGCTGCCGCAATACCAGTTGAATCAATTGGCCAAAACCCTGCAGCTTGGCGTGCTGGATTAACGCGCTGGATTCACAATACGATACAAAGCCGAGGTATTGGCGAAACAATTGCTCCACAAGTCTCCATATTTGCTCCAGATTTCACGTCTATCATCTGCTCATGGGTGTTGATCAGACACAGTGGAACGGGAGAAAATATGAAACAGTTAGTCTTAACAATCGGGGTTGCCGCCAGTTTAATTGCTTGTGGCGGTGGTTCCGGCAGTGCGCCAGCGAGCGTGAATGCAGGCGCGAGCACGGGCACAGGCAGCACGACTGGCAGCGCCAGCGCAATCGACCCCGCCAAAGTGCCTTTGGGCGACGGTAAATTCAGCCAAACCACGCCCGCCGTGGGTTATGTCTACACCTGTTATCGCAGTAATGGCGGCGGCGGGGCCAGCAGCCGGGGGCCGTGGTTTAACGCCGATGGCTCGACCTGGAATTCGCTCACCAAAATCAGCGTCCAGGGTTCAGTCAACTGGATTTCCAGCTTCATGGTCTCGCTCGGCAATAGCCTGAACATCACGGGCAATGGCTTGCCGGCCTCGCCTTCGGGCGTGTTTCCGGTCGCCCAGAGCGACCCCGCCTATGCCATTGACCGCAATCCCAACACCATCATGCAATCGAATATCGCCTGGGGTTTACCCGCCAACCCGCAGGTCGCCGCGCAACCGACTTGCACCAGCCTGGGCGCAATCGGGGTGTTGCTGGACGGCGTGCGCCTGTTCAATGCCGATGATGGCGGCAATCGCGACGCCGTAGCGTGGGAAGTGCAAGACGCCTGCCAGGGCCACCCCGAGCGCACTGGCCAATATCACCACCACAATATCAGCACCTGTCTGGCGCAAAAAGATGTGGCGGGCCAGCATTCACCCCTGGTCGGCTATATTGCCGATGGTTTTGGCATCTATGGCAACCAAGGCGAAAATGGCAAAGCCCTGACCAATGCTGATCTGGATGAATGCCACGGCCACAGCCACGCCATCACCCTCAATGGCGTCAGTGTGGTGCAATACCACTACCACCAAACCAAAGAATTTCCCTACACCATAGGCTGCTACAAAGGCACGCCAGTGAATGTGCAATAACCGCAATTTGGCACGCAGCTTGCAAACAGATATTCAATTGCGCGCCGCCAATGGCGAACCGCTGCATGGTCAGCGCGCCTTATTGCTCGATCAAGAAGGGCGAATACGCGGCGTGTATGATGCCAGCTCGCTCATCGAACTACGCCGCATGGCAAGCGACTATCGTCGCCTGCTGGCGGAGCGCTCATGATTGCGCCAACTGATTGCGCCAACTGATTGCTACTTTGCCTCGCTCGGCTTTTGCCCAGGCAAGCTTAAAAAATACCAATGATGGTAAAAACCAGCAGCCCTGTGCTAAAAACCGAAATGATGAAGGGCATTTTTGCCTGTTCCCAATTGGTGACAGCGAAAATTAATGTACAAGGAAATGAAAAGAAGAGGCAAAGCAAGCCCCACAGCAGACTTTTTTGGAATGCCAGGACAAGTAGCCAAATGCCACTGACAAAAAGCCCGGCGATACTGATCAATCCAAACACAATCCTGACAATGCCAAGTCCGGACCACCCCGATGCTGATTTCTCTGTTCGGGCGTAGGGGTTATTGCGCGGGGTGGGCGTGCTTGTAACGATGGGCTCGTTTTCAATATTGGGCGCGACCTCGGGCAAAGGGGGCGGGCTCGGGCTGGGGGTTGTTGAAGGGGCTGGTGTTGAAGGGGCTGGTGTTGACGTGGTGCCAGGTACAGGGCTTGGGGACGGCGTATTGACGGCTTTTGCCACCGGGCTTGGGCTAACTGCCTCCTGGCTGGCGCTGGCTTTGGGGGGTTTTTTGAATATTCCCCCTGGCGTCAAACTTGATGACTTCCTGACTGGCGTTGCCTGGACACGGCGCGTCCTGAAAGGAATACGACCCGTTAGCTTGCTTGCATTTGTTCATTTGCTGGGCGGCTGCGGGAAAGCATGCGCAGGCAAGCAGTGCAATGAGGAAAAGGCGGGGACGCGTGGACATAAGTTTTTCCTTGGTTATTTGAGTGGTTTATCCCCGTTAACTATTTTCCTCAGGAATCCATCGTCAAATTATAGCGGCATCACTCAGTTAGTGCACCTATTTGAAAGAGAATAAATACGACCGCTTCATTTTTGAACCTGCCTTGGGATCCGCCAGGTGGTGTAAAATCAAGTTCAATGAATTTGAAAAGGGCATATCTATGGCAACTACTTCCAGTAATGTATCGAACGATGCAAATTTGGCGGCCGGGTTGAACTTCCCGCCTTTGGCCACGTACTTGCAGACCGACAAATCCTTTTTTGCTGTCTATGCGCGCACCTTGGTGGCGCTGGCCAGTGCGGATAAAAGCGTATCCTTATCCGATTTTTCCGCCCTGATGGACGTTGCGCGTAACTCGCAATATTCTGCCTTGATGGGGATGTTAATTTTCCATGCGCTGGAGCAGGGCGTGGATTTGGATAAAGCACTGGCCGATCTGGCGCGGGCACAGCCTGGGTCCAACACCCAGGAATGTGAAGCCGCATGGTTGATGGCCAAGCCTTTGCTGCTCGGGCAGGGGCATGCCGCCCGCCCCCTGGCCAAGCGTTTGGCTGCGGCCCTCAAGGTGACATTGAGTAAGGACGAATTGGATAGCCTGCCGCAGCAAGACGAGACCAGCTTGCTCGGCCAGCTCAGCGCCAAAGCGCGCCGTTTGGTCAAGAGTGAAGATGTTACCGACCGGGTGTTGGAATTTGGCCGCCACATCGGCGACCCGGACGTGATCAAGAGCGCCCGGGCCTGCCAAAGTGGTGCGCTCTCGCGCCAGGCGCTGGCCAGCCAGTTTGCTCTGGTGGCGCGCCGGATCGAGTCCGATATTCATGCATACCGCAGCCAGATTGCCAGCGTTATGCCGCCTGATAATGTGGGAGGTAATGTTGCAGCTAAGGCGGCAGGTAATACAGCAGGGCTGGCAACGACGCTGGGCAGCATGCAAAATATGGCGCAACAATTATTGCAACAAATCCGGCAACGGCTGGTCATCGTTAAAGCCCGCATCGCTTATGAGCGGCAAACCTTTACCGAAGATATTGATGATCTGGTACACGACGCGGGCAATGCCATCGAAACCGCGATTACCGAGCGCCTGCAAACCGATGCCTGGAAAGATAAAGATGTCTGGGCCAGCATTGCCAAAACCCAGTTCGGCAAAGAAGCCGAGCGGCGCATTGAGCGTGCGGTGCGGCGGCGTGAAGAAACCCTGCGCCTGTTGAAAGAAGAACTCAAGCTGTTTCAGGTGGACATGCAAGTGGTGCGAGCGTCGATTATTGCCAAACAACATCACGCCGAACTGGCACAATTAATGCCGCCGCTACGCCTTGGCACCCGTGTTGTGAACGCGGTCGATTCTGCCGCCAACCTGACGCTGGGCGCGGGCACCATCGCCGTTGCTGGAACGGGTGCGGCGGCGTATTTGTTGGGTTCGGCCGTGGTATTGCCGCTGGTTGCGCCCGTTGCGCCATTTTTGGTGGGGGCAATGGCGGCGGCAGGTTTATTCAAATGGTTTACCGATAACGATAAACGCAAAATTGACGAAATCCAATCCAAACGGCGCGCCATTGAAGAGGTGGTGCGCCAGCGCTTGCAACAAGCTGCCGGTTCTTTTGAAAGCCAGTTGGCGCAATTGGAGCAGGATTATCATCAAACCGCGCTGGCCATGTTAGGGCCGATGTTGCTGGAACTGGAAGCGGCGCATCAGGTACAGGCAATGCAGTTGCGGGTTGGCAACCGCATCATCGAACAATCCGAAGCCAGCATGCAGCGCCTTTGCCAGGAGCTGGTATAGCCGCTGGCCAAGATTCGGCAGATTCGGCAGATTCGGCAGATTCGGGGTGCCTCGTTTTTATGATTTTGGCGGGGGCGGGGGTGTTTGCACAGGCAAGCCGTCTGTCTCATTGAGATCATGGCTGCGCAAAAAGCGCAGATGCGTGATGTCGGCAGGAAAAAACATACCCCATGTCCACTCGACCCAGATGCGTAACTTGCGGCCAAATGTCGGCATTTGTGAAAGGTAGTAGGCGCGCCATATTAGCCATGCTGGCAAACCGCCAATGGGAACGCCAAACACTTGGGCCACGCCTTTCATGTGCCCTATGGCAGCCATCATGCCGCGTGAGCGGTAGTTAAAGGTAGCCGGTGCTTGTCCATTCAGGTTTGCCAGCAAATTTTTTGCCAGCAATTTGGCTTGCTGTACCGCAAACTGCGCGGTGGGTGGGGACGCCTTGTTGTCAAGCGCATTGGGAATTTGTGCGCAGTCGCCCACTGCCCATACATTGGGGACCCCGGATACCGACAAATCGCCCTGGGTTACGATGCGCCCACGTTCAATGCTGGCACCGCATTGCGCCAGGGCTTCGGTTAGCACATTCGGGCGCGTACCCACGGTACAGATTACCGTCGCCCCGGTGAGCAATCCCCCACTGACCAAATGCACGCCCTTGGCTGAAATCTCTTTGGCACGCTGGTTGAGTAGAATTTCCACACCACGCTTTTCCAGTGAGCGCCAGGCAGATTGACCCAAGCTTGGTGGCAATTCGGGCAGCAGGCTGCCGATGTCTTGCACCAGGCTTACTTTTAATTCTTCTGGTTTGACGCGGGAGTAGTAGCGGCGAATGCTGGAGATGGAATCGATCAATTCACCCGCCACCTCCACCCCGGAGAAACCGCCACCGATCACAATAAAGTGGCCAAGCGCCAAGCGCAAGGTGGGGTCGGTTTCCAGTTCAATGCGTGCCAGGCGTTTTAACACCGTGTTGCGGATCTCCATCGCATCGCCCACGGTTTTGAGCGGAAGCGCATGTTCGGCCATGCCAGGCAGGAAATCGGTACGGGCACGTGAACCAAAAGCACAGACCAGATGCGTGTATTGGATCGATAATTCCCCTGCCAGCGTGGTGCAATGGAGCATTTGCGCGGCGCTGTCGATGCGGGTAACACGGCCCATGATGAAGCGGCTGGCGCAACGTGTGTCGATTATCTGGCGCAATGGCGCAACAACATGCTCGGGAAAGACCGACGCCCCCACGGCTTCGGGCAGCATGGGGTTGAACGTGGTGTAACTTTCTTCGTTGATCAGTGTGAGCGTTGTATTGGCCGGGAGCTGGTGTTGCAGTGCGCGCGCCAGTGTAATGCCGCCGAAGCCGCCACCGATGATGATGATATGTTTAGAGTTGATTGACATAATGAATCAGGGTAAATGAGTTAAATTTATTTCGGTTTGGCAATTAAATTCGTTTGTACTGTGCCAAACCAACCGTTGCGCACATGACGCTGACCGCCACCAGGGCGTAGGGAAACAACATGGGGATGCCAAGCAAAATCAGGCCGTCATTGGAGCCGGGTATCAACACCCCACCCAGTGCCATCATCGCGCCGCCCATGAAACTTGCCAGTGTGATTTGCAAAAAATTAATCATGCAAAACCACGCCATCAAGCACATCATACGGATCATTCCAACTGCGCTTGGCCAATGCGGCGCGCATGTCGGCGTAGCCCGCTTGCCTGCGACTTTGGATACCGAATTCTGAAAAATCAATGTCTTTGTAGGCGTCTTCAGTGGGCAGCAAGGGCGCACTCATGCGCACCAGATGCATGGTGGATTTGCAGCCCCATGAAAGCATTTCTTTGATTTCATCATGTTGCCTGGCCTCGGGCGGTAAATGCGTGCCAAGCTTGCGAATGATGTGGCGCAGGCGATGCAGTTTGCGCTCGGCTTCGACATAATTGTCTGCGCGGCTGGCAAACTGGATGTCTTTGCTGCGGCCAGTCGCCTCAGCCACCGTTTGGGGTGCTTTGCCTTCGCAGTGCCACAGGTTAATGGCGAAAATCAGGGAGTCGCGACGCGGTTTGTCATTCATCACCGCCTCCAATGGCGTGTTGGAAAAAATGCCGCCGTCCCAATACGGTTCGCCGTCAACCTCAACTGCGGGGAAGGCGGGCGGTAGCGCGCCGGATGCCATGATATTGGCCACGCCGATGAGCTTCTCGCGGCTGTCGAAATAGTGCATCTTGCCCGACAGCACATTCACTGCACCAAGGGAGAGGCGAGTCTGTTTGGATTGATTGATCAGATCAAAATCGATTAATCGGTTCAGTGTGTCGGCCAAGGGGCTGGTGTCGTAATAACCCGCCTTCCAGGGGCCGAGGGTGCTTTTGCTGTCTAATTGCGCTGCGTAATTGGGCTTGAAAAAACCATTGACACCAAAACACACGGTGTTGCTATTCATCATGCTTTGCGCGAAAGACTGGAGAAACCCCATGTCAAAACCAAACGGCGGGGGGGACTGTACCGTTCTCCAAAATTCGTTGATACGTGCAATGCGGTTTTCGAGTTTATTGCCTGCAATTAAGGCGGCATTAATGGCACCAATCGAGGTGCCAATCACCCAGTCCGGCTCCACGCCCATTTCGTGCAATGCCTCATAAACCCCCACCTGATAGGCACCCAGTGCCCCGCCGCCTTGAAAGACAAGGACAATCTGGCCATTGAAATCAAGTCCCTTCGGACTGGCTGCTGACTGACTGGCAGATCGACGTGTTTGAACTGCATCGCTTGAATGTTGCTGTTGATTCGGCATGATAATTCCGGTAAAGGGTGGCGGAGTTGATGATGATTCGCGCCATTGGTTGTGTTGCGGCTGTGCTGCGACTGTGCTGCGACTGTGTTATATTAACACGAAATACACGAAATACACGCAATACATACAAAACACGCAAAACACGCAAAACACGCTTCGATGCGCGGGCCACAAGGCTTACTGTGCGGTCCAGCCGCCTTCAATCGGCAAGATGGCACCAGTAATTGACGCGGCCTCATCGCTGGCCAAAAATTTGGCAAATGCGGCAACTTGTTCAACGGTGACAAACTGCTTGGTGGGTTGGGCAGCCAACAGAACATCGCGCTTGACTTGTTCTATCGTCATTCCGCGTGCTTTTGCGGTGTCTGGAATTTGTTTTTCAACCAGGGGGGTCAACACATAGCCGGGGCAAATTGCATTGCAGGTAATGCCCTTGTCAGCCACTTCCAGCGCCACCGTTTTGGTCATGCCCGCTTGCCCGTGTTTGGCCGCCACATAGGCTGATTTGAATGGACTGGCAACGAGTGCATGGGCCGATGCCACGTTAATAATGCGGCCCCAGCCTTTGGCTTTCATTGCAGGCAAAGCGGCGGCAATCGTGTGAAAATTGCTCATCAAATTAATGGCCATGATGGCATTTAATTTTTCCACGGGGAATTCGTCAATCGGTGCCACGTGCTGGATGCCTGCGTTGTTGATTAAAATGTCAACCACACCAAATTCGGCAATGGCTTTGTTGACCATGGCGGTAATTTGGTCAGGCTTGCTCATGTCCGCGCCATCGTAGCGTACCGTTACATCAAATTCGCTGGCCAGATTGGCACGTAATTGCTCAATTTCGGCGGCGTCGCCAAAGCCATTGAGCACAATATTGCATTGCGCAGCAGCAAAGCCGCGTGCGATGCCAAGGCCAATACCGCTGGTTGAACCAGTGATGAGCGCTGTTTTCCCTTTTAACATAAAATTCCCTTTAAAAATTTGATTAAAAAAACAAGCTCCTGCAGCCGGGGCGGATGGGTTTGTTCAATCGCACCGCAACCTGATCTTGTTTCCTTTGGTCGTTTGAGCAGGAAACGCCTTACATTTATTTTTGCCGCATTGGTGAAAGAATTCAAAAAATCCCTGGACTATAATTTATCGATTGATAATAAATGCTCGCGGATATTATTCGTTTGAAAAATCATTTATCAATAATGATGGTGAATCACAGGCGAGCAGCCAGCATGAAGGGCACCAAGTTAATGTTACCTAAGGGGTTGGTTTTATTGCGCCAAATCAGGTGCAATCGGGTGGAATTTGGCCCATTTCCGTCAGCACCTCATGCGCAGAGCGAAAGGCATCAATCGCCAGCGGCATGCCGCAATACACACTGGCATGCAGCAGTACTTCCTGAATTTCTTTCATGCTGGCACCATTGTTGATCGCGCCGCGCACATGGCCGCGTATCTCCTGCGCACGCCCGAGGGCGGTGAGCATGGAGAGGGTGATCAGGCTGCGGGTTTTCAGATCCAGCCCCTCGCGCTGCCAAACCGTGCCCCAGGCCTGGCGCGTGACAAATTCTTGCAGCGGCCCGGTAAAGGCATCCAGATTACTGAAGGCTTTTTCAACAAACGCCTCGCCCATTACTTGCTTGCGCATGCGCAAGCCGTCTTCAAATTGTTGATCCATTTTTTGCCTCTCCAATAATTCCGCCACCCAAACACACATCGCCATCGTATAGCACTGCCGATTGCCCCGGCGTCACCGCCCATTGCGCTTCATCAAAGTGCAAACCAAAGCCATCGTCCGCGCCAGATGCAGCGCCACTTAAACGGCAAGCCACATCAGCTTGCCGATAACGGGTTTTGGCGCTGTACGGCCCGGCTGGCGGTGCTTCACCCGCGACCCAACTGGCCTGATCGGCCAATAAAGACGGGCTAAGTAACCACGGGTGGCCGTGGCCCTGCACAATATACAGGGTATTTTCTGCCATGTCCTTGCGCGCCACATACCAGGCATCGCTGCTGCCATCCGGGTTTTTATAGGCTTGTAAACCCCCGATGCCAATGCCCTTGCGTTGCCCCAGGGTGTAAAAACTCAAACCCACATGCTGGCCCACGGTTTTGCCATCATCGGTTTTAATTGGCCCCGGTTGATATGAAACATAACGATTTAAAAAATCTCGAAACGGGCGCTCGCCAATAAAACAGATTCCGGTGGAATCTTTTTTGGCCGCATTATGCAGTTTTAATTCAAGGGCAATCTTACGCACCTCGGTTTTATGGATTTCACCCAAAGGAAACAGCGTGTTGGCCAGTTGCTTTTGATTTAATCTGTGCAAAAAATAACTTTGATCCTTGCTGGCGTCCAGCGCTTTCAACAATTCGAAGCGCGCCCCATTTGGGCGTACCCGCGCATAATGCCCGGTGGCGATGAAATCCGCACCCAACTGCATCGCATGATCAAGAAAGGCTTTGAATTTGATTTCGGCATTGCAGAGCACATCCGGGTTGGGCGTGCGTCCGGCTTGGTATTCACGCAAAAATTCGGCAAACACCCGGTCTTTATATTCAGCAGCAAAATTAACGGCTTCAATATCGACGCCCACCACATCGGCCACGCTCACCGCATCCAACCAATCTTGCCGACTTGAACAGTATTCGGAATCGTCATCATCTTCCCAATTTTTCATAAACAGGCCAATCACTTCATAACCCTGTTGTTTTAGCAACCAGGCAGCAACCGAAGAATCGACCCCGCCCGACATGCCGATGACCACTTTTTTGCCATGCATTATATTGTGCCCTCTTTGATAATCCATAATTTTCCTTCCATGTGTTGCCATTTTACCGCGCCTTGGTCATCGCTTTCAAACTGCTTTTTTTGTTGTTCTGGTCATGTCGCATCCTGGCCCGTTGTTTGGCGGATATAAATGAAGCGCATAAAGGAAATAAGGGGGGCGCTCATTGTTTGGGCCGGGGGAATGCGTGTAAGATACTTCCTCAGTTCATATTTTATTGGAGGAGTCATGAAAATAGGCATACCTGCCGAGACGAGGCCTGGCGAAACTCGCGTGGCCGCGACACCGGAGACAGTCAAAAAGCTCCTTGCTGGCAAACATCAAGTCATCGTTCAATCGGGTGCCGGCGTGATGTCCAGCGTCATTGATGAAGCTTTTGTCGCCGCTGGTGCCACCATCGGCACGGCTGCTGATGTATTCGGTTGCGATATGGTATTGAAAGTACGCGCGCCGTCAAACGAAGAACGCGCCATGATGAAATCGGGTGCAGTCTTGATCGGCATGTTGAATCAATTTGATAATGATAACAATGCTGCCATGGCAACATCTCAGCTTTCGGCCTTTGCCCTCGAAGCGGTGCCACGTATCACGCGGGCGCAATCGATGGACGTGTTGTCATCTCAGGCCAATATCGCAGGCTATAAAGCGGTAATGATGGCAGCCAACACCTATCAACGCTTTATGCCAATGCTGATGACGGCGGCGGGTACGGTCAAGGCGGCGCGGGTGTTGATTATGGGTGTGGGCGTGGCCGGTTTGCAAGCCATTGCCACTGCCAAGCGGCTGGGCGCGGTGATTGAAGCGTCCGACGTGCGGCCACCCGTAAAAGAGCAAGTGGAATCACTCGGGGCCAAATTTATTGACGTACCCTGCGAGACCGACGAAGAGCGCGAAATTGCCAAAGGTTCTGGCGGCTATGCCAAAGCCATGCCAGCCGCATGGATGCAACGCCAAGCCGCCTTGGTGCATGAGCGCGCCAAACTGGCCGATATCGTCATCACCACCGCTTTAATTCCCGGCCGCAAAGCGCCAATCCTGATTTCCGAAGACACCGTAAAAGCCATGAAACCGGGTTCGGTAATTGTCGATTTGGCGGTCGAGCAAGGCGGCAATTGCCCCTTGTCTGAACTGGGTAAAACCGTTACCAAACATGGCGTACACATTATCGGCGAACCGAATTTGGCCACTCTGGTGGCGGCAGATGCGTCGGCCCTGTATGCGCGCAACGTGCTCGACTTCCTCAAGCTGTTGATTGATAAGGATAATAATCTGGTCATCAATCGGGAAGATGAAATTTTGGCCGCGACCTTGCTATGCCACGGTGGCGAATTATTGCGCAAACCGGCGTAAGGCTAAACTTTTCATCGAACTATATTTATCGATCCACATTTGGGGGCGTTTGTTTCGTCACCGATATTAGCTAAGGGGCTATCATGGAAGTCGCAATCAGTCATACCATCATTAATCTCATCATTTTTGTGCTGGCAATTTATGTCGGCTACCACGTTGTTTGGACCGTGACACCTGCGTTGCATACCCCTTTAATGGCGGTCACCAATGCCATTTCAGCGATTATTATCGTCGGTGCCATGTTGGCGGCGGGTTTAACGGCAAAGCCGCTGGCCCAGGTAATGGGTACGCTGGCAGTCGCATTGGCGGCGGTGAATGTTTTCGGTGGTTTTCTGGTCACCCAGAGAATGCTGGAAATGTTTAAGAAAAAAGAACCTAAAGCGCCTAAAGGAGAATAAGCATGGATATGTCCTTTGTAAGCTTAAATTTGGTGACGCTATTGTATTTGGTCGCGTCCATTTGCATGATTCAGGCCTTAAAAGGTTTGTCGTCTCCCGCCACCGCGCGTGGCGGCAATGCCTTTGGTATGAGCGGGATGGCGATTGCTGCTGTGACCACGCTATTATGGGTGCTCAAATTAAAGTCGAATGCCGCCAGCGGCAGTGGTAGCCTGGGTTATGGTTTGATTTTAACGGGCCTGGTGATTGGTGGCGGGATTGGCACCCTGTTAGCCAAGCGCGTAGAAATGACCAAGATGCCAGAATTGGTCGCGGCGATGCACTCATTAATCGGTTTGGCTGCGGTGTGTATTGCCGTGGCAGCGGTGGCAGAACCGGTTGCTTTTGGTATCGTAGCCAAAGAAGGTGAAGCCCTGCCAATCGGCAATCGGTTTGAACTGTTTATTGGCACCTTTGTTGGTGCGATTACCTTTTCGGGGTCGGTGATTGCGTTTGGTAAGTTATCGGGCAAATACAAATTCCGTTTATTCCAGGGCACGCCCGTCAGTTTCCCGGGTCAACACATGTTGAATTTGGTGTTGGCAATTGCGATGGTGGGTTTGGGTCTGGCGTTTTGCTTCACCAATGGCGGTACCGAAGGCGCATGGGAACCCAACTGGTTGCCATTCATAATCATGACCGCGATTGCCTTTGCGCTGGGCGTGCTGATCATCATCCCGATTGGCGGTGCAGATATGCCGGTGGTGGTATCGATGCTCAACAGTTATTCTGGTTGGGCCGCAGCGGGGATTGGTTTTTCGCTCAATAACTCGATGCTGATTGTGGCTGGCTCTCTGGTCGGTTCTTCCGGTGCGATTTTGTCCTACATCATGTGTAAGGCCATGAATCGATCTTTCTTCAACGTCATTTTGGGTGGTTTTGGTGGCGATGCAGCGGTGGCCACGGGTGGTGCGCAAGTGCAGCGTCCGGTCAAATCCGGTTCGGCTGATGATGCCGCGTTCCTGATGAGCAATGCCGAAACCGTCATCATCGTGCCCGGTTATGGTTTGGCGGTAGCGCGTGCCCAGCATGCACTGAAAGAACTGGTGGAAAAGCTCACGCACCAAGGCGTGATCGTCAAATACGCAATTCATCCGGTGGCAGGGCGTATGCCGGGTCATATGAACGTGCTGTTGGCCGAAGCCGAAGTGCCTTACGACCAGGTGTTTGAGATGGAAGACATCAACAGCGAATTCAGTCAGGCCGATGTGGTGCTGGTATTGGGGGCGAATGACGTGGTGAACCCGGCGGCCAAAGATCCCAAATCCTCGATTGCGGGCATGCCGATTCTGGAGGCGTATAAAGCCAAAACCATTATCGTCAATAAGCGTTCAATGGCTTCCGGTTATGCCGGGCTGGATAATGAATTATTCTATATGGATAAAACCATGATGGTGTTTGGCGATGCCAAGAAAGTGTTGGAATCGATGGTGAAGGCGGTGGAATAGGTGGAATAGGTGGAATAATAAGCGCCTCGCTTGCCTGATCCAGAAAAAAAGCCGCATGTTGATCAGTGCGGCTTTTTTATTGGGGGCGCCGTTTTAATTGGCAATCAATGCGGTTACAGGGATATGAAAGCGTGCCGACAATGCGGTAATTTGCTGTAAGTTAAGTTTGCGCTTGTCGTCTGCGCCGAAGGTATCGAAACATTCTTTTTAACAAATTTAATGAAGGCAGCAGTCGCACAAGATAAACTGGGTTGAACTTAACCGACGGCAAGCGGCGGCAACCAAGGGGATTGTATAACAGGCGATGGGAAATTGCGCCTGCAAATATCAGTATTTCGCGACACAATTGGTAAGAAGGCGGCGAAAGGCGCGATTTGTGGCGGTTATTCAACAGGTAGCCAGGGGCGAATTGGCCGCCCAACCCGGCATAAGGCCGAGTTTGCCCTTGGCCCAATCAAGCGCCATATGAACGACCGGAATTTCTTGATGAAGCCAGCTTGCTTTTTCATCGCTGCGGCCCGGTTTGGTGTGGATGGTGCGCCGGGGCACCTAACGTGTGAATTCAGCGGCTTGCGCGGTTTTTGCGCAAGTATGCTGGAATGAAAAATTATGCCTTATTTCAGCTCATATGTTTGCAACGGATGACAATCAGCCAGCACTTTCCCTGCGCGGATAAACGCAGCGAGGTAATCGGTATTTTGTTTGATTTCTACTTTTTCGCTCGGGGTTAGTGCATTGAGGACGCCATCCGCTGCAAGGGCAGAGCGGTAAATGGCTTCAATAGAAATCATATCGCGCTGCTTATACCGCGAAATGTTTTTCTCTCTATGTCTAGAAACACCCAAGGAATGTAGCTGTACATCAGCACAAGCGATCAAAGTCTTAGGTGCTGGATAATAAAGCGCGCTTGCACAGAACGATTTTACTGCGGGGCCCCAGTCGCCTTTCTCGCCTCGCTTTTTTAACTTTACCCCATCATTAAACATTGCATTGGCAGCTTCTTTGTCTGCCGTAGCGCCATGCGTCTTGAGCCAAGTCACAATCGCACCCGGTTTATAAAGGTCATCCTGCGCCAAGCGGGGCGGTGTGATGTTCGCTGCGACCGTAAGTGTGGAAGCGAAAGCCACCAGGCTACCGCACCACTGAAACCATGCCGACTGTTTTGCCATCGCCGCTCCTGCAGAGAATGAGATATTGATAGAGCTGAGTCCACTCAGCCGGGTCAACCGTAATACAACCATCGCTTAGCGTGCCCGTATGTAAATAACGATCATTCCTGCCCGGCACTGCTGCGCCGTGGCCCAAATAAAACCAAGTTTTGGCGTAACGTGATTGCCTGGTATAGGCGTCGGGCGCGTTATGCGGAAAGTCTGGTATCTGTATCGGATGCGCGCCCACGGGAATAGGTCGATCTCTGCCAGTGATGGCTTTTACTTTTCCACCAGAATAAGTCAGCAAGCCCTTGGAGAGGCTAAACTGCAAATGCGCCATGCCACTAAAGCCCGTGTAGGCACTTGTCAGGTTGCCTATTTTTACAGAAAACTTTTTGCCACGTTCCAGACCTTCAAGGACAACAAAATAATCCCGCCCCTCTTTAGATTCTGTGAGGTCTACCTGCAAAAAATCAGGTATTGAAATCTCTGCGCCGGATGGCTCACGCTTGACCCTTAACCAGCCATCCATACTGCCCTTGATGTAATGTTTCTCAGTCATATATCCCTTATATTTACTGCATGTTTGTCGAATAATCAAAAGCATAACGCTGAAGTGAGGGGCGCTGCGCGGCTTTATCGCGTAGCGTCCACTCGACTGTAGGGTTAGATTCGCATTTCACGGCGTGGTATCGAGCGTGGTCGCGAGCTGTCTTTGAATCTGCTCGTCACTCGTAGCGACGCCCAGACGCGGGTTCATAGCCCATTGCGAAGTATGCACCAAAAGATTTCTGGCTTCTGAGCTAGCCATGAACGAGAATCTGATGATCGTTCCGATGATCTTCTTGTGCCTTCTCTCATAGATATGCTGCCAGATATGAGAGTGTTCCTCAATGAACTGATCCATTATGCGATTCACTGACGCCAACAATTCGCTATCGTTCCGCGTCACAAAGATACTGTCACCGCGATTCAAGATTTTAGAAACATCCAAGGCGACAATTCCACGGTGGCCAGAGCCTACCTCCCCCGCGAGTATCGTTTCTAGTTGACTGGAAGCCTTTCGAGCATTGCTTTCAAGCCGCCCGACGGTTGTGACACGCTTGCACTCGACCCATAATTTCTTCCCATTCAGGCTGATACCAGTATCGGACTTCGCGTCGAGAATGGCTTCAATACCTTTATCAGGGCAATGGGCCTTTGCCGCGACTGCGGCTTCGAAAAGGAAATTGCGAGCACTGGTGGAGTCAGGTGTTTCGTCTTCTGCGTTGATTGGTCCATTCACGCCTTTTTGAAGTTTCCCAATGATAGATGTGAGCTGATGGGCCGGGACGCCCTCAAATGCCTTGTAGATGCTCACAAAGTCAAACACTTCAAACATTGAACTGACAAAGTCTGGAAATATCTGTCGCCCCTCATCCGCAGTTGCAGTTTTGTAAGCGCCCTTCCACTGCCCAACGACCTTTTCGTAGTGAGAGGTTCTTCCCGGATTGAGTTTGATCCCAAGCCCTGCCATCCACCTCATCGCGGCGGAGTATTCGTCAAAGACGGCTTCGTAGGTCTCGGTGGGGATGGTCATGCGAATCTAACGTAAAGGTAACGGGCACGCCCGGAGACGGCCCAAAAAAATTCCAAACCGTTGATGCCGCGCAAGATTAAAACGAAGATGCGGTAGGCGTGTCCGGTTGCTCGTTGGGTTAGTCGAGATGGTAGCATAAGTCAACGAACTGTCGCGCACCCAAGCGCAAATAAGCCCACGGGCGGTCGCCTGCGCGCAACGCCTGCGCGAGGGCGCACTGGTGCCAGCGCGGGCGAAGGTGTTTGAATTGGGTGACGAAATTTGCATGGGGAAAAATATGCGGACAACCCGACTAACGTAGAAGTCACCGGCGCTGCGCGGCTTTATCGCGCAGCGGCCGCGTGGACTGCCGGGTTGGGCAGATTTTCGTGTTCATTGAACATACTAAACTGACTCATCAAGACCAGCTAATGCCAAAGAAATGCTTTAGCAAAGCAAAAAACACGTCAGTATCGATCAGTGTTCCGATACCGGCTTGCCCCCCAACCAAGCTTTTTATGAGCTTAGAACCGAGACCTTCATTTTTCTCTTTAACACCAATGAACCCATAACTTTTCAACAAATTGACAGAACTCAAGTCATAGTATTTGTTGTTTTTTATATCTTGTATTTTTCGTTGCTTGGGATAGAAGCGCCACCCGTTGTATTCGTAGTAACCAACATCATTCACCTGTCTGGTGTATTTTTGAACACGGTTATCCCATGATTTTTGCGAGATCACAAAGAACAGATTTTCAACATGCTCTACGCTGCTTAATTTGCTGTCGGATAACCAAGTTGGCTGTTCTGTTACCTGTAGCAGCTCCCCTGATTTAAGGCCGATCATTATTGAAACGGAGTGATGGTAATCAGAGCCAACGAGAATTACTTTATGCTCTAGGACGCTTCGAAGAATTCTGGTTTCTACAACTTCATCGAAGCTATAAAGGCTATTGTAGTATGTGAAGCCACCGTCCGATAACGCAAATCCAGTTTGCTCCAGTGTATTTTTCTTCTTGAAAGCCGCAACCATTCTTTCCCCTTGTTTCTTGTTGGCAGAGATTCATGCAGCAGAAGACGCCCAACGTAAAAGTCACCGGCGCTGCGCGGCTTTATCGCGCAGCGGCCGTGTGGACTGCCGGGTTAGGCATTTTGCTACGAAGCAAAACCAGACCACGTGCGATTTCCCTCAACTTATTTTGACGCGTTTCCACTTGACCCCCAGCAAATGTGCCCGTTCAATTAGTTCTGGCGATAACTCAGCCTCTGTGATCAGAATGGATTCAACGTTGACTTTGAAGGGGGCGTGTTCAGCCCGCTTAACTTCTCTATATTTCACGCATTGGTAGATACCTCGTTTGAAATCGGCATCGTTCGAACGGCTTGACTTCACTTCTACGGCGTGAAACGTCGTACCGCTGCTGAAAAGCACATCGACCTCATCGCCAGAGAGGAGCCGTGCCTCTATCTCGGTTACTTGCGGGCTGGGTTTCACACCAATCTCCTCAGGATTTTTTGCTACCCACAGTTTCAATCGTCGGTGTTCTTCGCTCTCGGCTTCACCGCCGAATCCTCCTGTTGCAGCGTGGTCGTACTCTGTGCCCTTAAGGTTTTGGGTTTGTATAGAACGAATGTCTCCGTACAGTTTTTTGGCAATATCTTCCCAGTGCGCGTAAGTGAAAATCTTCTTTCTCTCTTGTTCAACTATCGAGATTTTATTCTCGGGAGAGACTAATTTCCAATTTCGAAGCTTGTTGTCTTGATACCTGTCCGCCAAGTAATTTGCAACGCCACTGCTGGGTATGCCATTCGGACGAGCGATCATCACATTTAGCAATGGTGCATTTGCGTCTTTAGCAAGAATGTCGTTCATCAAAGTGCCTGCGACCGAGCCAATTTGAACCGTAAAGATTGAAGGAATGTTTAATTGATGTTCGAGTTCGGTCTTGATTGCACCGTAGGTGACGAAGGGTTCACCGCTGCGAATAGCTCGAAGAAGCATTGCCATCGCGAAGGGCTTTCCTTGCTCGCAGAGGCTCTCAATCGTGTATGTGCTCATAGAATCAGTCCCTCGAATAGCGTAAAAGTGAATAAGTAGTGCCTAACGAATAGCGTTTATCTGCCGCCCCAAAAACGCAAGCGCAAGCCGCGCAGCAGTAGCGGGTCGGGTAGCCAGACGTGGTTGCCCACGTCCAGCCCCCTAAGAACCGTGCTTGCGCCTTTCGGCGCACACGGCTCAAGCCTCAACAAAGGCACATTTAAGCACCCGGTTTCACAAAGAATATATCATCTTTTTCAGCATACAACTGCTTCCTATGGCACTTGAGATGATTTATTTCAAGATTTCGTGCAGCATCCGTACCACCATCGGTTCTTTTCAAGATATGTCGTACCGCCCAAGAGCTACCATATTTGATGGGTTCCTGACAGTTGGCACACATGCCATCCTGACGCTGCCAGACTCGATAAAACTTTACACTCCCCCGAGCAGATGCCATCATTTTCTTGCCCCATCGGGCTTCAAAATACGGCTCCCAGTTGCGGTCGTGCGGGTTCGCGTCGGCCAGAATTTTGACGTGCCGTTTTATTGGTGTGTCTGATTCTTTTCGCAGTGTGATTTGCTCATCTGCGCCATCTTCTTTCTTTTCTGTAGCAGCAAAAACCCAGTTCAGAGGGCCTTGAGTTTTGAAATACCGCTTCTTCACCCATTGCGCGCTCTTATTGGAATGCCGTCTTGCTGCCCAGCGCCATAACATTGACCAGACCGTGTGATCAATCCTAGAAAAGGTTTTACTGGCGACGACATGGCGGTGGTAATTCGCCCAGCCCCGTAGTATCGGGTTGAGCAGTCTTATCAAATTTGCCTGTTTCGCCATCATGTTAGCCTTAACAACTTCTCGGATTTTGTCCAAATGGGCTTTGACATTCGTTTTCGATGGCGTCATCAACAGCTTGCCATTGTACTTGCGAATATTCCACCCGAGAAAGTCAAACTCCTCGTTGATGTGCGTTATTTTGGTTTTCGTCGGCGAAAGAATTAACCCTCGTTCCGCCAGAAATGCTACCACTACAGGTTTAACCTCTTGTTCCAGCCATTCTTTCGAATTGCCCGTGACAATGAAATCGTCTGCATAACGCACCATGTTCATTTTCAAGTTTGGCCGCGTATTTTTCGGAAATTTACCCGCCAACACCGCTTCCAACCCGTCCAAAGTCATGTTTGCCAAAACCGGGCTGATAATACCTCCTTGCGGAGTACCCGCTTCTGTAGGAAAGAGTTCGTCTTGATAAACGTATCCCGCCTTAAGCCACTTCTCTAGTATCGCCTTGTCCATAGGGATATTGGCGAGCATCCAGTCATGACTGATATTGTCAAAACAGCCTTGAATGTCGGCCTCTAACACCCACTGCGCACTTGTCTTTTTTGCCAGGGAATTAAAGCATTGTTGCCCTGCATCAGCAGTTGAGCGCTCCGGTCTGAATCCATAAGAATTCAGGTCGGATGTGGTTTCCGCAATCGGTTCCAATGCCAGCAGGTGTAACGCCTGCATGGCGCGGCACTTCATAACGGGTATGCCCAGTGGCCTGGTCTTGCCGTTTTTCTTCGGAATAAGTACTCGCCGAAGCGGAAGCGGCGAATAACCCCGCCGCGTCAATGACGCTATCGCGTTGATCTTTGCACCCGGTGTTTTCCATGTTACCTTGTCCACACCGGGGGTGTTCTTGCCTTTGTTTTCAGTCACTCGTTTCACGGCTAACGCTTTGCCGCTGAATGAGTGGGTTAACAACCATTGCAAGGCTTTCACCTTGTTGTGTTTGCCAGCCTGTGTTGCCTTCACAATACGTGTTTGCAGCCGTCTTACCTGCCGTTGTACTTCTGGCCAGTTGATACCAGCCCAATACAAGCTGGGGGATGCACATGCCCGTGTTGCTGCATTCATTTGCGTTTCCTCCATAAAGACGGTTCTACCCGTTTTCTTGTGAAGTGAGACCAAGGGGAAGTCTGCCCGCTTTCGCGTGGAATAATGTTGCAAGCCCTATCCACGTCATTACAACGTGACATTCGCTTTTTCCCCGATCCTGTGCTCGCACCACCGTAAGCAGTGCTTTACAGCCTGCCGTCCCAGTGGGAGTGATACGAGGTTTCTACGCTCCTCTTGTAAAGCACGTCGGGTTAGGTGCCTGTTCTTGACCGGGCGGTGTATGGGTGTTACGTCCGCCATAAATTAAGCCACAACCCGCGCCCACATCCCGCGTATTTTCAGTGAAATCCCAGAATAATCCCCAGTTCAAGCGCGGGACACGCACACAAACAAGATAGGCCAGACCACCTCTGTTATCGTGGGAGTTATCGAGACCACCACCAATCAGACGAGACTGACCTATGAACCGAATTATACCAACCATCACCACCCTTGCTCAACATTTTTCTGCCCTTGCCAAACTGCCCGACGTGTACCGTCCACGGTGTTGCCCATATTGTGGGTTTGGTCGATTTTGGCAGTACGGCTGTTACCAGCGCAAAGCAGATCGGCGACAGGCAAGTGCCCAGTCGCTGAACCCGGTTCCGGTCAAGCGCTACTACTGCCACAAATGTTCGCGCACCTGCTCCCGGTTGCCCGAATGGATTGCACCACGGCGCTGGTACAACTGGGCGGTACAGCACCGTGCATTACATCGCCTCGTATGCGGGTGGGCGCTACGCCGCACCTGCGCGCACCTGCGCCTTGCCCGGCACACGGTGCGGCGCTGGCGTGACTGGCTCATTGATCGCTCATTGGTTGCTGTGCGAGTTTTGCCTTTCATTTGCGCAGCCGCTTTCCCGATTGGGGCCATACCGCAAACGACTGCACTTTCTGGCGCAAGGTCTTGCACGAGACGCGATTAAGCGAAGTCATGACCTGGCTTGATTTGGTGCTTTGTGTCCCATGAACGATTGCCCCTGGTACAGCGGCAGCCACCAGTGCCCCACCCGGGTGGGGCACCCAACACACTTT
>JBKJLF010000527.1:0-16363 GCA_046597185.1 Burkholderiaceae bacterium | reverse complement strand
CAAGGCTTTCAAGTCATTCAGATCCGGGGTAACTTCCAACGTCAATGCGGTTTCCAGTTAGGCAATGGCGTGCAAATCAAGCGTATTGGCATTGGCCAGGTCGTTGAGTTGAACGGTCAGGCGCGCACTCTCCGTTTCCAGTTCTTTGTATTCTGGCAAAACCTGAAAATTCGCAATTTCCGCCGCCAGCTTTTTGCTGCGCGCCTCTTGCAAGGTCAATTGCGTGCGCAGGTCGGCTGCCTTGCCGATGATATTGCCCAAGACGCCCGCGCCAGCCGCATCTTTCAATTCTTTCAGCGTTTTTTCCCTGTCCCGCACTGCTTGCCAGTCGCGCGCAATTTGCCAGTCCAGCCCCAGCAAAAACATCAGCGCACTTTGCATATCCCCCGCTTGCTGCTGGGTGGCGTGTTTCTCCGGTGTGGTGAAGGCCCCGCTGCTTTGTCGCCGCACAAAATAGGGAAAAACAGATCGGAACGATGGCGGATTGCGTCCGGCGGCATCCAGGCTGCCAAGGCCAAACATGCGTTCGCCCAGCGAGGCAAGCCAATCACTGTGCGCGATTTTGCTATGCTCTGTGCCCGTGCCGCGAATGGTCACTTTCGATTTATTGCTGCCACAGCGCTCCACCGTGGTTGGCGCGCCCAGCAAATCAAAGCTCATGCCAAAGGTTTCGCCCTCCAATTCCGGCGTGCGGAAAATGGCATCCGGCTCGGCTTTTGCACCCATTAAAAAATGTACGACTTCAATCAAGCTGGTTTTACCCGCCCGGTTGCGCGTTTGCTTGCTGGTAGCGCCCACCGTTTTTTGCGCCAACAGCACATTCAGGCCCGGTTTTAGGTCATTCAGATTTTTGAAGCTTGGCAGTGTGCTGTAAATGTTGTGAATCATGGCTTGCTCCGTTTCACCAAGCCGCCGTCAAGTTCGATGGCACCCAGGGAATACAAAAGATCCAGTGCCAGCAAAAACCAGTCATAGCCGATCTTTTTGGTGCGCGTCAGTGCCTGGCGCGCATCTTGTTTGCTGAAATCTTCCCATAGCGCGGATACGGTTTTCGGGTGCGCCAGAAAGGCGAGGAGTTGGCCGCCAACGGTTAATAAAGCGCGTTCTTGCGGCAAATGCTTGGATGGTAAGATCATGCTACCCCCGCGTTTTTTGCATCTTCAAATATTTCACACTCATCAAACAGGTAAGCCATTACCGCCAGCACGGCCGCTTTGTGGCTGGGCGTGGTGTTGGCGACACCGCCTGCCCATTGTTCGAGTCGGCCAAATATCTCGTCCGGGTGAAATTGCTGTTTGTGTGCTTTGAGTTTCTTGTATTCATGATTGAACGTCGCGGCAATGTGCTCGCCATATTGCGGGTCATGCCAAGCGTTAAAAAATTGCATGACCAGTGGGGATTTTTGCATGCCGATTTTCAGGAAATCCGCAACGACACCCGAAAGCAAATTGGCTTCGATTTTACCGTGCGATACGTCATTTATTTCACTGGGTAAGGGCATGGGGCTGATGGCAATGTGTTTGAGAACGGCGAGTAAATCATTATAGCCAAGATTGAGGTTGGCTTCCATCGTGAGGGACGGGCTAAACCATGATTCCAGATCCGGCAAGCTCAACTGACGAAATGTGTGTAGCATTTCTTCATAGCCACAATGACCAATTTTGATGGTCGGGTTTGCCGTTGCCAGCCTGGCCAGGGCTTCAATGATATGCGGCCCCAAGCGGCCATCATGGGCGTTATGGACGAATACCCATTGGTCAAAATATTGTTGCCAATGTTGTTTGGCACCTGCAAAATCTTCATTGATTTTTTTGATGGCATCCGCTGCCGTCAATTCATTGGGGGCGTAGATTTGGTAGAGGGTGCGCTTTGAAGGAAGATAGCCGTCATTTTTGCGGTCACCCACCTTACCCCACGGGCGACATGCGAGAAAGTCATTGGGCCAGGCTTTGGCCATCAATGTTTCAAACAAGCGCTGAAAACTATCGCCACGGGATTCCAGAAAGGCGATGCGGAAGTCTTTTTCGTAGTTAAGTTGGGCAATGCGATCCATGATGGGTAATGTGGCTGGTCGAACAGGGGAAGTAGCGCCAATGATAGCCCAATTTAACCGTAATTCGCCAGTGAATCATTTACATTATTCGGTGGATTGCCTGTTGGGTAACGGTAAAGCGCCACATTGTTGTTTTGGTAGTGGTGCTGTCTGCAAAAACAGGGGGGGGGGCTGGCCGACGGGCAAGATATTCCAGGCCTTCGCCCGGCAACGTGACGCAATTGTCGCGCTGCTGGATGCGCCACCGACCGACAGAGGGACGTATGAAGTAAAAAGGCACTGGCGCAGCAGTCATAACCATTCCCGCAGTTGTTGCACCACCTGCTGGCTATCCAACACCTCAAAATGATGGGTGCCATACACCACTGCCTGCCGCTCCGGGGCAAAATTCAGGTTGTGCGTACCATCCTCATGCTGCCCCAGCGCGCTGGCCAGTGGTACCAGGCCATCGGCCAAAATGCTGTCAGTCAAATCGCCCTTGGTTTTGCCTGCGGTGGCCGCAATCGTATAGCAGGCCACGCCATCTGGCAAGGGCACGGCATTGCGCGGGTCACCGCCGTGTGCGAAGCGGTCTTGGCCATGCCAGTCGGCATCGAGCAAATTGCCGTAACGTAAATCGGTAATGCCAGCACTGCGGATTTTTGCCAGCCGCGAAAACGGTGCGCTATAGCTGCTTAAATCGGTCAAAACATGTACCCAGTTACCGCCCCGCTCCAGCGGCGAGCCATGGTGCGGTGTGGCCAGAAAAATGATTTTTTTCACCAGCGCTACCCAGGTATGGCCCGCCAACCCACCATAGTGAAACGCACTGCGGGTAATCAAACCGCCCATGGAGTGGCATAAAATCACCACTTCCTCAATCGGCACTGGCCAGGCTTGCACCAGCGCCTCCAGTTGCGCCGCAAATAATTGGCCATTGGTGGAAATGTGCTGCCCGGTGTTGTAGTGCAAATAGATGGGCGTATACTGGCGCTCCTTGGCCAGCATGGCACCGTGGTCGTGACCATTGCGCTGCCACTGCAAATCGTTCATGCACAAACCATGCGCCAACACCAAAATGCGGCCATGGGCGGTTGGCATGGCCGGGTCAAGAATCTGGTTTATTGCGTCGGCATTCAAGGGCAAAACCTGGCCCTGATGGCGAAAACGCATCGGTATCGCCAAGGGGTTGTTGCTGGCGGCCAAATAATCACCCAACACGCCATTCAAGGCAGATAACACCGGTTCGCGCCCCGGCCAATGGCTGCGCTTGCCCAGCGCAGGGGCAAGGCGCGCCAGCAGACTGTCCAAACCGGTGCCCATCAGGCTGGTGACGCCGCGCACGCTTTTGTACACCAGCGAAGTGGCCAGCGCCAGCGGTTTATGAATCGGCGCGCCCAGCGGGCCTGTGCTGCGCAAAATGCGCATATGTACCGCTTCGGTCAAATCGGTGATGCCGATAATGGCATCAATCGTCATACTCACCAGGCCGCTTAAATCGGGCGCGGAAACCGGGTGTTTGGGTGGTTTTGGCATAAAGTGCTTTCTTGTCAAAATTATTTTACCCAGCGATTATACATGAAAGGAATGGCAAGCTGCTTCCAATAATTATTGATTGGGTAGCCGTTTTCTTTCACCATGCCTATCACCTCGGGGGCCAGACCGGGGCGGTTGAACCAGGTGCCAAAAATCACATCCCAAAATGAAAAAATCGCGCCGTAATTGTTGTTGCCTTCTGCCAGCAGATTGGAATGGTGCCAGCGGTGGATTTCATTGGTGCTGAAAATATAGTTCAAAAATCCAAATTTGAGCTTGATATTGCAGTGCTGAATACCGCCGCAAATGCCCAGAATAACAGTATGCATCAACAATGCCTCCACGGGCACACCGATCAGAATGCAGGGGAAGTAACCCAGCAGCCAGGTGATGGCATGGTAGAGCGGATGAATCCGAAAACCATTCAATAAATACACCCGGTGTACCGCATGGTGTACCGAATGCAAAGGCCACCAAAACGGCGACACATGGCACAGCCGATGGAACCAGTATTTGGCCAATTCAATCACCCCGATCAATAGCACGCACTGCGCCCAAAACGGCCAATGCCTCGGGAAAATAGTCCAATCTGGCGGTAATTTGAACAAGGCCAACAGCCAGATTACCGCCACCGGGCCAACTATTTTAAACACGGTCTCCAGCCCCAGCGCCACCAGCACCAGCGATTGCAGGTCGGCTTTCATATCGCCCTGGGAATGCAGCCAGCGCTCATCCCAAGGGAAGAATCGCTCCAAAATCAAGAGCAATAGCAGGGCAGTCAGGGGAATGGCGGTGGCTGCCAACTCGGCCATTTTGGGCTGGTACGCCAGTACATACGCCATGCTGGCGATGCCTGTGCCAAGTAAAACCGGAAAGAATAGCCATTGAAAGGCGCGGCGGGTTAAAGTTTCCATGGCATGATCCATTCAAATTCAATTGCATTGCTGGCGATGGCGTGGGCCAGCATGGTGAAGTAAAAAGTAAATAAAAATGCCACCGCCGGCGGGCGCGCGGCGGCGCGTTGGTGGCGTGCGCGAAACTGGCGCAGCAAACCCCAAACCATGGGCAGCAAAGCCAACAAGGGTAGGTAACCGGTCACGGCGCTTGCCCCGGTTTGGCTCCACGGCGCAAACAGCCAGAGCACCAGCCCCAGACAGGCACAGCCCAGCGCGCTACTGAGCAGGCAGGCAGCGGGCAAGCCAATGATTTGCGAATACAGCCGCTCGCCCGCCTGCGCCAGATGCGGCCAGCCGGATTTGCGCGCGATTTCGAAATGCAAGAAAGCCAGTGCATACGCGCCCACCAGCAACACCTGCTGTGCGGTTGGCGCGCTGTGGCGAGCCTGCAGAAAAAATGCCAGCGTATAAACCGATAAGCCGATATTGACCGGATACACCACCGCCAAATTGACAAACATATTCTCGCGCACCAGGGCCAGGTGTTTTTCCAGCGGCAGTTGGCATAGCCCATACAGCAAATCCAGCGCCACCACCAGGCCCAGTATGGCACTGAGCATGCTGTTCAAGCTCAGTACCAGAATCGCGATTAAAATCAAAAAGCGCCGGATATCTTGCCGCGTCACCAAACCAGTAACGAGTGGCCGATCCGGGTTGAATTGCAGGTCGTAATCAAAATCTTTGATTTCATCCACCATGCGCAAACTCAGCAAGCATAAAAACACCGTACCCACCAAAATCAGCGCCGAGGGGTGTAACACCCAGCGCTGGCCCGATACCGCATGCAAATTACCCAGTAGCGAGAGCGACCAAAACCCGGCAAATAAAATATGCAGCGGCAACTGAAAAATGTTATCGGTAAAGGCGCGTAGTTTGCCGAAAAAGCCGAGTCCCGTTGCCGGCGCTTGTGGAGCCAGGATCGTCATTTAGCCTTCCTCCTGGTTTTTGCGGCTGGGGCATTTGCAAGCGTCTCAATAATGGTCACGATGCCGGTGGAGCCATCGATTTCAATCAAGGCCCCATCCGGAATGCGCGCCGTAGCACCGGGCAGGGCGACAATGGTGGGAATGCCAAACTTGCGCCCGGTAATGGCGGTATGCGAGAGCATGCTGCCACGTTCCACCACCATGCCTTTGGAAGCCAACATCAAAAACAGCCAGCCGGGGTCGGTTTCGCGTGCGATTAAAATCATATCCTGGCCCATCTCTTCCACGCTGTTGGGGTCCAGTACCACGCGCGCGGTGCCGCGCACCTTGCCCGCGCTGGAACCCAGGCCTTTTAATTGACCACTTGCCACCACCACTTCACGCGGTTTTTCAAAGGCATTGTTGCGTACCGGGCCAAGTGTGGTGATTTGTTCCGCCAACTCGCGGGTGTGGTGCTCCTGAAATTCGGCGCGCCGGATATCGGCCACGGCCTGCAAATTCTCGGTTACGCCCGTGCCATCGATATAGCCAAAAATTTCATCTTGCATCAGGTGGTAGATATCATCCACCTCGCGCAGTATGCCCTGGCGCACAAAATTGGCGGCGATGCCCAGAAAGATTTTGCGCGATACCCCAAATAACTCGGCCCGGCAATAGCGTGAATTTTCCCGGTGCCGTATCAATTTGCGCAAACGCGGCAATAATACGCTCAGTAGTTTCAGTTTGAGCGGTTCGCTACGCATTTTTTGCGCCAGTAAGGCGTCACTCTCATGCCGGACCTTGAGCTCATGCGCGCGCACACTGGCCACCGTTACCTCTTGCGTGGCATAGGTTTTGATCATGCGTAATAAAACCCAGGGCGTATCGCGCAGGGCGGGTTGCTCCAGTTTCAGTTCTTGCATGCCACGGTCGCCAAACATGTGCAGATGGTACTGTAGTTGTTCGATGAATGCCGCATCCAGTTTGCCGTTTTGCGCCATCTGCCACAGTTCTTTGTCGCCATGTTTTTTGAATTGGCGTTTCAGGCTGGGGCAAGCGCGTACCCGCTCGGCCAAACTCACGGCGGAGAGTAAAATTTCCACGCTCATCAGTTTTTCGTCGCCGCACAATAAATCGGACAGCAAACCGGGATGGTCGTCGCTCAAATTCCAGCGTTTGAATAGGTTTTCGATCAAGCCATACAGCGGAATCAGGTAGGCATCGGTGGTGAGCGTCACGCCCCAGTAATTGCCGACCTGGGTCCAAATATCAAAAAAGCGGTTGCGCAACACCATCCCATCTTCGTTGGCAAAATCGGCACCGCGCCACGGGGCGATCAAATTTTCCCACCATGCGTGAAAATCATCCATGCGCTTTTCGTGGGTGGCATATTGGTAGCCCATGGCTGCCAGCGCGGGTGGCACCTTGGCCCAGAGTTTGAGCTTTTCTACCCGCTCTTTCAAGCTGGGGGTGTGCTGGGTTTGGTAGGAGGTGCTTAAACCGATCATGGCTTCCCATGATGCGCCAAACAGCGGGAATAGCGGGCTTTGCTTGTGCAACAGATAGAAGTGGGACAGGCCATAATACACCCGCCCGCCAAGGTAGCCGATCATGCGGTCCAGCGGTTCAAAATTGTCGTGCAAGGTGCGCGGCGAAACGCCCAGCATGCGGTATAAGTCGTAAAAAATGACGCGATAAAAATAACGCGCAAAGGTGTAAGTGAGGGTGGACGAGACACCGGGGTAGGATTCGGTGACATTGCTATTGGTCCATACTCGTTGGCGGCTGTAATCGAAGGAGATCGGGCGTGATTGCAGGAAGTAGAGTTCACCGTCGGCAGTGAGGGTGCCTTCAATGTCTTGCGGACAGCCGAACAAGGCTTCGATGCGCCGCCCTTGTTCGACCAGAAGTGTGATTTCGGGCTGGCTTAAACAGGCCGGGCCTTGCAAGGCGGTGGGCACGGCTTGTTCGATCAAGCCATGGCCAGCGGCTCGGTTGAAGGTGAGCATGCTGGCTTTTTCCTGCAAATCGGCGTGGGTTTCACCGGTTTTGCCATTTACAAAATAGTGATCGACCGCGACTTTTTCCTGTACCACGCCCTCGCCAATGCCATGCCCGGCAATAATCACAAAATCCCGCGCGGCGGTGGTGGGGTTGCTGGTAAACATCACAAACGAGCGCTCGCCAAACACCATTTGCTGCACCCCGACGGCGACCCCGAAGCCAAGTAAGTTCATGCCTTGCGCCTGACGATAAATCAAGGACTCTTGCGAAAAGCCGGAAGCCCAGCAATAGCGTAATTTATCCAGAATTTGCGTGCGCGGCACGTAGAGAAAAGTCTCGCTCATCCCGGCGAAAGGGTTGTCGATCGAGTCTTCACTCTCTTCAATTTTATGGCCTACCGTTGAGGCGCGCACCGAAACCAAGGTGTCTGCCTCAAAATGGGCGTCGAAGGCATCCAGCACGGCTTGCTGTTGCGCCGGGCTGAGCGTAATGGCGCAAAAAATGGTTTGAATATCGCGCGCCGCTTGCTGAATTTGGCCAATGTTTTTGAAGTCGATGGCATTGAGTTTCGCTTCCACCGCAGGGCGGACGGTGCGAAATACCTCATCAAAAAAATCAACGGTCAGGCAAAAAAACGCAGGCACAGGCAAACCGGCGGCCAACATCACTTTTTGTTTGCCAAATTTGCCGCCAACGGCGCGGTCATCGAAAGAATCTTTACAACTGACGAGAGTTTTCATAGGTCGATAGGGTTGAGTGGTTCAATTTGGAGGGGCTTGCTGTGGCCCGGCGCGTTCGATAATGCCAGCCAGTACAGTCAAGGGATTTCGGTTCAGTAAATCAGGGCCAATCAAGGTTTGCAAGGCATCGGTTTTGCCCCAGTGCGGTAAACCGATGAGTTCGATTTGGGTGGCCAGTTTGTCCCCGCCCGAGCCTGGTAGCAGGCGCAGCAGCTTGCGTACCCAGGGCGCTGCGGGCAGGTTAAAGCGTGCCGCTTGCAGCTTGTGTTGTTGCCGGATTTGCTGCGTGATTTCGTTAAAACTGAGGGCGCTGGCGTAGCCAACATGAAGGGCGCGCTGGCTTGCCATGGTTTGGCCGAGTTCAGACTTGGCTCCAGCCCCGTGCTCAGTCCCGGCCTCAGCCCCGGCCTCAGCCCCGGCCTCAGCCCCGGCCTCAGTCCCGGCCTCAGTCCCGGACTCAGCGGCCAATTGGCTGAGCCGAATAATGATGCGTGCATAGTCAGATACTTCAATGATTGAAAAGCGCTGCTGGCCACTGCCAAGCTGAATTCGTTTTTGCACCAGTCGGCATAAGCCGGGTAAAACGAAACGGTCGCCCTGACCCAGCACAAAGCGTGGCCGCAGCAACCAGGCGGGTATTTGGCGGGCCTGGGCCTCGTGGATGATGGCTTGTTCGGCGCGCAGGCGGCTGAGTGCCAATGCCGTTTCTGGCCCGGTTGCGCTGGTTTCGCTGATGCCATCCTGACTGCCTTGCCCGTACACCGACATGGAACTGCCGTAAACGACGCCGGCCAGACGAAAACCAAGCTGGCTTAAAAAGTGGCGCGTGGCAGCGACATTGATGGCGTCAAAGCCGCTGTGGTCGGTGTCAATTTGCTTGATGGCGAAATGCAAGAGAATATACCGGCCATCGGGCTCCAGCGTGGGCAAGCGTGCCAAGGTTTGCGCCGATTCCAGACTGCCTTCAACTTTGCTCAGAAATGGGTAATCCGGCAGCGCAGCGGGTGTGCGTAACAAAGCGTGCACCCGCACGCTGCCAGCAGGCATGCAGGCCATTTCACGCAACAGCGCGCTCCCGACAAAGCCGCTGCCACCCAATAGCAAAATATTCAACACCTCAGCCATGGTACACCTTACCAAATCAGCGGCAGTAAGCGCTTGTGGGTGGCGGCATATTCCGGGTAGCCGGGCAGTTCAAACAAGGCTTTTTCTTCGACCAAAATCCGCGTCACCATGGCCGGCAATAACACCAGCAGCAAGGCCGCCAGCGTGTAAAAATTAAAGAAGAAGATCACCACGCCAAGGTGGGCGGTGAGCATGCCGGTATAGGCCGGGTGCCTGACCAGTTTATACGGGCCAGTGCTGATGACCTCGTGATCGCCCAGCACCCGCACGCGGTGCGAGTAAAACTTGCCCAGGGTGTGGATCGCGTTCAGGCGAAACGCCACGCCTGCCGCGAACACCGCAAACCCCAGCGCCATGCACAGATTAGGCTCGGTCCACAGGGTGTCAAAGCCCAATGCCGTCACCACCACCAGGGCGCGACCCAGGGCATAGGCTTCGCAAGTGCCCTTGTCGGAGCTGGTTTCACCTTTTAATGCTTCGGTGAGGGCGACCCGTGATTCAAGAAACAGCCACAGAATGTAGCTGCCGAGGAAGGCCAGACTGGCGATGCGCATCAAGCCGCTCCAGGGTGCGATTTTGCGCCAGGTAAGCCAAGCGATAACGACCACGAAGGACATGGCGAAGAGGAGGGGGATTCGATTACGCATGATAGTTGGCCTTTTGGGTTGGGAAAAAAATTATTTTGTTTCAGCACGCAAGAAACGTACTTTTTGATAGCTTTCGCGATCAAGTATTTGCGCCGTCAGGCGGCACATGCCTAAAATGTCGTCTGCCATCATCAAATTGACTTCAAAATGCACAAACCCGGCGCTGCCCAATTCCGTGAGTGGTTTGTGTTGATGCGCCAGCGTGAGGGCCGGGCCGCAGAGAATGGGGGCGTCGAGAAACATTTCCACCCCGATCAGGTTGACCGGCGTGCCCATCGGTACGTCATAGTGCTCGTGGGCCAAACCAGTCAGCAGTTGCCTGACCGTTTCCAGTAAATATAAGGGCGAGTAATAGCCATCCGGGCAACGTGCCAGTTGGTGCCCGGCAGGGGCTGGCAGCAAGGCGCAACGCACGGTTTGATGGTCCCAGGCCCAAGTGCCGATCAAGACGTTTTCTGGCTTTTCTTTATGCAATAATTTGGCGTTGGCTCGCGTAATGGCCGTAATGGGGGTGATGGCGACAGTCTGGCCCGCTATGGGGTCAATGGTTTCAACCGCATGCCGGGCTGGCACGGGGGCGCTCAGGAACTTCATGCTGCACACCGGGCGCGCCGCTTGCATGACGCGGCAGGTGGCAAACTCGCCTTCGCGGGCGGCGGATAGTTCGAGTATGGCAGGCTGATCTTTTTCGCAAAAACGCGGGAAGGTTAAACGCAGGTGGCGAATAAATTGGCCCTTGAGCAGGCCAGCGCTTTCGCTCAGTTGCAGCATCGCTTCAACCATTAAAATGCCGCTCACATGGTCGAGTGGATGATCAAAGAAATATGGGTGGCTTTCATCCACCAGCAGCTTTGCCTGGAGGCCACCAAGCGCGCCAGGCGCGCCAGGCGCGCTGGGGGTGCCGGGGTTGCCAATAATAATGACGCGCTGGCTCTCGTGGCCAAGCTGCAATGGCTGCCAGTCGGGCTGTGCCGGGCCGACAGGCGGTTGCTCGAAACGCTGGTTGACCCGTTTGAGTGCTTTGCGTACCCAGGAGGCGGTAATCATCAGGTGTACGCCTGATAGCAGGGTGAAGTGGGTGCCAACCACGGTATGCAAGGCATCAATGCTGGCCAGCAGATGATCCCATTCGCGCCCAGAAGCGTCAGGCCGAGCGGGTAGGAGCGGGGTTTCTGCACGCAAAATGGTTGCCGTGCCATTGAATGGCTGCGCCACGTGGGCATTGAGTAAGGTCAGATTGTGCTCGAATAAACTGAGCATGCGATGCAGGTCGAGTTGGCTGAATTTGGGGGTATCGTCATATTGGTGGTGGGCTTGCTCAATAATCTGCACCGTCGCATCGAGCGTATAGGTGTCCAGATCGGCATCGTCGAGATCGCTTAAATCAATGCCAAGATCGGCTGCAAACAGTTTGCGCATCTTGCCAATCGTCGGTGCATGTTGCACACCACGCGCTGCCAGTGCGTCAATCAGTAACAGGCATTCTACTTCTGCGCCCAAAGCGCTGAGTTGGCGCGCTATTTCATAGGCCAACACCCCACCCATCGACCAACCACCGAGGCGATACGGGCCTTCTGGCTGGCGTGCCCGGATCAAGTCCAGATAATGCCGGGCCAGGGCTTCGAGCGTGGTATGCGAATCGGTCAGGCCAGCCAGCCCAGCCAGCGCAGGCGACTGAATCCCGATGATCGGTTGCGTGCCCAAGTGGCGTGCCAGTTCCTGATAGCAAAACACCGCGCCGCCGACCGGGTGCAGCAAAAATAAGGGTGGCAGAGCGCTGTCGCCGCGATTGAGTTCGACCAATAAATTGTCTTTCCCGCTGGGGCGTTGCAACCAACCTTCGGCTTCGGCCAGGCGTTGTTCCAGCATGCGAACCATGTCATTCAAATTCGCATGATGTTGCAACATCGAGGCATCCAGTCCCACTTCAAACAGTTGTTCGGTGCGCGCCACAATTTCAAGCGCGGTCAGGGAATCCAGGCCGAGCTGGCTCAGGGGTGTGGTTGGTGGGATTTCATCGGCTGCGCGCCGGAACACGCGTGCCACCAATTGGCGCAAGTATTTGGTCAGCAGTGCAGGGCGCTCTTGTGCTGACGATTTGCGCCACTGCTCACGTGGGCCACCTTGTACTTCATCCGGGATTAAGGCGACGCTCTCAATAAAGGCGACCAATGTGCCATCCCTGTCGTAAATCGTGATATCGACCAGGCAGCGCGCCGCCTTGCTATCGTGATCAAGCAAGTGGGCATGGAATACCAGCCCACCTTGCGGCTGCTTGATAAATTGAACCAGCGCGACTTCGGTCGGGAAATAGGTGCCGTGGCCGTCTCGTGGGCATAGTGCGCCCAGCACTTGGGTGGAGGCATGCCAGAGCGAATGCTTGAGGCGCAATCCTTCGCAAAGCGTATCGTCCAGTTCGGATAAATGCAATTCGGCCAGCACTTCACCGGGGGCCAACCAAAGGCGCTCGATGGAGGCATGCGGACTAATGCAATAGTTCAGCCCACTGGCACGGGTGCTCTCGTACCAATGTTCCACATCCACCACCTGGCGGATGCGCTTCCTGAGCGCAGCCAGCGGTTGGAGTGGGGTTCTGGGTCTGGCTGCAAAGTCCAGCCGGGCGGTTGCCACTTGCCGCCATGTTGGTGCCGGGTTTTGGGTCCAGACCGAGAGCTGGAAGCTGTTTTCGCCGGCGGGTTCGTAGAGGGTATGAATCGATTGCCGTTCATCGCGTTGCATTTGCAGCAAACCGTGCAAGCGAATATTGCGCACACAGCCGCGCGCGTGTTCGGGGCTGAGTGTGTGCTGGGCGGCGATGGCCAGCTCCAAAAAAGCCATCAGCGAGACCCTACGTTCCAGTGGCTCGACCGGCAAGCGGAAGAAGGCCGGTCCGGGCAGGTCAAACGCGCTTTGGTAGTGGCGCTCGCCTTCTTTCAGGCGCGGCGAAGCGAGTGGCCGCCCGAGTAAGGGGTGCTGCCCCATGCTGCGCCCGATGGAACGGGTTGCGGCGCTCAGTTCTTCAAACCAATGGCGCTTACCCTGAAATGGGTAGTTGGGCAGGTCGAGGTTGACCGGCTTGGCCACCGATTTGGCTTCCGATTTGTCTGCATCAGTGGGCGCTTCAAACGTGTGCCAGTCAATTTCGACCCCGGCTTCATACAAATGCGCCAAGCTGCCCGCCATGGTGGCCCAGTCGTCGGCCCTGGCCTGAAGTGAGGGCAAAAACTGGGCGGCACTTGCAGGCCACATCCGTTGCGCCATACCAATCAGCACTGGCTGCGGGCCGATTTCCAGCACCAGATTAATATTTTGCCGCTTCAATTGATCGATACTTTGGGCGAACCGAACCGGGGCTGAAATGTGGTCGATCCAATACTGTGCCGATGCCAGGCGCGCAGTTTCCAACTGGCCGGTCAGATTGGAGATGATGGCGATGGTGGGCGTATGGTATTGCAAGGTGTGCGCCAGCGCCGAAAATTCGGCCAGCATGGGTTGCATCAGCGGTGAGTGAAAGCCATGGGAAACCTTGAGCCATTTGCTATCAATATCGCGTTGCTTGAGCATGGATTGGGCTTTTTCCAGGGTCACCAGCACGCCGGACAAGACGATTTGCCCTGGGCCGTTATAGGCTGCCACCGAAACTTTCCCGGCCATGCGCGTCAGAATATCGGCGAAGTCATGCTCGTGCCCAAACACGGCCAGCATGCCGCCCGCCTCGGGCAAGGCTTGCATCAAACGGCCGCGCGCTTCCACCAAGGTTAAGCCATCTTCCAGACTAAACACCCCCGCCACAGCGGCGGCGGCAAATTCTCCCAGGCTGTGGCCCATCAATATTTCGGCTTGCACGCCCCAGCTTTGCCACAATCTGGCGAGGGCATATTCCAGGCAAAATAAGGCGGGTTGGGTGTATTCGGTACGGTCCAGCAATTGGCCCATGGCCGTGGCCTGATCGGACGGGGGAAATAACAGGTCGAGCAAGCCAACCGCGCGCTTGCCGGACAATAAGCGATCACAGGTTTGCAGATCGGCGCGAAAGGATGGGGCAAAATCGTAGAGTGCGCGCCCCATATTGATATATTGTGCACCCTGGCCGCTAAACAAAAAAGCAATGTGCGGGCTGGCATGGCTTGGGTTGTCGGGTGTCGTGCGGGTTTGTGCGCTCAGTGCACTATATAATTGGCTGGCTGAAGCGCCAAAAACCAGCCGCCGCGCATGACGAAAATGCTTGCGCCGGGTATTGGCGGCGCGGCAAAAGGCGGCAATATCACATGCTGGCGCGCTCACTTTGTCAGCCAGTGCCTGGCTCAGTGCAGCCAGTGCTGCCGGGTTGGCGGCCGACCAGGCCAACACCTGAATCGGCCTTGCTGGCGTAGCGCCCTGATCGTTGCCGATGAGGCCGGGCGGGCCAGCTTGCAGCAGCACATGGGCATTGCTGCCGCCAAAGCCAAAGGCGCTGATGCCAGCCCGCAGTGGCGCGTTTTTTGGCCATGGTTGTAAGGCCTTGGGCAAGGCCAAATGCCCTTGATCCAGTTGAATCAAGGGGTTGGGGCTGGTGCAATGCAAATTGGCCGGTATGGTTTGGTGAAACAGGCACAGGGCGGTTTTGATCAAGCCTGCGATACCGGCTGCCGCTTCAAGATGGCCGATTTGCGATTTTACCGCACCCAGTAGCAGGGGCGCGTCGGCAGCGCGGCCCTGGCCATATACGGCGGCCAGTGCTTCGGCTTCAATCGGATCACCCAAAGGCGTGCCGGTGCCATGGGTTTCCACCATGCTCACTTGAGTGGGTTGCCAGCCTGCCTGTTGCAGTGCATCCCGAATCACCGCTTGTTGCGCCAAGCCGTTAGGGGCGGTTAAACCATTGCTACGGCCATCCTGATTGCAGGCCGACCCCGCGATCACGGCCCAGATGCGCTCGCCCGCCGCCTGCGCATCTTTCAAGCGTTTTAACACGACCACGCCGCAACCTTCGGCGCGTACATAACCATCGGCCTGTTCACTGAAGCTCTTGCAGCGGCCATCGGCTGCCATCATGCGGTTTTGCGAAAAGCTCACCGTCATGTCGGGCGAAAACAACAGGTTCACCCCACCTACCAGGGCGATTTCACCGTCACCCGATTGTAGCCAGGTGGCCGCGCCATGCAATGCCGTCAAGGATGACGAGCAGGCGGTATCAAGCGCCATGCTGGGGCCGCGTAAATCGAAAAAATACGACAGGCGATTGGCCGCAATCGAAAACGCATTACCCGTACTCACATGCGCCGATAGCATATTGCCGGTGCCCGCTTGCAGGCGCGAATAGTCATTACTGCTGATGCCAATAAACACAGCGCCACGGCTGCCTCTTAAATCCGGTGGCGCAATGCCTGCGTCTTCCAGCGCATGCCAGGCCAACTCCAGCAACAGGCGTTGCTGCGGGTCCATGGCGGCGGCTTCGCGCGGCGAAATATTGAAGAAGTCGGCATCGAAGTGGTCGGCGTGGTCGATAAACCCACCCCAACGGGTGGCCATTTTGCCCGGTGTGGCGGGGTCGGCGTCATACCATGCGTTGATATTCCAGCGCTCGGGAGGGACTTCGGTAATGGCATCGCGGCCCGCTTGCAACAGGTCCCAAAAAGCCTGCAGATCATGGGCACCGGGCAGCCGACATGCCATGCCGACAATGGCAATTGCATCGCGTTCGGTCTCTGGCGTGGGGGTGGCTGAATTTGGGTTGGCATTTGGGTTGGCATTGCCGCTGTGCTCAGACTTGGCATCACCCGATAAAAAGCGCGCCAGGGTGGCCACGCTGGGGTAATTGTAGAAGAGCTGCGGTGCCAGTTTGCGCCCCAGCTCTTGTTCCAATTCGCCGGAAAGCCCGATCAACGCCTTGGAATCGAGGCCATAGGCATCAAATTGTTGGCGCGGGTCGATCTCGGCCGGATTCAAGCCCAACTGGCGCGCGACCAGGCGCGTGATCAATTTTTCGGTCAAGCTCAGTGCCTGCCCGGAATGCGCCAATGGTGTGGCGGCACCAGGCGCGCTGCTGTTGGCTGCCGCCATGCCGGGTGCGGTGAGGGGGCTGAAGGGCGCGGGGGCGAGTGTTGCGCTACACAGATAAAGCTCGTTCAGTTTGCCGCTCAGGTAACGCTCACGGATGGCGCGGCGGCGAATCTTGCCGCTGGAGGTTTTAAGCAAGGTGCCGCGCTTGATCAGGCAAATGCTGTAAGTGGCAAGGTTGTGGTTGAGCGCAATGGCGCTACGAATTTCATGGGTGAGTTGTTCAAACTCGGCTTGAGATTGGGCGGCCCACGAATGGGCAGCACTCGATTGGGCGTCGGCCACTTCTTGCACCAACACCAGCCGTTCGGTGCCATCGACTTCGACTGAAAACGCCGCACCACAACCACGCCGTAGTGCCGGGCGGCGCGCCTGGGCG
>JBKJLF010000348.1:0-4614 GCA_046597185.1 Burkholderiaceae bacterium | reverse complement strand
GATGCCGATGGCGAATGGGCTGTCAGTGTCCGCTGCCATCCCTAATTTTTGCATCGCTTGCTGGCCGAGCCTTTTTTGGCGCGCGCACTGCCAAAAAGCACCGGACGCGATCTGTTTAACCTCGATTGGCTGCAACAACATGTGCGCCAATTCTCCCGCATCAGCGCAGTTGATGTGCAAGCCACGCTGTGCGCCTTCAGCGCGCAAAGCATCGCCGACATGCTGTTGCGCTGCAGCACCCAACTGACGACGCTGTATGTGTGTGGCGGTGGAGCCAATAACCGCCACCTGTGTCAATTACTGGCACAAGCCTTACCGGGCATTGCGGTCGATAACACCACCAGCCTGGGCGTGGCACCGGATCAGGTGGAAGGCCTGGCGTTTGCCTGGTTGGCGTATCGCCATGTCCACGCTGAAAATGGTAATTTGCCACACGTGACCGGCGCCCAGGGTGGGCGCATTCTGGGGGCCTGCTACCCGGCCTGAAACCGCTTGGGTGCGGGTATTTCAGCAACAGCCTGAGTCGGCCATCGGCAGGTATCGGCAAAAATCAAGCAAAAATCAAGTAAAAACAGCCCCAATAGCCGAAAATAGCCAAAATCCAGTTTACCTCATCGCGTTTTACGCTTACGCTAACACTTTGATTGATGAACTGTGAATCTGGAACTTATGCGCGCCTCCATTCTCTTTTACAACTGTTTTACAGCAAGCGGCTGCTTTGTCCTCTTCGCCGCACTCGTCGCCTGTGGTGGCGGCGGTGGCGGCAACAATACTGGCAGCGTGACCAGCCCAACGCCTGGGCCGACGCCCACGCCGGCCCCCACCCTGGCGCGCCTGTTTGCATCACTTGCGCCGGATGGCGGCAATGCCAGCTTCAAATATCTAAAGGCTTGCCATTTTCCAACCCAACAATATGGCACAGCGGGACAAGCTGGCATCACCTTTCTGGAAAGTTTGGTGGTGGAAACCCTGCCCACACGGGTGCCGCTCTACAATGCCCAAACTGGCGAGAGCTTTGTCCTCACCACGCGCGCCTACAAAGGCAGCAACCCGGCCACGGGTGCGCCGCCCTTACTTTGGACTGGGGTATTTAAAGCCAATGCCGATGGCTCGATCAGCGGCTTTGGCGCACCCTGTACCCCCACCACCATGGTGACCGCCCCCGAATTCACCTGCTATTGGTTGGGTGAAAACGGTAACGCCCAATCGCTGGCCAGCAGCGCATTTTTTTCCCAGGGCGATACTCGCCCCCAAACCAGCTCGGGCGCGGCGAGCCTGATCAATCCGGGCTGGGGAACCGGCACAGGCTTTTATTTCTGGTATGAAATGAGTTTCGGCGGGAATTGCTCCGCACCAGGTTCAAAAACCGTTTGGCGCGGCCCGCCCAAAGATGCGCGATAATCAAGGCGTGAACGAAGAGCCGCAGCCGCAAGTTGAAGTCGCATTCGGGTTTTTAATGACAAACTGCGCGCCTTCCAAATCGTCTTTATAATCGATTTCTGCGCCCACCAGATATTGATAGCTCATGGCGTCGATTAATAGCGATACGCCATTTTTCACCATGGTGGTATCGTCATCATTGACCACTTCATCAAAAGTAAAGCCATATTGGAAGCCGGAACAGCCACCGCCCTGGACAAAGACACGTAATTTTAAATCGGGATTGCCTTCTTCCTCGATCAATTCGGCAACCTTGGATGCCGCGCTATCGGTAAAAACCAGCGGTGCGGGCATGTCGGTGACAGCATTCATGATGAACTCCTGTGATGGTACAAAAAAAATAAATGTCAAACAATTCAAAATACGTCTAAAACTGCATGATCAATCTGGCTGCGGCTATTATAGACTGAGTTGGCGTCTTACGCTTGAACTGCCAACGGTGCAGCCAATTGCAATACTTGTTCGCCTGCCTGATCATGGGTCAACTTACCCGAAACCAAGGCACCGCCATGCATTTCCAGACGTTTATAACTCACATCTCCAATAATACGGGCTTTTGGCTGTAATTCAAGTAATTCACTGGAGAAAACAGGGCCAATAATTTCTCCGTTGACAATTAAATGGGCACCGTGGACTTCGCCTTCAATGCGCGCCTGCTCAGAAATAATCAGCAAACTGGCTTGTCCCGGCTCGGCGCGCACATTGCCAAATACCTGGCCATCAATGCGCAAACCGCCTTTGAAGAGAATATCGCCCTGTATCCGGGTTGCACCACCGATTAAACTTTCAATGGTACTTTTAGAATTTCGTCCAAACATAATTATTTCCTCACAAATTCGCCGATTGTTGCGCGCGTATTTGGCCGCGCTCCAACACCCTTGCCTGCACCGTCTTGACCAGCACGCCATCGGGCAGCGTTATCACGCCTTCGAGCCGCTGGTAATGTTTCAATCCAATTTTAAATTGCTCGACATTTTGCGCCTTGGCATCGGGAAACTGCAACACCACCCCTTTACCCGCTTGCTGTCCATTCACCAGCAATTGCAATGCGCCGTTAAATTCCACCGCGCCCTTGCCGCCGCCTTGCATCACCAACACCCGATAGCGCAACTGATTACCCGCCAAAGTATCAACATTCATGCGCCGAATCGCAATCCCACGCTGGCCAATATCGGCGGGAATCAAGCTTTCAAAAAAGGCCAGATCTTCCTTTAAGCGATTATTCTCCAGCTCCAGGCCTTTGGCTTGTTTCATCCATTGTTGCTGCGCCGCGTGTTCCATATTCAATTTTGACTCGGCGGCATTGGCCTCGCTCAATAATTTATCCCGCTCTTTGGTCAATTGCACCAGTTGCTGCTGCAAACTGCCGAGGTTTTTGATATTGCCCATCCCGCCACGCCCCAAGGTGTAGACCCACCACAGCGTCAAGCCAAACACAGCCAAAGCCAGCGCCAACAAAGCCAGTCGCCATGGCCATGGCCATTTTTGCTGGATGGTCATGGTTGGCAAAGACAGGCGGTCTGAGCCAAACCAGGATGAGCGCTTCAATGGCATCGGAATTTATGGCATCAGAGGAATTTGGCCAAGACCGCAGCGCTCTTCCAGATTAAACATCAAATTCATGCACTGAATTGCCTGGCCCGCGGCACCCTTGACCAAATTATCCTGCACCACCAGCACCACCACGGTGTCGCCGGGCGTATCGTCTCCCTGTGGCCGATGCAAGGCGATGCGCAGCATATTGGAGCCACGGGTGGAACGGGTGTCCGGGTGCGAACCAAAGGGTAGGACATCGATAAAAGCTTCGTCCCGATAAGCCTCGTCAAACAAGGCTTGCAGCGCGGCATCATCGATCTCACGCGTCAAACGACCATACAGGGTCGAATGCATGCCGCGTATCATCGGCACCAGATGCGGGGTGAACACCAAACCCACTTTGTCATCGGTCAGGCGGCGCAATTGTTGCACCGCTTCCGGGGTATGGCGATGTTTGCTGGCACCATAGGCTTTAAAATTATCGCTGGTTTCAGAAAACAACATGCCGATTTCTGCCTTGCGCCCGGCACCGGACACGCCCGAGGCGCAATCGGCCAATAAATGGCTGGCATCAATCACCCCAGCTTTCAACAAAGGGGAAAAGCCCAGTTGTATCGTGGTTGGGTAACAGCCGGGGTTGGCCACCAGACGCGCAGAACGGATTGCATCGCGATTCAATTCCACCAAACCATAGGCCGCTTCGGCCAGAATTTCCGGGCAGGTATGCGCGATGCCATACCATTTTTCAAATACCGCCACATCGTGCAAGCGAAAATCTGCCCCCAAATCAATCACTTTAACGCCCGCTGCCAGCAATTGCGGCGCTTGCGCCATGGCCACACCATGCGGGGTGGCGAAGAACACCACGTCACATTGATCAAGTTGCGCTGTTTCCGGCGACGAAAACGCCAAATCGACCTTGCCGCGCAAAGAAGGAAACATTTCGGCGACTGGCATGCCGTCGTCTTTACGGGACGTAATCGCATGCAAGCGCACTTGCGGGTGTTGCGACAGAAAACGCAGCAATTCCACGCCCGTATAACCGGTGCCACCAACAATACCAACCTTGATCATGTCTACTCCTTCCAGGCAATTGAATAAATGAGACGCAAAAAAATAGACCTGTATTGTAGCGCAATTTGCACAACAAAGTGGCAATCCAAAACGCCAGAGACAAAAAGGCCGCCGGGCAAAACCGGGCGGCCAGATTGTAAAACAGATAAAACCGATTAACGCTTGGAGAACTGTTTGGCGCGACGTGCTTTGCGCAAACCGACCTTTTTACGTTCCACTTCACGTGCATCACGCGTAACAAAACCGGCTTTCGACAGTTCTGGCTTGAGCGTTGCATCGAAATCGATCAGGGCGCGGGTAATGCCATGACGCACTGCACCCGCCTGGCCGGATTCACCACCACCGTTGACGTTGACTTTGATGTCAAAGCGTTCGACGTTGTTGGTCAATTCCAGTGGTTGACGAATCACCATCAAACCGGTTTCGCGCGAAAAGTATTCGGCGGCTGGTTTGCCGTTGACAATAATTTGGCCTGAGCCAAGCTTGATAAAAACGCGAGCCACTGCACTTTTGCGACGGCCGGTTCCATAATTGTAATTACCGATCATGTCTATTCCTTACAGG
>JBKJLF010000265.1:0-3643 GCA_046597185.1 Burkholderiaceae bacterium | reverse complement strand
ATTCAAACCCTGGAAGCCCTGGGTTTGAATCAGAACTGCGGTTTGGGTCGTCATGTGCAGCGAACCGGTAATACGAGCCCCTTTCAAAGGCTGGCTGGCAGCGAATTCCTCACGGATAGCCATCAGACCGGGCATTTCAGTTTCAGCGATTTTTATTTCTTTATTGCCCCAAGCAGCCAGGGAAATATCGGCGATGACGTAATCGTTGCCGGATGCTGCAGATTTGAGTATGGCGTTCATCACGCCCTCCTTTCAGTAGAAAAAAGACGTGAGCGCAGTTGAAACGGTCCGAGCCTGGCAAGGACTTAAATTGCAGTTCTGTTGCAGCGCTCCTCGGAAGCAGGATTCTATCACTATTTTGTTTTGGTGTGAGGTTTACCCGCAATTTTTACATTGGCGTGTATCCATTTCAACATATCCTGCCAAATGCGCAGCGCTTCAGCGTCGGTCGGCATGGCCTGGGCATTGGGTAATTCAATCGTAATCACGGGCACATTTTTATGCACACCACTGTAATTGCCCAATGAACCCGGATACACCCCCACCGGATTGAGCATCAGCCGACCAAACCGCTGCGGCATCGGGGCCGGGCCGTCAAAGTCGAGCACCCCAAAAGGCGCGTGGACGGAAATAATCAGATCTGGACGAAAGCGCTCTATTTCTTCATAAACCCAGCGGCTTTCGGGTTCAGACAAAGGCGCTTTACCAGGGAAACGACGTGGATCAGAACCGGTCACCTTGGCCCAATAACGCGGTGCCTGCTCTTGCCAGCCGGGGGTGGGGAAGTTACGATTGAGATCAACCCCATTCGCATTCACCCGCTGCGGTTTACTGGCAAGCAAGCCATCCGGGTTGAGCAAGGGTGCCACTTTCCAATGAAAACTCAGCGCTTCCGGGCGTGACATCCATTGCATCCACTGAAATACCAGTGCGGATGCGGTCAGCTCGTCGCCATGTATGCCGCCCAGCAATAAAATCCGTAAGTCCGCTTTGTTTTGAGCATTCTTGATATCACGCACCAAAATTGGAAAGCCACGCTGCGATTTGGCACCACTGGGGCCGAGCAAGCTTTGCTGGCATGCCAACTTGCTCACGCCAGGTAAGCGTGGAATTAATTGGCTGCACCAGTTGGCACTGGCAACGCTCGCAACATTAGCCACCTTGGCCAATGGCAATGGCGGCGCTGCTGTCGCTGCAGACACAGTGCATACTGATCCACAGCCCAATAACAACAGGCTCAAGCCAAACTGGCTTGAGCCTGTTCCGCGATCAAAGGTGGCAAACAAATTCAACATAAACGCTAATAAGCCACCAATTTTCGCCATTTATAGCCCGGCAGCGGCACGCAAAGCTTGTGCTTTGTCGGTACGTTCCCAACTAAACTCAGGTTCTTCACGACCGAAATGGCCGTAAGCAGCCGTTTTGCGATAAATCGGGCGCAGTAAATCGAGCATCTGTACGATACCTTTTGGACGTAAATCAAAATGCTCCTGCACCAAGGCCGAGATTTTTTCGTCCGAAATCACGCCTGTGCCGTGGGTAATGACAGTAATGTTGATTGGCTTGGCAATACCAATCGCATAACTGACCTGTACCTGGCATTTGCTGGCCAAACCAGCGGCCACAATGTTTTTGGCAACATAGCGCGCTGCATAGGCTGCAGAACGATCCACCTTAGTGGGATCTTTGCCCGAAAACGCGCCGCCGCCATGAGGGCAGGCACCGCCGTAGGTATCGACAATAATTTTACGCCCCGTCAAACCACAATCGCCTTGGGGGCCACCGATCACAAAACGACCAGTTGGGTTCACCAGATAGCGGGTATTTTGCAGCCATTCAGCGGGTAGCAAAGGTTTGATGATTTCTTCGATCACGGCTTCTTCGATTTGCTTGTGCTCCATTTCAGGCGCATGCTGTGTCGAGAGCACCACAGTATCGACCGATACCGGACGGCCATTCAGGTAACGCAGGGTGACTTGCGATTTGGCATCGGGACGCAACCATGGCAAACGGCCATCTTTACGCATTTGCGCCTGGCGCTCCACCAAGCGGTGTGCATAATAAATGGCTGCGGGCATTAATTCTGGCGTTTCATCACAGGCATAACCAAACATCAAGCCCTGATCACCAGCACCCAGATCCAGATCCAGGCCCTGGCCTTCGTTAACGCCCTGAGCAATATCGGGCGACTGTTTGTCGTAACATACCATGACGGCGCAACCACGGTAATCGATACCGAAATCGGTATTATTGTAGCCTATGCTCTTAATGGTTTCACGCGCGACCTGGATATAGTCAACATTGGCATGGGTGGTAATTTCCCCTGCCAACACCACCAAACCAGTATTACACAATGTTTCGGCGGCAACCCGTGCATAAGGGTCTTGCGCCAAAATCGCATCCAGAATGGCATCCGAAATTTGATCGGACACCTTATCCGGGTGGCCTTCGGAGACGGATTCAGAGGTAAAGAGAAAGTCATTGGACATTAGGAACTCCTGTTACATTATTATCAAAAAGAGATTTAATTTCGCCGCAACCGGGAGCAGTCTACGACGCTTTAGCGAAACTTTTATACCGCCTCGCAAGTTGTCATTTAACTCGGCAGGTCTGGAAACGTGGTATTTTACGCCTCTTGGCGCTTTTTCGCAAAATCAATCGCATTTTTCTATTATTCATACAAATTACCATGCTGGTTGCACTGTTTCGTTTATTTTCAATATTGCCTCTTTCTGTTCTACATACGCTGGGCGCAGGGCTGGGTTGGCTGGTGTATTGGCTCTCGCCAACCTATCGCAAACGGCTGCGTGAGAATTTACAAGATGCGGGTTATTTGCAACACTTATCCCAAGCGATCGCCGAATCTGGCAAAAGTATTGCCGAACTGCCCTTTGTTTGGTGCGCGCCACAAGCACGCGTGACGCGTCATTGTCAGGTTGAAAATTTTGAGATGGTGTTAGAGCGCATGGCGCAAGGGCAGTGCATTTTGTTTTTAACCCCGCATTTGGGCTGCTTTGAACTCACCGCACAAATGATTGCGCTGCGTACCCGCTTGACGGCGATGTATCGGCCGCCGCGCAAAGCCATGTTACGGCCGCTGATCGAAAACGCACGGGCACGCGCCAATTTACATTTGGCCCCGGCCAACCTGGGTGGGGTGCGGATTTTGGCCAAGGAATTAAAAAAAGGCCATTCGGTTGGTATTTTGCCCGATCAAACCCCACAGGAAGGCGAAGGCGTATGGGCCGATTTTTTTGGCCGCCCGGCCTATACCATGAGTTTGCCAATTAAACTGCAGCAAATGTCGAAGGCAACCATCATTTTGACTTATGCCGAACGCTTAACCCGAGGGCATGGTTATGTGGTGCGCTTTGTACCCTTCGGCGAACTGCCTGATGCCCCCTTGGCCGAGCAGGCGCGCGCCATCAACCTGGCCATGGAAAACTTGATTGCGCGCTGCCCGGCTCAGTATTTTTGGAGTTATAACCGCTACAAAACGCCTGAAGGGGTGGCTACGCCCACAGCGCCCACCACACCCCACACACCACCCAACCCGCCCAACCCAGCGGAGGGATCATGAGATTTTTACTGGTCTTGATGTGGTTGATGCACTTTTTACCGCTGCCTGTGCTGGGCCGTTTTG
>JBKJLF010000188.1:0-10543 GCA_046597185.1 Burkholderiaceae bacterium | reverse complement strand
CTTCCAGCATATGCCAACTTTATCCACCAACCCCAGCGAGTCTATCATGCCTGATGAACGCCGTATCTCATTGTTTCGCAACGGCAGCAATCAAGCCGTGCGCATCCCGCGCGAGTTTGAACTGGCGGGTACGGAAGCCATTATGCGGCGTGAAGGCAATCGACTGATCATTGAAGCCGTGCCCGTCAAACACCCACTGCTGGCCATGCTGGAAACCTTGGAACCGCTTAACGAAGACTTCCCCGATATCGAACAAGAACCGTTGCCGGATGAAGCTATCTTCTGATGAATGCTAACGGTTATTTGCTGGATACCAATATTATCACTGCCTTGGTGCGTGATCCGCGTGGGCCAGTCTTTATTAAGTTACAGGAAAAATTACCCTCTACCATTTGCACCAGCATTGTGGTGGCAGCGGAAGTGGAATTTGGTTTGGCCAAGGGGGTTTCCGCACGCATGCACGCCCAAGTGCAGGCGATCATGGGCAGTCTGGAGGTGTTGCCGTTGGCAGCGCCCGTGCACCAACATTACGGGCAAATCCGTGCGCTGCTGGCACAGCGAGGTCAACCCATCGGGCCGAATGACTTGTTCATCGCAGCCCATGCACGTGCGCTGGGTATGACCTTGGTTAGCAATAATTTGCGCGAGTTTGAGCAGGTGCCTGGGTTACTATTGGAAAATTGGCTGGCAGTCTGAATATAGCCACCAAAATCCAGAACATGCCGCCGCGCGTTTTCGCTCATTTCGGCAGAGTTCAGGTCTGAGGACATTTTTCAGTATACAAATGAGATTTGTTAAAATATACTGAAAAAGTAGGACTTATACCAGTTCCAGTACAAACCAATCTGCCACACCAATCACAACAACCCTCTAAACCCACGATTAACTGTTCTGGAAACATCCAACCCGGCAATAATTTCCCGCACAAACAAAAGCGGAAATGGCGGTGGCCGCAAGCCAAACACACCAGACTCAAGGCACTTTTGCAAATGAGCAAAAGATTCAACCCGAACGCCGCGGTAATAGACAAAACTCGGCTGTATAACAAACGGATGCATCCCAACCGCCACCAAACAAGTCGGATCATGCGCAATATTGGGTTTAATAGAACTGATATTCGGCAAAACACAATGCTCAGCATTACCATAACCAGGCAATCGCGCTGGGCCGTTGAGCACGATAAAATGATGATTCCCCTGCGGCCCGGATGGAATCATCAGTGCATCACCCGCACTGAGCACTTTGCACCAGCCTGTTTGAAGGCCTCATCCAAGGTCGCGCGCTCTTCCAACTGCGCCAGCGACTCCCGAGCACGCGCATCAGAAAATTCAAGTGCCTGAAACAAATCCCCAAACGTCATCGGTATCATTGACCCATTCGGATCACGCCATTCCGGGCAATGTTGATGGGTATAGTCACGGATTTGAAAGGCCGACATCGCGCCAAAATCACGCCAGATTTCTTCCCGAATCTCCAGATCGACTTCACTCAAGGCCAATAAATCCTGCTCGGGTGAACTAATCTGTCGCCCCTTGGCCAAGCCCAACATGTAGTCATTACGGCCACCAATCCAGGCGGCCCAGCCACCCGGTTTGGATTCAAGCTGGCCGTTCATATGGTTAAAAGTGAGCGACAGTACCGGGCCATGCGGCATGGAAACCAGTCTGTCGCCAATAATGGGTTCGCTGTAAAGCTCAAAAGAACGGCGCTCTGCCAGATACAACAGCTTCATTAACTTGAGCACCGCCATTTCCATGGCCCCGCCTGCGCAAAACAGAAAGAACGCTGCCGCTTGCGCAGCCTTGTCTTCATCAAAAATATCAACCGAACGCATGATGCACCTCAAACCGTTGTAACCCCCAAAAATATTCAGCATATTGCGCAATTATAGTGCATTTTCCACCCGCCAAAAACCGCTTTCCAGCCCGCATCACCCCCAGCGCAAATCCGTATGCAACAAGGGTAATTGCCGCACCCGCTTGCCCGTGGCCGCAAAAATCGCATTGCACACCGCCGGAGCCAGCGGCGGCAGCGCAGGTTCACCCAAACCCGTTACCGGAAAATCCGTCTTCATAAAATGCACTTCCACCTTGGTCGCCGCCTCCCCCATACGCAACAAAGGATAATCCGCCAAACTGGCTTGCACCACCCTGCCGCGCTGGATATCAATTTCCGGGTACAGCAAGGTCGAAAGCCCATCCAGCACCGAGCCTTGCACCTGATTTTCCGCGCCGCTTAAATTCACAATCTGCGACCCCACATCGCTCACCACCACCACTCTGTCCACCTTGAGCTTGCCCTCTTTACTCACCGTCACCTCGGCCACTTCCGCAATATAACCGCGATGGCTAAAGTGAAACGCAATGCCCTGCCCCTGCCCTTTGGCAAACTGGCGCTGGCCCCAACCCGCTTTTTCCGCCACTTGCTGCAACACCTTTTTCATGCGCGCCACGTTAAACGGCTGGCCGCGCTCGCCGCTGCCGGGCACGATATCTTTATCGCCCAGCAATTCCAGCCGAAACGCCAGCGCATCGCGCCCCGCCGCATGCGCAAGTTCATCGATAAAACTCTGAAACACCCAGGCAAACACATTGCTACCGGGTGCGCGCCATGGCCCCATCGGTATTGCGCATTCCAACGGGGTTTGTTCCAGCAGGCAGTTTTCCACCCAACGACCGGGAAATTCATCACCACTCAAATTGCCGCCACTACCCGGCTGCAAAATACTCTTGCCCTCTCTCATGATGCGGTTGGCAAAGGTGATGAAATGGTTGTGCCAGGCAATGAGCTTACCCTTGGCATCCACCCCGCCGCGCAAAAAGTGGAAACCGCCGGCGCGGTAATGGTCGTGCTGCAAATCGTCGGCGCGGTTCCAGGTGAGTTTGACAGGGGCATTCACGCGCTGGGCAATCATGGCCGCTTCAGCCATAAAATCGCTACTCAACCGCCGCCCAAAACCACCGCCGCAGCGCGTCATGTGCAGGGTGATTTTTTCTTTCGGGATTTTTAATACCGTGGCCACCAGGGTTTGCCCGGACGCCGGGTTTTGCGTCGGTGCCCAAATCTCGATGCTGGCGTCCTGCGGTTTAAACCACGCGGTACAGTTTTGCGGTTCCAGATTGGCATGCGAGATAAACGGATAGCTATAAGCCGCTTCCACCGTCTTAGCAGCACTGCCCAGGGCGGCGACCACATCGCCATCCTTGCGCTGCACACTCGCACCCGCCTGCCTGGCCAGCACGGGCGCTTTGGCGGCAAAGTCGGCCCAGCTTTCATTCACCGCCGCGCCTTCGTCCCACACCACCTTCAATTGCTTGCGCGCGCTGAAGGCGGCCCAGGTTGATTCCGCCACAATCGCCACACCCGGCATCAAACTGGTTAAATTGCTACTGCCATCGGTAATGAGAAAAGCATCGCGCACACCCGGCAGCGCCTTGATTTGCGCCAGATTGGCCGACAGCGGTTTACCGCCAAAGGCCGGGCATTTTTCATACACCGCGTACAGCATGCCGGGCAATTTCACGTCGATGCCAAACAGCGGTTTGCCCGCCACCAGCGCGGCATTATCGACCCCACCTATCCGGCGACCCAGCAATTTGTATTGCGCCGGGTCTTTTAGTTTGACGCTTTTACCATCCGGCACCGGCAAGCTGGCAGCCTTGGCCACCAGCGCGCCATAGCGCAACTGGCGCTTGCTTGGCAGATGGGTGATCATGCTATTGGCCGCCACACATTCGGCCACAGGCACATGCCAAGTTTGCGCCGCCGCCTCCAGCAACATGGTACGCGCCACTGCGCCCAGCTCCAAAAATTCATTGTAATTGATGGGGGTGGATTGCGAACCACCGGCCCATTGCTCGCCATAGGCCGGGTTCAAATCCCCCTGAACAATGCGCACGTCTTTCCAATTCACTTCCAATTCTTCTGCCAACACCATGGGCAGAGATGTCTTGATGCCCTGGCCGATTTCCGGCTGCTTGGAAATGAGGGTGACGCTGCCATCACTGTCTATTTTGATAAAAGCACTGGGGGCAAACTGCGGCTTAGGGTTAGTGGCGGCGTTGGCGTCGATTTTAACCACGGTAGCTTCAGCCGCTGCGTCCAGCGTGTAAAAACTACCCAACATCAGGCTGCCACCCACCAGGGTCGATTGTTGCAAAAAAAGTCGGCGTGAAGGTTTCATTTTTTACCTTTCTGATGACTGCTGTTCGCTGCACCAGCTCCGGCGATTTCTGCCGCCCGGTGGATGCCGGCGCGGATACGCAAATACGTGGCGCAGCGGCATAAATTACCGCCCATGGCGGCATCGATATCGGCATCGGAGGGTTGCGGATTATCGCGCAGCAAGGCCGCCGCCGTCATGATCTGGCCCGCCTGGCAATAACCGCATTGCGGCACATCCAACTCTTGCCAGGCCAGTTGCAGCGGATGCGCAGCCTTGGGGTTGAGGCCTTCAATCGTGGTCACTTTTTGCTTACCGATGCTGGAAACCGGCACCATGCACGAACGCGTGGGCACGCCATTAATGTGGACCGTACACGCGCCGCAATTGCCCACGCCGCAGCCGTATTTGGTGCCAACCAGATCAAGCGCATCGCGCAGCGCCCACAGCAAGGGCGTATCCGCTGCCAGCTCGACGGTTTTGCTCTGGCCGTTGATATTGAAGGTATATTTGCTCATAAAACCATCCGCAAAAAAAAGAATAAAACAAGCATACCGCATAATAGTGCCAAACCCGTGCCAAACCCGCGCCAAACCCGCTCAAGCAATCAGCCTTTTCTACAATTCATCCACCCGCCATATCACGAATGGCCCGCTTCCTTTGCGCCTGATCCGCCTGCAGTGCCAATTCCTGCACGCCTTCTGATACCGTCACCGCATAGGGCCTGGTGTATTCCGACGTTTTAAGCTCAAGCAGACCGGGCGGCAGGGTGCGCAATTCTTGCGCGGCATAGGTTCGGCTTTGTTGCAAATCGGGCAGCGCAGCCAGCAATTGCCCGCCACGCATAATCGGCTGCAACAACGCTTTGCCTGCGCCATGGTTTGATTCCAGCCGCAAGGTATCGCCACACATCAGCCCGTCGCGGTCATAATGGCGCGACACTTGCTTGCGTCCCGGCCAGCTAACCTTGCCTGGCGAGCGTTTGCGGCGCGCGCGGCTGTCGTATTCGACCAGCTTCCAGGCGCAATCCAGAAACGGTGCATCGCCCGAGGTATTCATGCGCGTGCCGACACCAAAACCGTCAATCGGCACGCCGTTTTGCATCAAGGCTTGCACCGAATATTCATCCAGATCGCCGCTGGCGACGATACGAATATCGGCAGCCCCTTCGCGGTCGAGAATCTGGCGCACCCTGCGCGACTGGGCGTTCAAATCACCGCTATCAATCCGCACCGCTTGAATGAAGATGTTATCCTTCAACGCCAGCCTGCGCGCCAGCCGCGCCACCAGCCGCGCGCCCGCTTCGATATCATAGGTATCAATCAGCAGCGTGATATCGGAAGGAAAGGCGTTTGCAAAGGCGATGAAGGCTTCCGTTTCGCTCTCATGCGCCAGCACAAATGAATGCGCCATGGTGCCAAACACGGGGATGCCAAACATGGGCGCGGCCAAGGTGGTGGCGCTGCCGTGAAAGCCGGCCAGGTAGCTGGCGCGCGCCGACAGCAGCGCGGCTTCTGCCCCATGCGCGCGGCGCAAGCCAAAATCAACCAACCGTTTGTCCCCGGCGGCCAACCTGATCCGCGCCGCCTTGGAAGCCACCATGGTTTGATAGTGCAGCAGATTCATCACCCGGCTTTCAATAAACTGGGCTTGGGCCAGCGGCGCGGTAACCCGCAGCACCGGTTCATCGGGAAAGAAAATCGTGCCTTCGGGCATGGCATCAACATCGCCGGTGAAACGAAACTGGCGCAGCGATTCAATAAACGGCGCATGAAACTGCGGATTGCTGCGCAGCCAGTCCAGCTCATTGTCATCAAAATGCAGCGAACCCAGATAATCCACCACTTGCTGCAAACCCGCCGCGATCAGAAAATGACGCTGCGGCGGCAGCTTGCGGACAAAAAATTCAAACACCGCCGTTTTGTTCATCAGACTCTCAAAATACACTTGCAGCATGGTGAGCTGGTACAGATCGGTGAGCAAGGCACTGGCCGGATTGAGCGTGTTCATGGGATTCCATTCAAAAAATAGGTTAAATAAATATCCTTTGCAATATCTTATTTCGGCATAACAGTGAGTTAATTATACTATTAAAATGGTAGGTATTGCGGTGAATTTCATTTAAATTTTCCAATAACGGTTCTTCATCAGCCCCATTGGGCCATATCGCGTTTTGAACCATCCCAAGCGATCAAAACTGTTCTACAATTGCATCAGGCCGAAGTAAGCGATGCGAAATTACCTCATCCCTGTTGCCAATTGTGCATATAACCTTCGGTTGTCAGACCATGGAAACCGCACTTCAAACATATGGCTATTTTGGCAGACGCCCAATCGCCCTTGACCAAGAAATTGAAGAAACTGACGACTTGCTGATTCATGTCATCGTTGAAACCTATGGCAAAAAAAGTGCCGTGGTGTTGAAGCAGCAAGCCTATGAAGATGCGCGTCTCTTCAACGTAGCAGACCAGCAGCAGATGGCAGCGTTTTTTGCAAATACGGAACGACTGAAAACGGCGGCACACGCCGAATTTATCGATCTGTTTCAAAAAAGAAAATACAATGTCATTAACTGGCAACCACCTGTCGCCAGTGCCAGCGATATTGCTGAACTTGAAGAATTATTGCTGGTTGACTAAACAAACCTGTGTCAACCGTTAAGTTTGAGCCGCTGCCAGTCCCATCCTTTGCCACAACGGCGCAAGATCAAGCGGCATTGGCATTCTGGTAAAAATATACTTGCGCAGTTCTGCCTGACTACGTTGTCCAAGCAATTGGTTTAAACCAAGGCAAACCACTTCCGGGAAAAAGTTTTTGGCATACAGCCAATGATGTAAAAAATCGCTATCGTCACGACTATTCATGTCTGCCAATGCCCTTGCTATGTCAGCCAGTATGGTTGGGGCATCAATCAAACGATCCCATTTATCCAAAGTCGCGATCACTTCTTGCTCGTCGGGGAAGTTCTGGGTGCGTAAAATATCTTCTTTAAAACCCAGCGCACGTAACTTGGTCCAAAGTGGATTAATTACTTGCCAACGCGCAGCGTGTTGTTTCCAATATTGCAGGTCAAGCAGTAAATGATCTGCCAAGCCTTGAACACCATTTGGTATTTTATTTTGCTGTAGTGGCCCCAATGCGGGCCAAAGTTCAGCGGGATCGACCAGATAGCTTTCCATGCAAAATCGTGGCAAAACATGCAGATTGCCTGATTCGGTTTGCGCGTTTTCGATTTGCTCAGCCTGCCACTCATCTTTGTCCACCAAGGCCAACCACTCGGGTACTTTTCCGGCAATTGCCATGGCCTTATCCTTGTTGCCAGCCACGGCAACACCCCAAGATTGGGTCCAATTGGCATTAACTCGGTCGAGCAAGGCTTCCAGCGCTTGCTTGTCGTCACTGCCTTCAACCACCAGAATGCGCCTGTCCGTTGCACCGACATTGCCTTCTTCTATTTTCTTGATCAGGGCGTCAATCTTGGAGTCAGCCATGCACATCTCCGGCTGCGGTCAACTCAATACGCCGCGCACTGCCCTCGTAACGCTCCCACACCATGGGCAAGTGTGAGGTAATCAGCAACTGGCCGTCCAGTGCTTTCACCATCGCCTTAATCCGGGCCAACATGCCTTCAATCAACGAAGGATGCAAATATAAATCAGGTTCATCGATAATGACTACACAACCGGGTTCGGCCCAACGTGCAATCATATACAGCATGATCAAGACTTGCCGCTCACCAGCGCTCAGTTCATCCATGGTATGAAATTGACCAGCTTTACCGGGACTCGTCAAACTGACGCGCAGCCGCTTTTCCCCGCGTTTGATCTCAGCTTCGATTTTCTTGCCGATCAAAAAGGCGTTTAATTCAGCCAAAACGACATTAAAGCGTTTTTCGTCGGTCAACTTCATATTGATCAGCGACGATTCAAGCTGGCCACGCCAATCTTCGGTTGGAATATAGCGCGGTGCCCAGCGCAATTCTGGCAGCTCTGCCACAATTTCACCGACGCGCTGCGTAGGCACGACCCAGCGCCGCTCTTCGGCATCCATAAAAATCAGATTGGGCAGGCCAAAGGTGGTAAAACTCAAGGCCATGCGTTGCCGCGCCGCAGCCCAGTTTTCAAGCCAGTCACCTGGAGTCGAAAAAAAAGAGGCCAATTTATCGAACATGTCGTCGTCGGCTTTATGGCTCTCCCCCAACCACACCACCCGAGGCTTGGCCTTCATAGAGACCATTTGGCCTAGATCGCCAAATACCAAGCCAACGCTGATTTTTTCGGCCTGATTAATGTCGATATCCGAAAGGATCATACCCACCGAGCCCCAACGCGACAACCATTTCACCACCGTGTGGTCTTTCGGAAGTTGCTCCCGGTACGCCAGCCAGTACCCAGCAGCCTCCCACAACATCGCCACCGCGCGCAACAAGGTGGATTTACCGCAACCATTAGGGCCAGTAAATAAGATATTGGATTCAATGTCACCAGTCCATTGATCGTGCAAGTCAATGTCTTGCGTACCCAACGGCCCGACATCAACAAAATGCAGCGATTGAATTTTCATCTCTTTTCCTTTTCCCTGCAAAAAATGCAAGCTGGCAACCCATTGGCAGCGTGAACTTGAATTCTACCTTACAAGCAGCAAGACTAGCTCATCTCTTCAATCAACGCCACAATCTGCTCGCCATAGCTTTCCAGCTTTTTCTCCCCTACCCCGGTCACACCGCGCAATTGATCCAGCGAGGCTGGTTTGGCCTTGGCAATTTCGCGCAGCGTGGCATCATGGAAGATGACATACGCGGGCACGTTGTGGCTGCGCGCGGTTTCCACCCGCCACCAGCGCAATTTGTCGAAAATTTCTTGCTCGATTTTGGATAAACCCGTTTCCACATACGGTTTTTTGGCCGCTTCGCGCTTTTGCTTCAGCGGTTTTTGATATTGGCGTAATTCAATTTTTTGCTCGCCCTTGAGCACCGGCTTGGCCGCATCCGTCAGCTTGAGCGCATTATAGGCTTCCGAATCCACCGTCACCAGCCCCAGCGCAATACACTGACGCAAAATGGCCCGCCATTCGGCGTCATTCCTGTCATTGCCAATACCAAAGACGGACAATTTATCATGCCCCCACTGGTGAATTTTGTCGCTCGCGCTACCGCGCAAGACATCAATCACATGCACCGCACCAAAGCGTTGGTTCACCCGGTAGATGGCAGAGAGCAGCTTTTGCACCGGCACGGTGGCATCAAACGAGACCGGCGGAATCAAACAGGTATCGCAATTGCCGCAAGGGCCGGCGGCCTGGCCGAAATATTCCAGCAAGCGCATGCGCCGACATTGCGAGGTTTCACACAGGCCCAACATGGCGTCGAGCTTGGAACCCATCACCCGCTTGAAGGTTTCTTCGGCCTCGGATTCATCAATCATGCGCCGCTGCAATACCACGTCTTGCAAGCCATACGCCATCCAGGCATTGGCCGGCTGGCCGTCGCGCCCGGCGCGCCCGGTTTCCTGGTAATAGCCTTCAATACTTTTGGGCAGATCCAGATGCGCAACAAAACGCACATCCGGCTTGTCGATGCCCATGCCAAAGGCAATAGTGGCGGTCATGACGATGCCGTCTTCACGCAAAAAGCGTGATTGATGTTGCGCCCGCTGCTTCGAATCCATACCCGCATGGTAGGGCAAGGCGGTGACGCCGCTCTGGTTTAAAAAGTCCGCCGTTTCTTCCACTTTTTTGCGCGACAGGCAATACACGATGCCAGAATCGCCCGCATGTTCGGTGCGGATAAAATCCAGCAATTGCTTGCGCCCATTGTCTTTTTCCACGATCTGGTAGCGGATATTGGGCCGGTCAAACGAAGAGACAAACTGGCGCGCCTGCTGCAACTGCAAACGCTGGATAATTTCGGCACGGGTTTGCTGGTCGGCAGTGGCGGTGAGTGCAATGCGCGGCACCTCCGGGAAGCGCTCGTGCAAGACCGAAAGCTGAATATACTCGGGCCGGAAATCGTGCCCCCATTGCGATACGCAATGCGCTTCATCAATCGCAAACAGGGCGATTTGGCAGGCCGCCAATAATTCGAGGCAGCGCGGCGTCATCAAACGCTCCGGCGCAATATAGACCAAGTCAATATCGTTTTGCCGCATGCGCCGCTCAATGCGCACCACTTCATCAAAATTTTGGGTGGAATTTAAAAACGCCGCGCGCACACCCACTTCTGCCAGCGCATCGACCTGATCTTGCATCAGCGCGATCAACGGTGAGATCACGATGCCCACGCCCTCGCGCACCAGCGACGGGATCTGGTAACAGAGCGACTTGCCGCCGCCCGTGGGCATCAACACCAGCGCATCGCCACCGGCGCAGACATGTTCGACGATC
>JBKJLF010000477.1:0-3245 GCA_046597185.1 Burkholderiaceae bacterium | reverse complement strand
CCTATTTGCAATGGTTTATTAACCTGCCCAGCACGCAAAAACAAATCGCCACCTTTGCCCGTGCCAGCACGGTGCGCATGATATCGGTCGAGGCGTTGGTGCGGGTGTGGATGGGCGCGTAGGCAGCGGCGCGACGGTTGAGGCCCACGCACACCTGATTGAAGACAAATTGCGCGGGGAAATAGCGCTGGTAGCCGTCCAGTTAGTCGAGCGCTTCATCCAGGCTGTGGTGGCTGTCCTTGCATTCGATAATGGCCAGCGGCAAGCCGTTGATGAACAGTAGCAGGTCGGGGCGAAAGCTGTCTTTATCCGCGTTGCGGCCTACCCATTGGTCAACCACATGAAAGTCATTATTTGCCGCGTTACCGGCATCAAAAAAGCGCACGCTACGCATGCTGCCTTCAGCCGTTTTCACCTGAATGTCGCTGCGGTTAAATACTTGCTGCCAAAGCTTCTGGTTGGCGGCAAACAAATCGTTATTGGCCCGTTTGCGCAGTTCCAGCAAGGCGGTATCGACATCGCCGGGGGCACTGGCGAGCCAATCATTGAGCAGCAGCAGGCGCGGCTTTAAAACATCTTCCGGAATCGGGGCCAGGTGGCGCTGCGCGACGCGCACGTTTTTGCCGGGCAAATGGGTGTAGCCAAGCTGGATTAGCCAGGCAATGGCGGGCAGTTCTGACGCGGTTCTTTCCGAAGGCCCATGCGCTCCTGTGCAGTGGGTGGGCGGGGCAGGCGTGGCGGTGGCCACACTGCAGAAACCACGATTCTAGCATGCGCGCCGTCATAAAATCGGTGCGATTTTCACTTACATGCAAATATGCACGTTAAACCAGATCGGCGAGTGGTACGCCAATTTCGTGCTCCTGCCTTTTGTATTGCGCTTTCATTTCTGCATAAAATTGACTGATGTCAACCATATATTCCTCATAATCTGAGCGATTACTGAGTGTTTCACTGGTTAGCAGTTGTTCGTTATAACGCACGGCATCTTTCAATGCCTGGATCAATAACGGTGCCGCTGCATTCGATATTTCGATCATGCTACCTCCTTGATTGTAGAACGTGCCAGTTCATTAAGTAGCACCCTAAAGGTAACGAGCGGCATGTCCCAAGCTGGTGCAATGGTGTAATGGGTAGCTTGAAAGGTGTCGTTGAAGGAATCTTCAACGATGGCTAATCCTTTAGGTAAGGCAGTGCCACGTGGAATTCTAAAATATACCCAATCTTTACCAGTTGGCACGCCGGAACGGTTAAATGTGGATAGCCCACGCGGCCAGTTTTTAACCCGAACCCAGCCATTTGAAATGGTAATGTCCGGTTTTCGGGTTTTGCCATTTGACATTTTAACCGGGCTTTCGATCAAATCAAACAGCCCAACATTTTTCTTGGTGTTGAATGCGCGCCAAAGATCAACTGGCACATGCCCTTCATAGTACCGGTGCAATTCATTCAGTGAGATGAATACATCTTTTAAGATTGTGTCAGTTAATTTATTCTCCATCGTTTTGTTTTTAAAAAATTGATATTGCAGTCGAACCGCTAAAATTTATCTGCGCAACTGGCCGCGCGATAAGCGCTATCACATATTATGCTTTACACCAAAAAAGATGGCTATCATATCACGCACGCACATGCGCAACAAGCCTTGCGATCAAAAAATCACTTTTAAGTTATGTAACGATAAGCCGGATGTGTTTGGTACAAAATACTGGTGTCGGTTCACCATTCCAGCAAGAACCGATTATGATGACGCCTTGATCATAGCCGGGCCGGACTGGACCCAAATACAATGCCAACCATTATCAAATTGGGCCACGCACCCGAATGCGCCTTGACGCCTTCAAAGGCGCACTTGATAATTTCGCAAGAAGCGCGGTCGCCCGCGCTGTTGAACTCTCCCGCTAACCACACTGTCAGGAATGAAAATGGCGCAATTACACTGGAAAACACTGGTCATCGCAATCAAAACACTGGACAAAGACTTGCAAAAACTCAGCCAGGAATGTGACGAATACGACGGCCCAGAGCTGCCCGATATGCAGGAACTGCTGCTCGATTACACGCGTGCTGCGGATGACTTGAAAGCGGCTTATCTTGAAACTTATACGCCCAATAGCAATTTGCCTGAATATTCGGCGCTGGTAGCGGGCGAATAAGGGCTGCGGCGCAAGGGGCATGGGCTGAACGCGCAGTCTTGCCAACCAGCTTGACGTATCCGCGCGGTTTGTTTTATTGGGCCGCCGTTGCATCATCACATTTAACCCGCGATTCGCCGGAGAGTAGTTTTTGCATGAGGCCGCGTTTTAAGGTTTGGTAAAGGGCGTGCTTTTTTTTCAAAATGGCGAGTTTGGCATCTACCTCATCAAGAATTTCAACTATGCGCTTTTGTTCCGCAACGGGTGGCAGTGGTATCACCATGCGCGCCAAATGATCGAAGTAAATACGTATCCTCACGCCACCATCGCCAGCTTGCCCGACAAACCGCGTCCATTGGGTAGAATTGCGGAAATGATCAAGGTAGGTTGGCAATAGCACATCCGGCTTGGTTGCAAAAACCACATAATCAGGGCTAACCATAACGGCGTGATTAAGTCGATTGCGTGCAATGGAACCGATGTTAATACGCATTGGGTTATAGGCAAACGCATCGGGCACAACAATACGACAACGATCTGTTGACGCACCTTTTACCCGGTCGCGCATTGGTATTAGACCTTGATCTTTGAAAACGCCGCATAGTAGTTCTTCGGCTATCGAACCCGAATTGCGTTGCCGTGCCTCTTGTGCCAATTGCCCCAAATGAGTAGCTACCCATGTTGCAGGTATTTTGCCGCATTCAGTTTTTTTGAAGGTTACATGCTGCAACCAGTCACCATAGGTATTTTTTGTGCCGACACCACGCTTAAAAAACATCTGCATTAAACTTTGCTTGAGAGCTTGGATCGCGGTAATCTGTGCCGCAATATTTTGTATTTTGCCATCTACTGCAGCCAATATCGCCGCTATTTTTTTTTGCTCAGGCCATGGCACAGCCGGGACAGGCAAAGAAAACAGTAGCCCCTTAGGAATTGAGCAAAAATAACTTGAACAATTAAAAATGCTAAGAAGGTGGCTCATGCGGCTTCAGGCGGTAATTCCACTCGCCATGAAATGCATCCCGTTCTATCACGAGTGTAGCCAATTCTTCGTCCGTAACCTTAATTCCTGCGGCATAGGTGTTCTCATCAAGTGCTGCTTTTATGCGT
>JBKJLF010000905.1:0-14131 GCA_046597185.1 Burkholderiaceae bacterium | reverse complement strand
ACACCGGTATCGGCAAAAATCGCGCGGAAAAGGTTGGGGATAATGAAGATATCAGTATCGGCAAGAATCGTAGTGAAAAAGTTGGGAATAATGAAGATATTTCGATTGGGGACAACCGTAGCGTCAATATTGGTGGCGACAAATCGGAAACGGTTGGCAAGACCAAGAAAGAAACCATTGCCATGGCAAAAATGCTGACCATCGGTGGTTTGTATCAAACCACAGTGGGCGGGGTGATGAATACCACTGTCGCGCTGATGCAAGCGGAACAGGTTGGCCTGTCAAAAACGGTCAAAGTCGGCAAAAAGATCACAATTGAAGCGGGCGATGAAATTGAAATTATCGTTGGCGAGGCACGTATCACAATGAAAAAAGATGGCAAAATTACTATTTCCGGCAAAAACATTGTGATCGATGCTAATGGTACCCCATTACAGTTGCTCGGTAAAGATATTGACTTCAATTGATGATGAGATGATAAATTCCCTGAAAAGATGACTGGAAACGAGATGGAATTTCGCAACCTAACCCCGTTCCCTGCGCTGGCGTTTGATTCCATTGATCAGCGCGATATACTGTTTCACACCTTGGTGATGCGGTTGACCTATGAATTGCAAAGCGATGGCACACTTTCGTTGGCCGAAGATCAGGCACCGTTGGTAATGGCAGATCAATATTATGGCGAATTGAATCAATCCAGCGTCAAGCAAGAATCCGACCTTGCACCATACAAGCCGCATACCGATGTCATTTTGATTGCTCATGCACATGCGCCAAGCCGCACGCCATCGCCGCGTTTTATGGTTGGCCTGAAGATCACAGGGAAGCCAATGCCGAAGGCGATGTCGCCGGAACGAATGGTGCAGGCTGTCGAAATATTGGACAAGCAATTAATCGTTTGCGGCCCTCGCGAGTGGCGGCGCAATTCGGGACTACGGCGCGCCGCAGTACTGTTTTTAAAGGCGCAATGGCAGTTAAACGCGCCCACGCCAATTAGTGAACTACCGTTGCGCTATGAATACGCGTATGGTGGCGAAAACAAAATATTGGCCAACGATAAAGCCGCTCCACGCGTAAAAAGGGAAAACCGTTTGCCGCCTTCATCTAATTCGGATGCCGCGAGTAGCGGTGCTGTCGCACATACGGTTTGGCGGCTAAACCCTGTCGGACGAGGTTTTGCTGAACCTTGGTACGCGGCTGCAAAAAAACTGGAGTTGGTGCCCGCGCCCCAAATTGTGGCACCGGGTGAGCCGTTGACGACGTTCGGTAAGGCCATAACGCCGTGTGGCTTTGGCGTGATCACGCGGGCGTGGACCCCTCGCCTTGAGCTGGCGGGTACCTACGACGAGCGATGGTTACAACAACGACATCCGTATCTACCATTCGACTTCAACTTTGCGTATTGGAACTCGGCCCCACCTGACCAACAAATTGTGCCACATTTGGATGGCAATGAAACCATCATCCTAACTAATCTGGTGCCACCTGCCACATATGGAAGCGTGCGTGCCGCCGATGGCAATTACAGGCAGACGTTGACTTTGCCGGGCCATTTGCCATTTGTGCTGGTGCGTTTTGAAGAGGGTGAAATAGGTGAGCTAGCGGCCAAGCTTGACACCTTGATAATCGATCTTGCCCCTGATCCGGCGCAGCCAGATAAAAAACCGACGGTTACCTGCGCCTGGCGCGCCACCGTGGGGGCTGAACCTGCCGTGCGTGTGCTGGAGGCACGTATGTTGGCGTTATCTGAAATAATGCCAGATGCTTCTCATATTAACTAATTAGGATTTTATTATGCCTACAGGTGCGCGCAAAAACGCAATCTTCATCGTTGTCAATTTGGTACCCGACATCTGTAAAACGCCAATGGGGGCGAGCATGGTGCCAGTTCCTTATCCCATTGTTGGAAACTTGAGCGACAGCTTGCAAGTTACCCACAGTGTGAACTTCAATGGCGATCCAGTGTATGTTCTGAGTGACAGCGTGGTGCCAACCGTTACGGGCAATGAACCTGGCACTGGCGGCGGCGTCAAATCAGGCGTCAACAAGGGTAAGGTGCGTGCAACAGGCAGTTCAAAAACTGTGCGCGCTGAGGGCAAATACGTGGTGCGGCATGGTGATGAAGCCGAAATGAATCTGGCGAGCTGAATATGCACATCTTTTTACCGTCCTTTCTGCCCGTTTTTTACACAAAAATTGTCGCCACGACGCGCGCTGAAAAGCGGAGCGCGCTAAGATGACAACTAAAGGCAAATATGTTGAACAGGCCGCGCCATCGACCACCCAAGTCGCGGCCGATGGGAGTGGTGCCAATCCGGCCGTGATTCCCGAGACGCCCAAGGAAGCAAGCTGGTGGGGAAAAGCCAGCCCGTGGGTGCATGGCGCGCTAGGCGTAGCGAGTTTTGTGCCGGGGTTGTCGGTAGTGACGGGCGGGCTGGACGCGGCGATCTATGCTGGTGAAGGCAATCTGGTCGAAGCAGGCATTGCCGCCGCTAGCATGATCCCTGGCGGCAAGGTCGTAACCACCGTGGGTAAAGTCGCCAAGGTTGCGGTTGGCGCAGCAAAGGAAGTGAGTTTGGTCAGTAAAGTCGGTAAGGGCGCGCACGAAGCTGAGGAAGTGGTGAAGGCGGCCAGAAAGCTGGAGCAGGAAGCGAAGTTGGCGCGGGACGCGAAGAAAGTGGAAGAAGAGGCTGCCAAGCTGAAAAAAGCGAAAGATGCCGAAGCTGCGGCTGCGGCTGCGAAAAAAGGTAAAAAAGATACGACAGTTAAGGGAAAGAAGAAGCTGAAGTGTGGTGAGTATGGCAAATATGGGAAACTAAAAAACAAAACTGGCGATAATAAGTTTGATCGCGACCATATTCCATCAAAGGCAGCACTTAAGGAACGTGCCACTGAATTAATGGAGAAGGCAGGTAAAGACATATCGCCAGCCCAATTAAAGGCAATCGAGAAATGGGGCAACGCTATCGCTGTCCCCAAGCAAGCGCATATCGACGTTAGCCCAACTTATGGCCAAACATCGGCAGCGGCAATCAAGGACTCGAAAAATTTAGCTGGCGCAGCACGGCGTGATGTTGAAACAATGTTAGGTAAAATTGACGAATATGATGCGAGTGGGGGCTGTAAAAAAGCCTATCAAAAGGCAGCAAAACGTGTTCTCAGTATGTCAAACAAGGAATTTGACAAGGCTTTAATGGAAGTCATTAAAAAGGTGAAATAAAATGAAAATTGAAGAAATGATTCAACTATTAGGTAAACAAGCACTCGACCCTGCGGTGGTCGGAGCACTTAAATATTTTGATTTAAACGGAAAAATCACCTTGAAACGGGGTGAAAACAGCACCTACCTAAATAATTACAAAAAGGGTATATCGTTCCTCTTTAAGACCGAAGAATATATTCAAGCAAAATATGGAATAACACTCCATAATGATGCGCCGATGCTCACTTCCATATTCTTTTATGGTGCAAAGCACGACGAATTTTCAGAGTATACTGGAAGTTTGCACGGCGATTTAAAATTCTCTGATAGCCGCAAAGCAGTAATTTCAAAATTAGGTAAATCTGATGAATTTAGTGATGACTTTAACTCCGAATTTTGGACGATAGCACCCAAAATCCGATTCTGTGTTGACTATTCAGACGATCAAAAATCAATACCCTTAGCCCAAATCGGGATTTTTCTGTAATGAATGCGGATAATATTATTTCTGCCTTTAATTCTAGCGTAGAGTCAATTAAAGTTGAAGCAATCTTCAATGCACTTGGCACCTACTATCGTCCAAAATTGCCAGAAAGCAATCAGGAAGTTTTCCATGATTGGATTCTGATTCGGCGGAAGGGGGTTGAATTAGGTTTCGTTGATTCCAATTATCAAACCGCCGCCCCGCGTTCGCGGTGGGGTGAAGGTGAACTTTTATTAACCCAAGCATATTTTTATGCTGGATTTGATCATGTTCAGCCCTTTTCCGATGTATTGCCGAAAGGCTTGTGTTTTACGGATGACCGGGGTTTGGTGCGCGCTAAATTGGCGGCTTTCGAGGCAACTAGGCACTCTTATAAAAATGATACATGGGATGTAGATGGCTATCGGTTGAGCATTACTTATACAGATCAAGGGAAAGGTATTGATCGGATTGCCTGCCGAATATTGGCAAGTCCGATTCAAACGGATCATGATGTTTGTTGGCCTGCTTTGGCGGCAATCATGGCAGCCTTTGGCGCAGATATCTATTCCGAAGAATTTTTAAATCTTTGGGGAAACTTAATAACGAAAGAGAAGTTGCAAGAAGGGGTAGAGGAAAATGAAATTGATCTTAGGTTAGATTATGGGGTGACAATCAGCTTGGTAGCTGCAGGCACCGCGCCGATTTTTCAAGCGATTACACTTCATCGTAACCGCGATATGGAAGGGACTGGATGGAAAGGAGATTTACCATTTGGTTTGCAATTTGACGATAGCCCTGCGATACTATTTGAAAAAATAAATCAACTTCCAGAGCAGCATTCAGATTCACCATTGACAGGTCATGCGGTCTGGCATTTCAGCAAAGGCACTTTGCATATTTTATATAGCAATCTTGATAATCGTTTGCTACGTATTAGATTAATAGCACCGGGAACATGGAAGTGCATAGATGATGAATAGAAATAAATTTGCGTTGAGTGATGAAAAATTGCAATGATTTGATTGGGAGCTTAATATGTGAGAAATGGTGTTTCGACCACTAAGTTCGGCCACGTAATTGATTTGATAAAAAACTTCGCCTCACACAGGGGACGACGTTCAACTTTTAAAATCAATTACGACGTTGAACTTATCTGTTCCACAACAAATCAATCGAAGCGCAAACCAAAGAAATTTTCAATGATAGCGGTTGGTCGCATTTTGAATTTCGCATCCTCGCCACCGAACTGGAGCGCACTTTTTCTTGCCAGTACAACGAAACTGACTATAACTACCTGCATCGGCGCTGGGAAGAATGTGGTTGGTCGTATTGGTATGAACACACCGAAAAGGGCCACACCCTAATCTTGAGCGACACCACTCCCGCCGCCGAACCGATAGACGGCCCACGTCCGGTGATTGCGCATCACCACGAAGGCGGTTCCAACCGGCTCGATAAAATCGCCCACTGGTCGCCCGTGCGCAAGGTGGTGTCGGGCAAGGTGGCGTTTTCCAACTACGACTTCAAACAGCCGACGCCGCAAAAGTTATCCAAAACTAGCGAGCACAAGCAAGGCATCATCCATAAAATTGAGGTTTACCACTATAAAGGCTTGTACGGTTACAAAAACGAGGCGCACGGGGCCAAGCTGGCAGAACGCTGGATGGAACAGATCGCCGCCGAAGGCAAGTATTTTGAGGCCCAGGGCAATAGCCGCCACATTCAAACCGGGCGCTGGTTTCGCCTAAGCAAAGATTATGAAAGCCAGTTTTTTGACGGCCCTTCGGCAGACAACGAATTCTTCGTCCTCAACGTCGAGCATACTGCCAGCAACAATTACCTGAACGACGACGGTGCCGCCGCCAGCTATACCAACCACTTCCGTTGCCTGCGGCGCAAGGTACCTTGGCGTCCGGCCATAGGTTTTAACAGCCAACCTTGCATCATGCCCGGCATCGATACCGCCACCGTGGTAGGTCCACCGGGCGAAGAAATCTACTGCGACAAATATGGCCGTGTCAAAGTGCAGTTCCACTGGGATCGGGTCGGCCAGTTCAATACCGAAAGTTTTTGCTGGATACGCGTCATGACGCCGTGGTGCAATCCCAATTTCGGCATGGTCGCGGTACCGCGCGTGGGCACCGAAGTGGTGATTCAATATTTGCAGGGCAACCCCGATCTACCGTTGATTCTGGGTCAAGTTACTAACCAACAAAACATGCCGCCGTGGGATTTGCCCAATAACCAGACGCAAACTGGCATTTTGACCCGTTCCAGCAAGGGCGGCAGCCCAGACAACGCGAATGCACTGCGTTTTGAAGATATGAAGGGCAAGGAAGAGTTTTGATTACACAAATAAAAATATCAACGGATTGAGGTTGAACACGATGAGAGACATTGGGTGGGGCATGACCGTAAAAAGACCATTGACCATGATGAAACCACGCTGGTGAAGCATGACCGTACTGAAACGGTGGATCATGATGAAACCATTACCGTGCATAACAACCGCAAGGAACGGGTGGATCATAACGAGGATATCAGTATTGGTGACAACCGTAGTGAAGATGTCGGCATCGATGAAAACATAAAAATCGGCCATAACCGCAGCGAAAAGGTCGGTAACAACGAAGATATTAAAATAGGTAATAATCGCAGTGAAGAAGTCGGCAATGACGAGTCGATAAAGATCGACAATAACCAATCGATAAAAATCGCCAGCAATCGCTCTGAAACCGTTGGCGCGAATGAAGATGTTAGCATAGGCTCCAACCGCAGCGTACATGTCGGCAAAAACAAGAGCGAAACGGTAGGCATGACCAAAACCGAAAGCATAGGGGCGGCAAAGATGTTAAGCATTGGCGGCATGTATCAAACCACTGTGGGCGGCATGATGAACACGACTGTTGCCTTGATGCAGTCTGAACAAGTGGGCTTTATCAAAACGGTGCATGCTGGCATGTCGATTTCGATTTCGGCAGGTGAAAAAATTGAACTGGTGGTAGGAGACTCCAAAATCGTATTGACTAAAGATGCGATTTACATTGAAAGCAAGGACATTCACGTCAAAGCCGCCAGTAAAACGCATATAGATGCACCTGATGATGTGCTACTCAATTCCGGTGGTGCCGAAAGTCCACCAAGTTCTTAAGAGTTTTTGCATGCTCAAGATCAGGTAGAAAAAATTCACTCGATAACAAACAGCATCTATATGGCAACTATTTACAATCAAACAGGCGTACCCCATTTCTGGTTTGAAAAAAGTGGTATTAACGGCGAGCCGCTTGATATTTTCATACTGTGTGCTACCTTTGATCTGGCAAGCCACGGCAAACCAATGACGCTTGCGCCAGTGCAAAATCCAGTCACAATGGGCGACAGCTTTGCTGGCCCAATTGAGACCGACCCCTTGCGTGCCGTTATCGAACAAGATGGTGATTTGGTACCCTACAAGCCAGGCACGGATATCTTGGCATTTGGCCATGCACAGGCGCCGCAAGGGCACCCTAGCGAGGTATGGTTGGCGCGCCTTTGCGTTGGGCCAGTCGATAAAGTGTTGAAGCTATCTGGCCCCCGCGACTTGAAGAAAAAGCTCATGCACTGGCGGCTTGGCCCAAGCCAAGCTGTGAGTCAGGTTGCCCTCGACTATCGCTTGGCCTTTGGTGGTTGCATCGACATTCCTGGTCATCTCATGGCTGATGGGCAAGCCGATACGGTACGCCACCTCGGCAATCCGGCAGGTTGTGGCTGGTTACCCAAAAGCGTTGATCTCAAGCATTTGCCAAAGGCTGCCCGCAAATATGTAGAAAACTGGGTTGCCGCCCAAGACAGCTTGCGAGCGCCACAGATTGAAAGCGTGGAACAGGCGATTCAATACCCGGCTCAGAGCGGCGCAACGCAGGGCTTTTCTGCCATTGCACGTTGGTGCAGCCCCAGAATTGGCTATCAAGGGCATTACGACGATGAATGGCAACGCATCCGTTATCCCTTGCCTCCCCTCGATTTCGAGTCCCGCTACTACCAAGCCGCGCCGCCTGACCAAATTGCCATCCCTCATCTGCGTGGCGATGAAGCCGTGACTTTAATTGGCTTATTGCCCGAACGTGCCGATATGCAATTACCAAGCTGGAGTATCATCGCCGCCGTCAAATATGCCAGTGGTGAACATGCGGTCAGCTTACCTCTGCTCGATACGGTGCGCTTCGATTTAAACCGCCGCCAAGCAACCTTGGTTTGGCGCACGCATTTTAGGCGCGCTGACCCGGTTGTAGAAATTTCCGTGGCTAGCGCACCAACGAGCGTGGCTATTGCGGCAAGGCGAAACATGGCAACGCAGGTGCAAGCATGACGAATCGACTGATATTACCTGACCCAACAGGCGACGACAAAGCCGATAAAATCGCCAAGATGAGAGCGCTCGCCGACGGCAACGAGCGGATCAAGGTGTTGGGGGAGCAAAATGCCAAACTTGAAAAATTAATTGCGCAAAAAAAAGCGCAAGAAGAACCCAAAAAAGCGAAGGCGGCGGGTACGCGCCACGTAGCGCATGCCAAGGGTTGGCAGGCCATATGCACGGAACCTGATTATTGCCGGGTTGGCAAAGATGTGGTGGCCTTTGATAGCCATGCCAAGCTCGACAAAAAGCATAAAGCATCACCCGATGTGAAAGCACACAGCACCCCGGTTTATCGGCAAGATGATTTATTCCAGGAAGTGCAAGCCGATGCCGGTAGCCATGTCGTCGGCGGGACTTCTTTAGGCGGCGGTTTTGTCAAAATTTTGGACGGTCAAAAGAACGTTAAAGGCAATACACTTCCACTTGCACGCCACGATAGTCGATGCTTGATTAATTGCAATGCCGATGGCGTTGGCGGTGCCAAAGGCAAGCTGGTCACCGCAAAAAAAGGCCCGAGTGATGGGGCAACCGCCAGTAATTCAGAAGAGGCACCAAGCCAGCGCAGCAGTCCAGAATTAGAGCGCTTAAAGGCCGAAAAGGCCAGTAAAGAAGCGAACCAATTAAATCTCAACGCGTCAGATGAAGTATTCGATTTTAAATCGGCAAATGACATTATCGGTGGTGGAATCGAGGGTATTCAAGGCACAGGCCCTTGGACTGACGCCTTGGCTCAAGGTGCACGTGGAGCGCTAGGGTTTGCCAAAGACATTGTTATGGGCACTGGCGAATTAGCCTATGAAGGGATAAAAGCCATTCCCAAACTGGCACGTTCACAGTACACGCAATTGGGGCGAGAAATCGCCAGTTTAGATGCCCAGATTCTGGCTGAAAATATCCGCTTGGGCAATATCAGCGCTGCCACCATTGGTACGGGTGTAGTCGATTTTGGAAAGGCCCTGATTAAGCCGATTACCGATCCATTAAGTAAAGGTAATTATATTGAAGCTGGGACGCGCGGGGCATTAGAAATTTTAACGTTACCGCTTGAACTGCTCAAAGGTGGGGCGGCAAGCAAAGCAGCCAAAGCCAAAGTAGCAGCCGATGCAGCCAAAGCGACAGCCGATGCAGCCAAAGCAGCAGCCGAAGCAGCCGACGCCGCGAAAATGGGCGAGCCTGCTGCTACAAAAACTGCGCCGGCAGGAGACGGCGTGCATGTTGAGAAAGCGCCGGAAACACCGGGCAAATCCCCAAAAGAGGAACCGCACACTGGCGAGGCTGAAACACCATGCCACAAATGTGTCATAGCAGGCAAACCAGTGGCTGCGATCACTGGCCATAAAGTCTTATTTGGCGCGATCGAACTTGACTTTGATTTATCTGCGCCGTTGCCTTTGGCTTGGCAACGTAGCTATAGTTCGGGTAATTCTGTAGTTGGCTGGCTGGGCCAAGGTTGGACTTTGCCGATTTCATTAGCACTCGACATTGACTTCAAAAAAATCACCTTACTCGACAAGTTGCAGAGGGGCATCCGCTTCCCTACACTTTCAATTGGTAAATCATTTTATTCGCGCTACGAACAAATCACCTTGTCACGCCTTGACTTATTCACCTATGAATTAATTGATAAAGACGGCATTTATAAAAAATTTCAGCTTCTTTCTGGAACTGCCAACATTGCACGCTTAATCAGTCTTGAAGACCGCAACGGCAACCGCATTCGGATTGATTATAACGAACAAGAACAGCCTGTTGCTGTGACCGATAGCGCTGACCGCACGCTATTATTGGCATTTGAGCAGGAGCGCTTGATCCGCGTCAGCGAGCAAGACCCAGTGAATCAAGCTAGCATTACCTTGGTGTGCTACGAGTACGACGTTTTTGGCGACTTGGTTCGCGTGCGCAACCGCGCGGGCATCACCACGCGTGAATTCGCCTACCAAAACCACATTATGGTCAAACATGCGCAACCGGGTGGCTTGGTGTCGGAATACAATTACACCGAGACCACGCCCAAGGGGCGGGTTTTGCGCAATCACACCAATACTGGGCAATTTTGGGAATTTGATTATCAAGCACGCTATACCACGATCAACGACAATCTTGGACGTAAATTGGTTCACCAATTCGATGCAAAAAAGCGCTATGTCGGCACGATTGATGCAATGGGTGGCCAACAAGTGCGCGAGCTTGACCAGTTTGGCAATTTAATCGCCTTCACTGACGCCAATGGCCACACCGAGCACTACCAATACGATAGCCGTAGCCGCTTAACGCGCATTCAATCAACTGAAGGTGCGCAAACTTTTATCATTTACGACCCGCACTTCGATAAACCCGCCGCCATCTTCGATGCCATGGGCGGCTGCACCCGGTTTCAGTATGATCAATATGCCAACCTCACTGCCATTACCGATGCACTTGGTCAAACCAGCGAATATCGCTATGACCAACGCGGCTTGCCGGTCGAAATTATTGATGCGAACCAAGGGGTAAAGCGCCTCAGTTATAATAGTGCCGCGCAAGTGACGAGCTATACCGATTGCTCCAGCCAGCGCACCGAATTTACGTATGACCAAGCAGGCAACCTAAGCCAAATCAAGGATGCGCTTGGCCACATCACATCGTATGATTATGATGCCACTGGCCGTTTAATTTGCACCCATTATCCAGATAGCAGCAATGAAATCTATGAATATGATGGATTGGGGCGACTGATAGGCCATATTGACGCCAACGGGCACAAAACCAGTTATACACTAGACGAAGAAGGCCGCTTGTTGAAGCGTGGCAACGCACTCGGTGCCAGCTTGACTTATCAATATGACGAGGTCAAACGACTAGTGCAATTGGTAAATGAAAACGGCGCAGTGTATGCGTTTAGTTATGATGCGCTCGACAGAGTGCAACAAGAAATGGGGTTTGATGCGCGTATCACACGTTATCGCTACGATGCGGTCGGGCATGCCTTATCCAAACAAGAGATTGGGCAAGCTGGCAACACGATCACCACCCATTGTCAGCGTGATGCGGCGGGCCGCTTGCTGGAAAAAGTGATTTCGGATGATCTGGCAAAAGCGCAAAGTACCCACTTCGGGTATGACGTATTGGGCCGTTTAATTCAGGCCAGTAATGCCTCTGCCACAGTAACGTTGGAGTATGATGCGCTCGGTCAATTGCTAACCGAAAAAACCACGTCAAACCAGAAAGTGAGTGAATTACGCCATCAGTACGATGCTCTCGGCAACCGCATCCAAACTACCTTGCCAAATGGGCGCGCGCTGAATCATTTGTTTTATGGTTCGCGCCACTTGCACCAAATCAATATTGATGGTGACGTGGTGTGCGACTTCGAGCGTGACGCCAATCATCGAGAAGTGAGTCGCACCCAAGGCGCGCTAACGAGTCAATTTAAGTATGACCCAATGGGCCGTCTTAGCGCACAACTGGCGCAGCTTGATGCGACTCGACTCAACACTGGCAACATGCAACAACCCGCCCCATGGCAAACACTTGGGACACCATTAGCTGGCTTTCTCGGTAATGATTATGTCGTTGAGCGCCAATACCAATATGACCAAGCAGGCAATCTCACTTCTCTTTACGACCAACGCTTTGGCAGCACCCAATACCAGTACGACCCGCTGGGCCGCATTCTGGCCGCCAAACAAAACAATTTGTCCGAACTCTTTCGTTTTGATCCAGCGCATAATTTGCTTGATCCCATGACGAACGCGGGCGGGCGTATCGAAAATAATCAGCTCACGGTGTTTGAGGATAAACGCTATGCTTATGATGCGCATGGTAATTTGATTGACAAAAAAATAGGCCGGCATACCCATATCAAGTTAGCGTGGAATGCCGAGCACCAACTGATAGGCGCACAAGTAACCCGAAATGCGCACGATGACCAGCCAACCTGGCAAGCAACTGAGTACGACTATGATCCATTTGGCCGCCGCATCGTTAAACGCGATGCCTTTGGCGAAACCCGGTTTGCTTGGGATGGTAATCGTTTGCTGACAGAAGCGCGTGCCAACCATAGCCGAATCTTTGTGTATGGGACGGATTCGTTTGTGCCCGTAGCACAAATTGAATCCCACAACCAAGTTAGCCAAAGCGCCAAAACCGCGATTGGCGCAAAAATACTTTATTTTCATACTGATCACCTTGGTACGCCTCGGGAATTAAGCGATAGTGCAGGTCAAGTGCAATGGGCTGCAAGTTATAAAGCTTGGGGCAATGTACTCCAGATTGAAACCATCCAATCCGCACTACAAATCGAAACAAGCCCTTTGGCGCAATTGCAATCTTTGCGCTTTCAGGGACAATATTTCGATGTTGAAACAGGATTGCACTATAATCGATTCAGATATTTTGACCCGGATATCGGGCGATTTGTCAGCTTAGATCCAATCGGCCTCATAGGTGGCAATAACCTTTATCAGTACGCGCCCAACCCCGTTACTTGGATTGATCCGTTAGGACTGACGGGCAATCCGGCCACTGCTACGCACATTACCTATTGGGGCGTTAAGGAGGTAGAAGTTGCAAAGGGTATTTTTGAAGTCAGGCCATACATTGGCTATGCCAGCATGCAGGGGCAACAAACTGCTGCCGATGTTCTGAATTACCGTTACGGCAGCAACTTCACAGGCTTTGCTGATGGTGCTGCGCCAGAGGTGTTTTTTAAAGGTTATGGGCAAGGTGGCAAGGACATAGCTCGCGGCCTTGAACAGCGCACGTTCGAGGGGCTTGGTGGCTTGGAACATACGGCGAATGAGCGAAATCCGGTGGGTGAATTTAACCCACGGCGCGATACATACCTTGAAGCCGCAGACAAACACTTGGCAGGCAAGACCTGCCCCCCTTGCTAACGAAAGGTATCACTGTATGGCACGTATTATCTGGAAAGACAATGGCTTAATTAATATCAAATTGCGAGGCGATCTTTATTCCATTGGACAAATGTTAGTTAGCCCAACCATCCGATTTTATGACATCTCGAACAAGGATGGTATATGGAAGGATGTAGACCTTAACAAGGTCAAACCTTTATTCCAAGCCTATGCGCTTGCTGCGGCGAAAAGACTGGCGGTTGGTACGATCAAAGAAAAAACGGTCATCGCAAGCACTCTTCCGATTGATCCTTTTTGGATTAAACCTCATTTTAATTATGATGGCGGTTACCCTTTTAAGGGTGGACGACTGGTCGATACTGGCCAAGGAGGGGAGATCGACACAATGGAAGCCCCAACAATCAAGCAAAATTTGGTTCTCCCAGAAGATCGTGAGGTTATAGAAAAAGTCGAATTGACAAATCTATGGCTAGAAAAAGCTTTGTGTGACCGCCTATGTCGTTACTTTGATATCGGCATCAATCGAGATGATCTGAAGTTTGAGGTATTTCCTGGCTTATGGGACGACCGCGAGAAGCTGAGCCCGTTGACACGGCGTCTTCCAGAATCCCTGCGATAAGACGAATCACATCACTATTTTTTAGGGTAGAAAATCCACTACCGCCGGTGCGACAGATGTAGTGAATTGATAAATATCGATGGCAGCAAGCGCTATTTCACCGGGCATTGCTTCGAATTTCGCCACCTCCGAATCGAAAGCGGCTTGGGGGTCTACGAAATGGTATTACGACCATGGTTGGCCTTCTTCACCCTGCGACTTGACCATTATCTATTCCACAACAAATCAATCGAAGCGCAAACCCGGGAAATTTTCAATGAAACCGGCTGGTCGCATTTTGAATTCCGCATCCTCGCCACCGAACTCGTGCGCACCTTTTCCTGCCAGTATAACGAAACCGACTATAACTACCTGCATCGGCGCTGGGAAGAGTGCGGCTGGTCGTATTGGTATGAACACACCGAAAAAGGCCACACCCTAATCCTGAGCGACACCACCGCCGCCGCCGAGCCGATAGAGGGCCTAAGTCCGGTCATCGCGCATCACCACGAGGGCGGTTCCAACTGGCTCGATAAAATCGCCCACTGGTCGCCCGTGCGCAAGGTGGTGTCGGGCAAGGTGGCGTTTTCCAACTACGACTTCAAACAGCCGA
>JBKJLF010000786.1:0-3448 GCA_046597185.1 Burkholderiaceae bacterium | reverse complement strand
GTGGTGCCAGGCAATTTCGGGGTCCCCGTCTATCGGCTCGCAGGCGGTGGAGCTGCTAGAAAGAATAAGTTTATGGCCGTTTAAGGTGTGCTCATAATAATAGTGCCAACCCATGCGTTCCCACTGGCGGTGCAGGTAGTTGTAGTCGGTTTCGTCATACTGCACGCAAAAGGTTTGTACCGGGTCGGATTCCTGAATGCGCAGGTCGGCAACGGTAATGCCCATTTCCAAAAACATTTCTTTGGTTTGCTGCTCAATGCTTTGCTCGTGGAAGATATGAAAGTCTTTGCGCAGGTCGAAAAACCGCAGCCAGGGTTTGAGTACCATTCGGTACACCGCCGCGCCGTTTACTATTCGCTGCAAGGCAAATTCATGGCAATAACCATTGAAGTAGCGGCTGTTGCCCTTGGCGCGTAATAGTTCTACACAGACCATTTTGGCCATCATATCTTTTAATTCGATGGTGGTATCGTCCGAGAGTGCGGTAACGGTGTAGATGAAATCAGCGGAGACGGGTTCAACGGCGTGTAGTTCATTAATCAAAAGGCCTGCACTGGGGCCGTCGTCACGCGGAAAGTATAGCTTCAGCAGGCGGTTGCCGCCTTGCTTCATGAGTGAAAAGATGAAATCGGTCGCGCTGGCCATGGGCTTGTCCTTTGATGTTGCATGTAAGATATTAGCTGCGCGATTTTAGCATACGTTATGATTTAAGCTGGCAAGTTTGCTGCAATGCTGTTGTGATAATAGGTAATTTCAGAATCCAAATAAATCGCTACCCATGGAGCGCTGGCGCGTCTGGGTTTATGGATGTTTAATAGGCCATGCGCGTCCATTGCCGCTACGCATGCACCCAATGCGTAAAGCAGATCCAATCGATCTAAATTTGATCAATCACCCATTGTTGTTCTTCTGCCGCAGCGCGGGTCTCGATGAAGGGTAATTGGGTATCGGATAGTGCCAAATTTAGTGCTGCGGCATAGCGCTCTGCCTGGGTGCCGTAGTCCAGCACATCAAGGCAATGCGCTTTGTCGTTGATGGGTTGGCCCAAGAGCAAACGGTTGCCTGCAAAATAGCGGGCGCAGTTGGCATTCCACCAGGCGCTAATGGCTTGTGGATTGGGCCAGGGTAAGCCGACATCCGGGGCGCTTATTGGCGTGGTGCGCTCGTCTTCGTTTTCATCTGGTGGTGGTTGGGTCAGGTTTTGCGCATCCAGATCGATGCCTGTGATCATGCTCAATGCCCAGCCTGCCAGCCGTGCGTGTTCAGGGTTTGCCAGGAATGAGGCAATGATGGGTATCGTTACCGGGTCGCCATGGTGGGCGAATAAGGTTAGCGCTTGCCTTGAGGGTAGCATTTGGGCTACCTGTGGCCAATCAAAATGATTCACGGGTAAAGCGTGGCCGAAGTGGCGCGCGTAGATGATGCAGCGTTCAAAACCATGTTGGCGTGCCAAGCCTTTGGCGTTGTTGGCGGTGAGGTTGAGGTGCTGCAATGCTTGCCACATGTCTGTAGCCACGGCTGCGCCTTCACCTTGCAGGTGCAGCGCGAGTGCGGCGGCTGCGCGCACATCCGCATCCGCGTCCTGGCGTAGCGCGTGCAGGTACGAGTTGTACGTATACATGCGCACGCGCCCCGCCAGCATGCAGGCGGCAGCGCGCACGAAGGCGTGTGGTGAGCGGAAGTATAAATCCAGTGGGGTTGTTGGCGCAATGCGGCGGATGGCATAACCTCGCAGGGCGATCATTTGCAGGCCTGCAAACTCAGTTTGGCCCAGCCAGTATTCCAGCCAAGGCAGGGCTACGCTTGGTGCTACCCACCCAAGCGCCGAAATTAAACCACTGTAGGTGGTGTCCGGGCAGGTTTTAACCAAGCGCCACAGGGTGTTTAGCTTTTCTGCATTGTTGGATTCCAGCATTAACACGTAAGCAGTAAAACTTTCACCGTTGGTGCGCCAGCGGGTGAGGTTTTTGAGGGCGAGATCCCAACCAATTTCGGCTGCCTCACGCAGACCATCCAAATGTGCATTAATCAACTGGTCAAAATGGCCGAGTCGTTCAAAACGTAGTAATGGCGAGCCAGTACTTCCATCACGCTGCATCCAGTAGAATGCCGTGTCTTCGGCGTGACGAACGAGCATAGGTTTAATTGCCTGCGGGAGTTGCTGCATTGCTGCATTATTTCTTGATATCGAAAGATTCATATTCGTCTTTTTGAAAATTTGCTTACTACGTTTTTTCGCATATCGTCATTGGCGATTCTGCCCAGTTATTGCACAAAAGTCGTTTTCTGATACCCGGGTCAGGTAAAAATTCTTCGCGCTCATTCATTTGCACTTCATACAATTTGTATTGCATATTAACCAGTGCATCACCCAAAATGGGGGTGGAAACCATCACATTGTCCCCACGATAGATCAATAACCATGGTAGGTCATCTGGCATGAAATCACCCACAAATTCTTGATGTTCATCCAAGTCGAGCCACAAAAAAAGCCCGTTCTCCCTTAATTCTTGCGCCAGTTCTAACCACCTCGGGTATATGTTACGACACTTTTGACACCAACTTTGGGCACCTACAGCTACAACAAATATTGCACCATCATTTTGCAGGCGTTGTGCGATGTTGGCAGCGTCACGCCAAGGATCAAGCAAATCCATACAATACCTCATTGCCACAACCTGCATTTTGCATATTGATGATTATTTTCAGAAACATAGTGTTTTCACCAGTGGAGTAGGGTGTGCATACCAATTAGTTAGCTATACGGTGCCACAATCACGCGCCAATCTTTGCCATCAAACGCCATTACTTCATGCGGGCTGGCAATGGCGAGCAAGCCATCTCGCACATCCATGTGGCCACGAATATGTACTTCTTCACCTTTGTGCATGACACGCTGCATTTGTTTGCCATCCCAAATACGGAACTGGTAATCGGATGCCAGCCAAAGTTTGTTTTCAAACCAAAGCACGTCGTTCCACATGATGCTGGATTCACCCTGAAATACCCGCTTCCAGGTCGATTCACGGCCTACCCATAATGCCCCCGCTTCGCCGCTCACATACACCTTGCCATCACCCGCACAGGTAACGGTGGCCAGTTGCACATTGCTGGGGAAACCCATTTGTCGCCATTCTTTACCGTTAAAATGCCATACATCGCCATGGCCACCTACGGCATACATGTCGGTTTCTGAAAAGGCGTCCATGTCGTTAAAGCCTTGCATGCGGGTGGCATCACCTTTGGGTAAGCCTTGGTCAATTTTTTTCCATTTGGCGATATCGCCACGCTTATAAATCTGCCTGCCATCACCGACTGAGTAGGCGTAGCCGTTGATGCATTTGATGCGGTTGGTTAGCGGCCAGCCGTTGGGGTGAATAAATTCATCAGGCGATCTTTTACCACCGAGATAAACCGATGTCTGCCCGCCGCTATTGCTGGCAGTGAG
>JBKJLF010000745.1:0-8371 GCA_046597185.1 Burkholderiaceae bacterium | reverse complement strand
TTTCGAGGTAGACATGCTTTCAATTCCAATTGGCGTTAGCAGGTTTTTTGAATCTGCCCTGACAAGGGCTGTGATATTTTCTGTACCTGTCATTGGCATTTTCAAGGATGTATATTTCAGCCAGTGTTGGGGAGCATCCTGCCATGGCGATGTGGTGCAATATTCTGGTCGATGTAAATTTAATCATTATCGGTGCCCTTCGCTGGGGTGATCGCAGCGAAGCAAGGGACATATGTACATTGGCATTTATTGGTGTGCTTATACACTTGGCGTATCTACCGTTTTATTACAACAGTATTAATGTTGTTGCTTACCATAACGGGGCACAAAAAATCATTAATTGGTTGATTGTTGGTAGGCTGTTTTATGTAGGGGCACGCGACATCATTGCGCCAGTTTCATTGATCATTCGCACAAAGAAATTTTTTCTCAGCGAACGATTCTTTCTCAATGAATACGTCAATGGCCTGACTGCCACAGTGGCACTTTTTTGCGCTGCGCCGCTCTGCGCATTAATTTATATCATCAATACCGATGAAATGCGCGCAACTGGCATCGCTATAATTTTGTTTTCGTTTTATATCGCATTTAGTAGTGCTGGCAAACGAATCGCAGCAACAACTGACGGTGAAACAATTGGGGCACCAATAACGCAAACCAAGCGCGATGCATTGGATGTGGCAAATGAACGCTATCGTGAATTGGAAGTCTGGTTTGTCGTATTTGTGGTTGCGGCTGCCATTGTTGGATTGGGGTTGGTTGCTTCGGTGAATTTCTATAAGGTCTCGTTTTTTGATGCAGGTTATGCTGCAGGTTTTAGTGATGCAAAATCCGGCGCAGCACCCCAAAAGGAAACCGATTTCAAAAAAGCGCTGGCGTGCATTGAAGTTAATAGGGCACATTTCCCTGCTCCATCAGATGCTGGTTGTCCGGCTAAGGCAATGTCATGGCGCTGAGCCGGGCGTGTTAACTTGGTGGTGGGGCACGGCAATTGCTGCCAACACCCACCCCGGCCTATTTCCCCGCCTTAAACTGTTTCACCAAACTCCACGCCATCCCGGCCAACACCAGCACGCCCAGGATCAGCATGCCCCACAAGGCGAACGAGCGGGTTTTGGCCGCGTCGCTGGCGGCTTGGGCTGCGCTTTGTTGTTGCTGCAATTGTTGGGGCGTGGCGCTCAATTGCTCCGGCCCGGTTTGCGCCTGCGCCAGTTGTTGCAATTCCTTGGCGCTAAAGCCCGGTGCCACTTGTTCCAGTTCGCTCATGCCCGCCTTGGCGTCGGCGCGCCCGTAGGCCAGCGTGTAAGGGCCGCTGCCACTGTTCAAAAACACCAGGTTGGCCGCTTGCCAGCTCAACACCATGGTGGGGCGGCTGGTGCCCGCTTGCTGGGGCCGTACCACCCATTGGTTCATGCCGGTTGGCTGTGGCAAGGCCAGCTCGCCCGAGCGGCGGGTTTTGCCGTCCTGCGTGATTTGGTAAAAGGTGCTGCGCATCTGCGCTTCAAAATGCCAGGTGTTGGCTTTGCCGATTTGCACGGCGGGGATTTCCTGGTAAGTGCCAATGGCCGCCGGATATACCACATTCGGTTCGCGAAACTGCAGGTTGACCCGCACCACCGGCAGCGCCGCCGAGGCCTGGTACAACAAATCTCCCGCCTGTTTGCCATCTTGCGGCTCCAGCAGCAGGCTCTCCAGTTGCGGCGCATTGCTTTGCTGGCTCACGGTGAGTGCTTCAATCCCGGCAAACTCAATCGGCTCGCCCGCGCGCCAGGACAGGCGCGCATAGCGGAACGAACGCGCTTCAAAGCTTAAGCGGTCGTTGGCCAGAGTTTCGCTACCGCTGTTGACCAGCCAGCTCAATTCGGCCGTGCCGATGGTGTCCCAATGCTGCAAGTCGTCACTCACGTCCAGCCACACCTGGGCGTTGTAGGAACTGGTGGCGGCTGGCAGGCGAAAGCGCAAGCCTTCAATTTTCGGGCCGTCGCCAAGGTTACCATTATTGCCATTGCGCGCATCCAGCACCAGATGGGTGATTTTGTTGTTGGCACCGGAGGTGCCGCTTTTGGTCTTGACCGAAATGACCGAACCATTGGCATCGGTCTTGACATCCATTTCCACATTGCCGCCGCTGCCAGCGTTGTTGCTGCCGCTGGCGGTTGCGCCGTGCAGGGGGAAGATTTTAAGCGGGAAACTGGCGCGCGTCACCAGACTGGTGTTGCCAGGCGGTAGCATTGCAATCGGTACTTTTTGCCCTTTGGCGTCGAAGATGCGCACATCATTAAGCTGCAACGATTGCGCATGCAGGTACAGCGCTTGCGGCAGCCGCAGCGCCAGCACGCCTTGCGTGCTGCCCGTGGTCAGCGGCATCTGGTAACGGTAATCCTGGAGCGTATCGCTGTCACTGGCTGCGGGATTGGCGGCCTGGCCGGGGCCGGATAGCGCCAAGCCAGACAATGCCAGACCAGACAACGCCAGGGCGGCTAACAGCCGCTCAGAAAGCCGACTTGGCGCTGCAGATGTCGAATTTTTCATGATGGATCAGCCTCTTGGTCAGTTGGGGGGCAGGTCTTGCTGGTTTGGATCATCCGACCCGGCGGCCACTTTAGGGTAGGGCGCGAGGTAGCCTATGGCCACCATTAACAGGCCGACCCCGACAAAGGCTACAATCCGGGTTGCGCCGCCGCCATCGGTTTGGTCGATCAAAAACAGTTTGACTACCACCACGGCCAGCAAAATCGCACCCAAGCGCCATTGATTGGGGTTGATCTTTTTGGTCGCGCGGCGCATCAGAATCAGGGCGGTGATACTCCACACCAGCGAGAGCATGGTTTGTACCACGGTCGAGTCAAACATCGGGTCGAAGCGGTAATCAATGTCCAGCACATGCGAGGCGGTGCGCAGCAAGATCAGGTTGAACCAGCCATACAGCGCCAGCCCAACCATAAACGGCAGCTTGGCCCAGTACGGATCGGCCAGTTTAAAGCCTTGCAAACGCCAGCAATGCACCAACAGCAGGGCGGCAAACGCGGTGCTAAGGTCGAGCGGGTTGAATAGCGGCAAATACGGCAGCGGGGCCATGCCGCCGCTTTGGCTGAAGTTCCAAACCACCACCACCAGCGTCAACAGTGCGCTCATGAAGGGGATGATTCTGGCTTTGTACCACGCGCCCAGCGGCTGTAGCAGTGGGCTGTCGCGCTCGGCCAGACGTATCAGCGCGCCTGTGGCGAGCATCATCAACCAAACCGCAATGGTGTGCGCCCAGTTGCCAAAATCAAACCAGCCTGCTTCTTTCAATAAGGCCGGGTTGGCCGCTAGCGCCGGGTCCAGCGCAAACCAGCGGCGAAACCAGTAACTGCATAGCGGCCACACCATCAGCCAAGGGCCGACCGTGCGCATTGTGTGCAATAGGGTAATGCCGGGCAGCGCCCAGCTTGCGCGCGCCCAACTGCGCACCAGCGATTGCGAGGTAAGCCACAAGGCGGTAAAGCTGATCCACACTTCGATGCGCGGCATTTGGTGTTCAAACTGCATGTCGGCCAATAGGTACAGGGTAACGCCGCCCAGCGCCAACCAAGTCGGCAGGCTGGCCCAACGTAGCGCAGGCCATGGCAGTCGTTGCGCCAGCTTGCACCAGAAGAGGCTGGTGAGTGCCAGCCACAGGCCGTAATTGGCCCAGATGATTTCATCGCTGACAGGGCCCTGAATCAACAAGGCATAGTGCAGACTGAGCCAGTAGCAAAACGGGCCAAGTATCAGACCAAACCACCAAAAGCCCGACCACAGTAACAAGCCACCCGAGAGCCTGGGCCGATCCGGGGCAATGCGCTGAAACAGCCAGGCCGAGAGTGCGGCCGCGCCACCAATCATGAAGGCACCCAAAAATGGGCCGTGCAGTAAATTCAGGTCGCTACCGTAGCGCTCTTGCGCGCCCACCAGACCCAACAACACCAGCCCGGCCAACACTTGCAGCACCACGCCCAGCAAGTTGGCGATGGGCCATACCAGTTTGTGTGCAATCCACAGCAGCAAAGCGACCGTGAACAAGCCACTCATCGTTACCAGATGCATGCGCAGGCTACCGTCGGTGCGCAGGAATACTTCAACCCAGGCCCCGGCCACGAACCAGACCGTGGCAATCACCAGCAACAGGGCGGCAAAGGGGCTAAAGCGCGGCCTGTCGTCGCTTTGCGCATGGCTGCGAAACCGGGTTGCCATCAAAAAGGCGGTGGCGGCCAGCAGTAAAAATCCCAGCCAAATATTCGATTGTTTGGCCGCAGGCTGATCGATATTGCCCAGCGTGCCCATAAACGAGAGCCAGGCACCTGCTTGCACCAGCAAACCGAATAGCCAGACCATGTTTTGCCGCTGGCGTAAGCCAATCCAGACAATGCCCGCGCCTTCCAGCGCCCAGGCGGCGGAAGTCCAGCGCCCATCCAGCGCGAAGGGGATGGTCAGCGTGCCAAAGATCAGGCCCATGGCCAAAAACGCTTCGGACAACATTTTCAGGCTGCTGCCGCGTTTGCGCCACAGGGTGAGCGTTAAGGCGGTGTAAAACAAGCCCAGTGCCAGCGCAGAAAAGGCAATGCCAAATGGCATGTCCTTGACCAGATTGTATTGCAGACCAAACCCGATCATGGGTGTGCCAAACACCAGCGTGGCATCGACATACACCGAATTTTGGCTGGCCTGGCGCGCACCGTAAACAATGGCAATGGCCACATAAAACAGGAAGAATAAAATCAAAAATGCTTGCGCCGAGGCATAGTTTTCGGGCGCGTATTTCAGCACGCCCCAGACTGTGCCGACCACAAAGGTGAATATGAAACTGATTAAATTGAGCGAGCGCCACGAGCGGTACAGCGCAATACTGAGCACACCGGCATTGAGCACGGCGTAATAGCTGAACAGGCCGATATGGCTGCCTTGCCCGGTTGAAGTCATGATCGGTGCTGCAAAGCCGCCGACAATGCCAAAAATGGCCAGCCACAAGGCGTTTTGTAGTACTGCCAGCAGACAGGTGAAGGCGGTTAAGGCAAACAGCAGGGCAAAGGCCAGGCCAGACGGAATCAGGTGATACATGCGGAAAGCGGCAAAGGTGACCAGCATCAAAATCGCCAGCGCGCCCCCTTGCACGGGTAGCGCAATGCCGGGGCGCAGAATGCGGATGCGCCAGCCCCACAGCAAGAGGGCGATGTCGGCCAGTACAATGGCGGCCAGACGCAGTTCGATGGGAATGGTGACCCGTTCGGCTGCGTATTTGATCAGGAAGCTCACGCCAATAAACAAAATCAGCAAGCCCAGCTTGGCTACCAGATTGCCGCCAAACAGCCAGTTTTTGGCGGCGATGACCCATGCTGGCGGTGGTGTGGGTTCGCGCCGTGGTATGGGTGGGCGTGGCCGTGCGGGCGCAGGTGCAGGTCGTGGCGCAGGCGCAGGTGCAGGTCGTGGCGCAGGCGCAGGTGCGGGTGTTGGCGCAGGCACAGGTGTTGGCGCAGGCACAGGTGCAGGCGCAGGTGCGGGCTCAGGTGCAGGCGCAGGCGCAGGTGAGAACACAGGTGCAGGTGAAGGCACAGGTGCAGGCTCAGGCGCATTGGGCGTCAAAATCGCTCTGCTGGTTTGAATGGGTTCGGCTCTGGCGGCGGGCGTGCTGGCGCTCGCCTTGGCAGCAGCGGCTGAGGTCTTATCAAACGCGGTTTGCAGCCGATTTAGCGCCTGATTGAGCCGAAGCAGTTCGTTGTGTTGATAGCCGAGCTGTTTTTCCAGTTCTTTGGCCCGACTCTTCGCGCCAATGGCAATAAACAGTGGAATCAGGGGCCACAGAAAGAATAATAGCGCAATAACAACTAACAGTCCTTCCATGGTGCCCCTCTTTTTTAGTGGTGCTGCTTAAAACCTGAGCTGCTTGAACTGCCTGTCATGCTTAGTGCCCGCCCGCGCCCAGTTTCAACATCATCGCGCCGACCGGGTCTACGTGAAACCAGGCACATATGCCAAGAAAAATACCGACCGCCGCCACACCATAACAAGCATATTCCAACCCTCTCTTGCGGGTTAGCAAAACAATCGCCGCCAGTGAAATGGCCACTTGCTCGGCCGTGGTGGCCAAGGCCCATTGGTGATGTTGGTGTAAGGCCGCATCGGATTTTTTATCCCAGTCCGTCGATTCGGCTTCCAGTTTTTCTGCGTCTTTTTTGATTTTTTCTTTATCTTGCTTGTAGCGCGCTACTTCAGCTTTGTAGCGTTCGGCATCCACGCCGGGAATCACTATCGCCAGTTCAGCCAAATTTTGTTTATTCGATTTGGCTTGATAATAATTCCATTGATTGGAGGCTTCGGTTTTTTTGATGGCGGCATTGTTTTTAAATAATGACGCATCGTTTTGGGTGGCCCCACCCTGGTAGCCAAACATCGCGCCGACGGTGGCTAAAATGGCCGTGGTGACGGCGATTTTGCCGGAAAAGCTATCGCTGCCGTGTGATGCATGTTCCACCGCATGATCATGCGGGCCATGTACGTGAAATCCGTGTCCAGACATAAGATCCTCTTCAAAGGTTAGGGGGAGTGGTGTAATTTATTCGACCCGGCGTTGATATTCCACAAAAGTATAATCAAACGCTGCCTTGGGTTGCGGCTGGCGTGCGGTTTCTTGCCAAATCTGTGGGTCAATCGCCGGAAAAAACGCGTCGCAATCAAATTTTTGGGCGATTTCGGTAATCAACAGGCGTTGCGTCAGCGGCAGAGCGGCTTGGTAAATTTGCGCCCCGCCAATCACAAATGCGGTTTTTTGCTCACTTTGCTGGTCGTTTTCACGGATTGGCTCAATCAATGCCAATGCCGCTTCAATCGAAGATACCGTTTCAACGCCATTAGCTTGCCATTGTGGGTTGCGGCTGATGACGATATTGCGCCGATTCGGTAAAGGTCGCCCAATCGACTCATAAGTTTTGCGCCCCATGATGATGGGGTGACCGCTGGTTTGGCGCTTAAACCAGGCCAGGTCTTGCGGCAAATGCCACGGCAGGCGATTTTGAATGCCGATGCCGCGTGCAGCGTCCATCGCAACGATAATGGTTAAAGGCATGGTTTCTGTCAATCAAAGTCTTGATGGGATCGGATTGTAGCGCATTGTAGCAGGGCAGATGGCCGATTTCATGCACACCCGCCCGACCACATCATCTATTTTTACCTGCTGGGGCGCAACTGAGCGCAAAGAGTCCGGTTCACATCATGCCCCGGCCTTGATCACCTCCCCGATGGTGCCAAACAATTGATCGATATGGGCTTTTTCGATAATCAGCGGTGGCGACAAGGCAATAATATCGCCCGTGGTGCGAATTAACACGCCTTTTTCTTCGAAGCACTTTAAAAACACATTGAAGGCGCGCGCGGTCGGTTTGCCGGGAATGCTGTCCAGTTCTATCCCGCACACCAGGCCACAATTGCGAATATCTTTAACAAATGGTAAACCACGCAAGCTATGCGCCGCATCTTCAAAATAGCTTGCCATGGTGGCGGCCCGTTCAAACAGTTTTTCTTCGCGATACACTTCCAGTGTAGCAATGGTGGCGGCACTGGCCAGTGGGTGGCCGCTATAGGTATAGCCGTGGAAAAATTCGATGGTGTTTTCCGGTGCGGCTTGCATAAACGCGTCGTGGATGCTTTGCTTGACCATGACCGCGCCCATTGGCACGGCCGCATTGCTCAAGCCTTTGGCGCAGGTAATCATGTCCGGAATGACGCCAAAATGGTTGGCGGCAAAGGCGCTGCCCAAACGGCCAAAACCGGTGATGACTTCATCAAAAATCAGCAAAATGCCGTATTTGTCGCAAATTTCGCGTATCCGCTGCAAATAGCCCTGGGGCGGCATGATCACGCCAGCCGAACCGGCGATGGGTTCGACGATGACGGCAGCCACGGTGGAAGGGTCGTGCAGGGCCAACAGGCGCTGTTCCAGTTCGTCCGCCAACTCTACCCCGTGCTCGGGGATGCCGCGTGAAAAGGCGTTTTTGTTAATGTTCAAGGTGTGGCGTAAATGGTCTACCGCTGGCAAGCCCGGCCCATAATGTTTGCGGTTGCCAGCAATACCACCCACCGAAATGCCACCAAAACCGACGCCATGGTAGCCGCGCTCGCGCCCAATTAAGCGGTGGCGCATGCTATCACCACGAATCCGGTGATAAGCCAGGGCAATTTTCAAGGCGCTATCGACTGCCTCTGAGCCGCTATTGCAAAAAAAGATGCGATTCAAATCACCCGGCGCAATCGCCGCCAAGGCGCTGGCGGCTTCAAAGGCTTTGGGGTGGGCCATTTGAAAGGGCGGCGCATAATCCATTTGCGCGGCTTGCTGTTGAATTGCCGCAACGATTTTTGG
>JBKJLF010000722.1:0-3223 GCA_046597185.1 Burkholderiaceae bacterium | reverse complement strand
AGTTTCAAAAAATCACCGGGCGTAATTGCCTGTACTTTCATTTCATCCCCCTGGCGCAAGTCTTTGATGTTGTGCGTGACCCGGATGATGATAGAGTACTGGAATGCGCGATAGCGTCAAGTAGCCGCACCATCGTCACGCACAACATCAAAGACTTGCGCCAGGGGGATGAAATGAAAGTACAGGCAATTACGCCCGGTGATTTTTTGAAACTATTAAGGAACTAACCATGACGGCCTTAACCATACGCTTACCCAATTCGGTCCATCAAAAGGTCAAGGAGTTGGCCGAACGGGACGACATTTCGCTGAACCAATTCATTGCCAGCGCAGTAGCCGAAAAAATGGCCGCGCTGCTGACGGTGGATTACCTGAAGGCAGAAGCGGCCAAAGCGCAAGATGCCGACTTTGCGCATTACCTCAGCTTGGTGCCTGATGTGCCAGCACAATTGGGGGATGAGCTAATAGGGGCTGCGATAACGACGATTAAGTAAGTAATCGCAACATTTCACAACCCAACCGGCCCGTTGAGCCGCGCCAGCGCATAGACACGACGCGGCGCGCGATTGCGTTCCCGGATTTCGCGCGTTTTGATTTCCACCCGCCATGGCGACTGTGAAATTTGTGTCGCATCAATCGGTGCGGCACCCAATTCTGGCTCGCCCGCAAGCTGCTTAAACACGCCCGGCCCCACTACGCCCTTGAAAACAAGCTTTTTCCCGTCAACCTCACTGATCAAATCAAACCGCTTCGATTCTGGCAGCAGAAATAGCGTGCCTGCATATTCGTCGCCACGCTCTTCAATTTCCATTTCCTGAATGCGCATTCGCGCCAATGAAACCGCTCTTCGGTCGAGCAGAAAATCACGGGCACCATGAACAATCCTGAGCGTAGCCTCGTGCTCATCAAGGCGCTGAAAAAAAACTTTTAAGGTAAGCAAAAGCCGTTCGTCCAATTCTGCCGCAGCTTCGTCGAATACCGTTTCGTCGGCAGCGCCAATACGGGCCAAAATATCCGAAACTTCTTCAACCACGTCTTTCAGCGGTGTATCGACCATGTCGGCGCTACACCCGGCTTCTTCCAGCACGAACCCAAACGAACCATGCACTACGCCCGTTACCAACATTTGTGACTGATCCGCAAAAGGGAGGCGGCCACGCTGCTTCAATTGCCCGATTTCTTTGCCAGAAAACCGTTTCGAGATGAGCGCTTGCAAATCCTCCAGCGCCTTTCCGGCAAAATCAGCGTTGATACCACGGGAGCCTTGCACGGGTCTTCCGCCAAAAAAAACGCCCAGCGCCGCATGGTGCTCAAAATGAGCGGCGACGCTAGCAATTTTCGCTTGCAACTCGGCCTTGCGTGCGGAAAATTGATAATACCCAATCGGGTCTTCTTCTTCGGTGCGCGATTCAAGCAGCGACTCCACATTCGTAAGATCGGCCTTCAAAGCATCCAATTCGAGCTTTTTAAGCATTTTCCACCTCCGTGGTAGCAAAGGTGATGGTATCAAGATAATCGGACGCGCTATCGTCATCAAGCACCATCGGTATCTGAATCATTCCCTTCCACAGCGATGTTCCGCGTTGATGGGAAAATAATCCGAACCAATAACGACTGTCATCGACCAGCAAATCGGGACGTTTGCCAAGATCGACAAAATACGCGTCGCATTGATAGGCATCTTTTGTTTGCGTGGTATCAAACAACGCAAGGTTCTGTTTAATCCAGGTCTGCCGTGCTGCGGAATCGGGGAAACTGGGAAGCGGGGCAAAGGTGACGATATCGATATCGGCAGGAGGCCGTTTTTGCGATGTCTCTACATCTTCGACGAAGCTACCGTCAATCCATTGGAAGCCATCACACACGCCACTGCCTATCAACGCTTTTCGGAATGCAATTAACCCCCCGTAAGATGCCGATGCGCTCAGGCGAAGTCGCAAAGCGCTCTACAAGTTCAAATAAGGTCGCCTTGAAGGGGGACATGGTGGCACGAACAGCGGGGTCATCGCCAACCATTGGCGGCAGCACCATCGACGCATTAAAGTCAGGAATCATTGCTTATTTCCACTATTTGGTAGGCTTAACATCGCTTCATCATAGCATAAAATAGTTGGCACTTAGCGTAAAGTGGCGTGGCTTTCGACAGTGGAAATCTGCGCAAAAATAAGCCCAAAAGTATTTCATATGCTTTATGATGGGTTGGCGTACCTATTTTTTATATATGAATAATGAGCGGAGCAATCATATGACCCAACTCTTTATTTCCCACAATTCACAAGATGATGCCTTCGTGCGTGATCTGCGCGCTACCCTGCGCGGTACAGTGTTGGGTGCTCGCGCAATTTTTCTGCTTTGGCTTCAATCAAATCTGCCAATTTCTCCGCATAATCTGGGCTATCTTCAGCAATGTAGGCCACAATATTCATCAAATCACGGCGCGCTTGCTTTTTCCACTCAAGCAGAAACACGTTTTAACCTCGCCTGCCTGATGATCTCGCGAACGTCACGCATAACCTCATCATGAGCGATAGTAGGGCTGGCATCATCAATGGCTTCTTGAATTTCGGCCTTGAGCCATTGGTCGTATGCTGCGGCTTGCTGGGCGTTGCCCGCAGCGATCGTGACTGGTTGGTGACTAAAATGGGTTGCATCCAATGTTTCAATGCACGATAGGTTCAATTCATTTTTTAGATAGGCTACGCATCTATCCAGTGAGCGCCAAATGCGTGGCGTGTCACTTAGTTGGGCGCTGAGCACTTTTTCAAGGTGGCCGATTTTCAGTATCACTGTCCAGCCGCCCGGCTGACCGATAATCGCAACCGTTTTGATAGTGTTATCTGCAACCATCTGCTTGACGAGCGCTGAATTTATTGTGTTGCTTGCTAGCATAATTGGACTCAGAAATGGGAGATTGGGGATGCCGCCATCATGCACTCGTTTAAATAAATATGCAATGCTCGATTGGAAATATCCTGGGCCTTAGCTATTTTTTGCCTGAAGGGAATTTTTGCGCGTTTTGCTACTGCTTAAACCAATTCTTGAGCAATTTGAACGTGATTGACTGGGTTAGTATCGGTTTGGTGCTGCGCGCTTTGGTAAGTGTCGTGTGCTGAATTCCGTGTTGTAAAATCGCCAGCGAGTTTGCCGGGCTGGATCAGCGCAAATTGGTTTGGTTGTATTGCCAGCGCGGCTTGATGGGCCAGATGGAGGTGGAACAGTTGCGG
>JBKJLF010000640.1:0-13340 GCA_046597185.1 Burkholderiaceae bacterium | reverse complement strand
CAAAACCATTTATCGGGCAACGGCGGTGCGTTCAAGGGCGATGCTGCCGTCTTTGTGCTCGCTGGTGCCAATGATATTTTCGCCCAGTTGGGTGCGTTGAATGCCGGTGCTACTGCTGCCGGGCAAGTTGAAGGGGCACGTGTGGGGGCGCAAACCTTTGCTACCAGGTTGATTGGCTCTTTAGCCGCTGGTGCCACTAATCCCGCCACAGCTGCAACCGCCATTGGTACGGCTTTGGCGACTGAAAATGCGCGTGTTGGCCACACCGATCAATCGGTGGTGGCAGCCGCAGTGGGTGCAGCGGCGATCCAGCCTGGCAATGCAGCGGTCGCTTCGCCTGCTGTGTTTGGCCCTTTGGTGGCGGCAGCCCAGGCTGCGGCCATGGATGAGGGCGCTAAAGCCGGTACGGCGGCAGGTACGGCCTATTTTGCGGCTAACGCACCGTTGGCGGTGGCAGCATTGGGTCAGGCGGGTGCAGAAATGGCGAATTTGGTGAAGAACCAGATCGTTGCCAAAGGGGCAAACTATGTCACCGTGGTGAACTTGCCGGATCTGGCCGGGACACCATTTGGCACGGGCGCGGGGGTTCAAGTTGCCGGTTTGATTGGTTTAATGGTGAATGCTTATAACACCCAGTTGCGCACCGGGCTGGGTACGGACCCCAAGATTTTATTCGTTGATGCCTATACCGTTAGTGTCGATCAGGTTCGGAATCCATCTATTTATGGTATCAGTCTGGCGACAGCACCGGCTTGTGATTCGAGTCCGGCGAAAAACCCCTTGATGTCCGTTTTGGATTGCACCCCGGCGACGTTAAATGCAGGGACGGATCTTGGTCATTACTTGTTTGCCGATACCGTACACCCTACCCCTTATGGGCATTTGTTATTGGCCCGTGGCGTGTCTAAAGAACTGATTGCAAAAGGTTGGCTCTAAACCTATTAGGAGAAATGATGAATAACACAGGCAAAAATGCACTGAAATTATTGGCCGTGGCGCTGGCTTTGGCCAGCTCTACCAATGCCTTGGCACAAAGTGCGAAACAATGGGCGGTTTCCTTGGGTGTGGAGCGCGTGGTGCCAATTGTTTCTTATTACGGCAGGCTATCGGCCCCGGTTCCGACTGATGCGCAAGTGGATTTGGAAGGATCGACCAAACCCGTGCTAATCGTGACCTATATGTTGACCGATAATGTCAGTCTGGAAGCGAATTTGGCCGCGCCATTAAAGTTTGACATGACGGGCGCGGGTTCGTATCAAGGCACGGGTAAGTTGGGTTCGTTGGAATACACGCCCTATACCTTGCTGGCCCAGTATCGCTTTTTTGAGGCCAAAGCGGCTTTTCGTCCTTACCTGAGTGCAGGTTTGACCTACGGTTCGGTGGAAAAGACGCGTGGCTCAGGACAATTAACCGCTTTGACCAATCCCGGTAGCAGCACACCGACGACGTTTAAAGGCGATTCGCAATTTGGCGTCACGGTCGGGTTGGGTGCCACGTTCGCGTTCAATGAGCGCTGGTTTGCCGATGCTGCGCTGTCAAAAACTTTTCTTAAATCTAAAGTGCAATTTTCGACCGGGCAATCGGTTAATTTGAAGCTGGATCCGGTAGTGACTCGCGTCGCGATTGGCTATCGTTTTTAATAGCCTAAACCAGGGTGCCGAAAAAAACCGCTTGAGCTGCGAAGCCTCAAGCGGTTTTTTTATGGATAGCATTAAATTGCTGAATTGAAACGCCAAATTAAACGCCAAATTAAGATGCCAAATTAAAACGCTGGGATGCCGGTTTGCGCGCGACCCAAAATCAGCGCGTGGATATCATGCGTACCCTCATAGGTATTCACCACTTCCAGGTTCACCATATGGCGGATGATGCCAAATTCGTCCGAAATACCATTGCCGCCCAACATATCGCGTGCCATGCGCGCGACATCCAGCGCCTTGCCGCAAGAATTACGCTTCATCATGGAAGTAATTTCGACCGCTGCCGTACCTTCATCTTTCATTCGTCCCAGGCGCAAGCAGCCTTGCAGCGCCAGGGTGATGTCGGTTTGCATATCGGCCAGTTTTTTCTGGATCAATTGATTCGCGGCCAGAGGTTTGCCAAATTGTTTGCGATCGAGCACGTATTGGCGTGCGGTATGCCAGCAGCTTTCTGCCGCACCCATGGCTCCCCAGGCAATGCCATAACGGGCAGAATTGAGGCAGGTGAAGGGGCCTTTCAAGCCGCGTACATTGGGGAAGGCGTTTTCTTCGGGCACAAACACTTCATCCAGCACGATTTCGCCAGTAATGGATGCGCGTAAGCCAAATTTGCCGTGGATGGCGGGAGCAGTTAAACCTTTCCAGCCTTTTTCGAGCACGAAGCCGCGAATTTGGCCGCCATCATCTTTGGCCCAAACCACAAACACATCGGCGATCGGGGAGTTGGTAATCCACATTTTGCTGCCCGTTAGCGAATAGCCGCCCGGCACCGCTTTGGCGCGGGTAATCATGGAGCCGGGGTCGGAGCCATGGTTGGGTTCGGTCAGGCCAAAACAACCAATCCATTCGCCCGTGGCCAGTTTGGGTAAATACTTTTGCCGGGTGGCTTCGTTACCAAATTCAAAAATCGGCACCATGACCAGGGATGACTGGACACTCATCATGGAGCGATAACCGGAATCGACCCGTTCGACTTCGCGTGCAATCAAACCATAGCTGACATAATTTAAGCCGGGGCCGCCGTATTGTTCGGGAATGGTGGGGCCGAGCAAGCCCAGTTCGCCCATTTCGCGAAAGATACTGGCGTCCATGGTTTCATGGCGGAACGCTTCCAGTACGCGCGGTTGCAATTTGTCCTGGCTATAGGCAGCGGTCGCATCGCGTATCATGCGCTCATCATCGCTGAGTTGGCTGTTGAGCAGGAGTGGATCGTCCCAGTGGAAGGCGGCTTTGGTTTGTGAGGGGGTTGAGCTCATAGGGTTTTCCTGTTGTGGTGTTGTTTTACTGATGTTGCTTGTGAATCTAAATTTGTATAAAAATTTAAGGCGTTGCTTTGGTTTCGTCAAAACGACCGCCGTGAAACAATAACGCCGCTTTAGGGTCAGTTTCGCAATGTTCAACTTCGCCCACGAAAATGACATGGTCACCTTCGGGGTAGCGGCTGCGGTTATGGCATTCAAACCAGGCCGTGACGCCTTTTAAAACGGGTTGTCCAGTGCGAGATAGTGTAAAATCAACCCCGTCAAAACGATTTTCCATGCGTTTGGAAAATTGTTCTGCTAATTGGGCTTGATCAGCCGCTAATACATTAATGACGTAATGTGAATTTCCGCTAAATATCGGCATACTACTGGCATGGTTGGCTAAACTCCATAATACCAGTGGCGGTTCGAGTGAGAGTGAGTTGAAGGAGTTGGCTGTCACCCCCAAATAACTGCCATTGGTTTGGCGAGTGGTAATGACAGTAACGCCTGTGGCAAACTGCGACAAGGCGCGGCGAAAATCGCGGCTGTCAAATTGTCGGGTTTGGGTACCTGGTGAGCGGATATTCATCGGGAGTAGGCGAAGCGGGTGATTAACCCGTTCCGATTCGAATGGTTTTAGGGAATATGCAATTGTAGCCGATTGTGAGGCATTTTCTCAAGTAGATGCTGATCGTACTCAAAAGTGGTTTTTTAACAAATGGGAGAAATGTATGGCACATGAAGAGATTGTGATAGGCGGCGGTTGTTTTTGGTGTTTGGAAGCGGTGTTCCAAGAAGCGAAGGGCGTGCTTTCGGTGGAGTCGGGATACGCAGGCGGGCTATCAGCCAATCCTGACTATGAACTGGTGTGCTCGGGCCGTAGCGGTCATGCGGAAGTGGTGAAAATTCGCTTTGATCCAGCGGTTTTGTCGTGCCAAAATTTATTGCGTGTGTTTTTTACGCTGCATGACCCAACCACTTTAAATCGACAGGGCAATGATGTTGGCACCCAATATCGTTCGGTGATTTTTTATCAGTCGAGTGCGCAACAGCAGGATGCGCAATTGATTATGGCGGAAATGGCCAGACTTTGGGCGGCACCCATCGTGACCGAAGTGGTGCCCTTGCCGACGTTTTATAAAGCCGAAGCTTACCATCAAAATTACTTCCGCCAACACCCGGGGCAAGGGTATTGTGCGGTGGTGGTGGCACCTAAAGTGGCGAAGTTTCGCAGTAAGTTTGCGCAATTTTTGGCTTGATCCGGCTTGCTTTGGTTTGATTTAACTTGGCTTAACTTAGCTTAACTTAACTTAACTTAAGGCTGGAGTCGTTCGCGCTGCCATTTGCCGTTGTCTTGCAAGCGGTACACAATCCGGTCATGAAAGCGCGAACGCCGCCCTTGCCAGAATTCAAAATAATCGGGCACCAGACGATAGCCGCCCCACTTATCCGGGCGGGGCGGTTGCTCGCCATACTGCTCTTTCATTTGCGCCAAGCGGCTTTCCATCAGGCTGCGGTCGGCAATGGGTTCGCTTTGCTCTGAGGCTAAGGCGGCCAAACGGCTCAGTAAGGGGCGGCTGTTGAAGTAGAACGTGCTTTCGTCATCACTGACGCGCTCGATGCGCCCTTCGATGCGCACCTGACGTTCCAATTCGCTCCAAAAAAACAACAAAGCCCCCATTTCCTGATGCAAAATTTCTTGCCCTTTGCGGCTGTTGTAATTGGTAAAGAAAGTCAAGCCCTTGGCATCACATTGTTTGATCAGCACGATGCGTGAGGAGGGGCGGCCGTTTGCGCCGACGGTGGATAAACTCATCGCATTCGGTTCCAGCACTTCGGCTTTTTGTGCGCATTCAAACCAGTTAATAAATTGCGCAATCGGGTCGGCCAGCACATCGTCTTCCGATAATTCGGCCTGGCGGTAATCCTGTCGTAAATCGGCCAGATTGAGTACCGCAGGGGGCGGTGGCGGGGCTTCGCGCCGTTGTTGCATGGCCTGGCCCAGTTGTTTCATTTGTTCGGGCGAGAATAGACGCAAGGCCATCGGCGCGATCACGGTTTCTTCCTTGGTCATATGGGCCGCATACAGTTCGCCAAATTCGGTGACATTACTGTTCGATAATTGGGTTGATTTACCGGCCGCAATGTCAATTAATTGCAGATCCAGCACATGCCAGGCCGCTTCCATTTTTTTATGTTCTTTCAGGATTTTAGGAACCAGATCCGCCAGGGCGGCGGCGTCATCGCCTTTTACCTCTCCCTGTAGCATGGGGATTAAATCTTGCTCTTCATCGGCATGGTGGTAGTGCGCCGCTTTATTGAAATAGTGTTGCACCGCTTGCGCGGCTTGTTGCGCTTCGTGGTTGGCACCATGGGCGGGCAAATGTTCGATCAGGCGCTCCAGGGTTTTGATTTGCTGGCGAATTTTGTCGTGGCAATGCTTGAGCATAGCAATTGGTTGATCAAAACCGGGGATCGGGGTAAAAAGGGCGTCATTCATGGTGGATATTCCTCGTTGCAGTAAATGGATGCAGGGTGGATGGTGGGCCAAGCATAGCGCAAAAGTGTGGATAATTCTTTGTCAAACATCAAGCTATGTGCATTGGCCTTGTTAATAAGCCTTGTTTGGATGATTTCATGCGCTTGCTGGGCTACAATATCGCCATGACTATTTCTGCCCCCCAATCCCAACCCGCTGCCCAACCCGCTGCCCAACCCGCCGCCCAACCCGCAGCGCGGCCCTCGAACCCGGCCCTGGATCAGGTCGATTTTGAGCGCCGCTTTGGCGGCATCGCCCGTTTATACGGCCCCCACGCGCTGACTTTTTTTCGCCGCGCGCATGTGTGCGTGATCGGAGTGGGCGGGGTGGGTTCCTGGGTGGTGGAGGGCCTGGCGCGCAGTGCCATTGGCCAACTCACCCTGATCGACTTGGATAATGTGGCCGAATCGAATATCAATCGACAAATTCAAGCCTTGAGCAATACGCTGGGGCAAGCCAAAATTAGCGCCCTGGCCGAACGGATTGCGTTGATTAATCCTTACTGTCAGGTTCACCAGATCGAAGACTTTATCACGCCTGCGAATGTGGCACAAATGCTGGGGCCAAATCAGACCGGGGCGCGCTTCGATTATGTGATCGATGCCATTGACGATGTGAAAGCCAAAGCCGCCTTGATTGCTTTTTGTCGTGACCATCATTTGCCCTTGCTGACCATAGGCAGTGCAGGTGGGCAAATTGACCCTTGCAAGATCATGATTCGTGATTTGGCCAAGACCGAGCAAGAACCCTTGCTGGCCAAAGTGCGCAAGCGTTTGCGCTCACAATACCGTTTTCCGCGTGGTGATAAAGTGAAATTTGGTATGGATGCGGTGTTTTCGATGGAAACTTTGCGCTTTCCCGAGCGGGAAGAAGTATGTCAAATCGATCCAACTGGCCAGGGGGGGCAAGCTGGCCAAGCGGGCCAAGCTGGAGTAACGGGCTTGAATTGCGCCGGCTTTGGTTCTTCGGTGGTGGTGACGGCCAGTTTTGGGATGATCGCGGCAGGCCATGTTTTGCAAAAATTGGCGCAGCAGGCCAGTCTTGGTAGCAATATCATTTCGGATTAAGCGCGGATTAAGCAAGGATCAACCCAGCAAGCCGTGTTTAGCGCGCCCGTTGCAGCCAGTGGGAGGCCAATACTTTATATTGCAAACCATCTTCCAGTGTCTCCGATTGCATCAGCGTGACTTGCTTGGCGTGCCAGACAATGGGCGGGAATTCCACAATACCAGGGTCATCCGCATCGCGCACCAAGGTGATATGTGGACGAAACAGCGCGCGGCTTTCAAAGCGAACGTGGTGATCGCTCAATTGTGCGGTGAGATGCGTCTGCAATTGTTTTAAGCCGGGCGGTTCGTGGCGCATGCCAGCCCAGGCAATGCGCTGCTTTGTAAAATAACCAATGCGATTGAGTTCCAGATTCATTTCGTTGCCATCGATCTGTGTCAAAATAGCTTGCAACTCAGGCAGCATGGCTTCTGGTTGGTCACCCAAAAAAGCCAGCGTAATGTGGAAATTTCGATACCGGGTTTTATTGCCGTGCAATTCAAATTGCACGCGTGCCAAAGCGCTGCGGGTGATTTCGTCAGGCCACAGTGCGTAGAAAAGGCGTCGTTGTTTCGGTGTTGCGAGTGTCATTTTGGCTATAAGCTTGTTATGATGTGGTTTCGCCAAATTTACCATATTCATTCGGCATACCAAACCCTTTTCGTTTAATTTTTTAGAAAGTGATTCAAATGAAGCATCGTTTATTCTCTCTGGCTTTAATTATGGCCACTTGCGCCCCTTTTGCACAAGCTACCGAACCCGCCCGCGCATCTGCGTCGGCATCTGCTGCTGCAATTGGCAAAACTTTGGTGCAAACCGATAATGTGGTCGGTAAAGGGGCCGAAGCAGGTTTGGGATCGGTGGTTGAGGTGCATTATACCGGGTGGTTGTATGATCCGAACGCAGTTGATGCCCATGGGCAAAAATTTGATAGCTCGGTCGGTCGTGATACCTTCCGTTTTCAAGTCGGGGCCAAGCAAGTCATTAAAGGCTGGGATCAAGGTTTGATGGGTATGAAAGTGGGCGGCAAGCGCACCTTGATTATTCCAAGCGAGTTGGGTTATGGCAAAAAAGGCGCGGGTGGCGTAATTCCTCCCGATGCGATTTTGGTGTTTGATATCGAATTGATCAGTGTGAAATAAGCGTGAAATAGCCGTAGTGAAAAAAAGCAGCCAAATAAAGGCTGCGATCAAGGCGGGGGCCGAGATTGCCCTCGTCGCCCTCTCACATCAGCGACCATGCGCTTGCGCATCTGCTCGGATGCTGCCGACATTTAGCTGGCGATAAAAAACCTGCCTTTACCTAAGCGTTTTGCCTCATACATTGCCGCGTCGGCCCGCGCCAGGAGCACGTCAACCCGGACCCCGGAGTCTGGATAGATGGCTACCCCAATACTGGCCGAAACATGGATGGCACGCTGTCCCAATTCGTATGATTTGGATAATGTGGCGATCAATTTTTGCGAAACCAATGCCGCACTTTCGTCACCCGCTTGAACCAGTAACAAAACAAATTCATCGCCACCAAAACGGGCTGCCACATCAGAAGCACGAATTTCTTCATTGATGCGAAAAGCAACAGCGCGAAGCAAATCATCCCCAATTGCATGCCCAAAAGTATCGTTGACTGCCTTAAAACCATCAAGATCAAGATAGAGCAGTGCCAATGGGGTTTGCTGGCGCTCTGCCAAGGCGAGTTGTAAATCTAATATTTCATGAAACATAGCGCGGTTTGCCAGACCAGTGAGACCATCATAATGGGCATCATGCTGCGCTTTATGTAGCATTGCCGAAGCCACCATTAAAGCAGCACCTACTTCATTTGCTTCCTTAAGGAAAAGTGGCGGGACATGCACTGATTCTCCCCGCCCCAGTTGTAACGCAGGTGATATTAAACCCCTGATTGCCGAAGTAATTCGTCGCCCGTGATACCAAGCCAGCACCAGCCCAGCTGCAAGCAAAAATAGGGTGACGCCAAGGAGTAATAGAATCGACTTTTTTAGAGAATTGGTCAATGTGGATGTCGGAATACCAATAACCACCGTCCAGCCGGAAATTTCCACCCGACTAAAACTCGATATGACCGGTATGCCTTCCAGGGTAATGGATTCAATCGTACCTTCGGATGCTTTCTTCGCTGCCGCCACCAAATCAGGAACGGCACTCTTGCCGACAAAACGTTCACTTTCGTGCGTGCGGGCGATTAAAATGCCGGTTCGATCCAGAACGGCACCAATCCATCCGGGTGGCAGATGTTGGCGGTGAAGTAATGCCGCCACGCGCTCCGGCGCAATTCCCACGTTTAAGCTATAGACCAATTTGTCATTTCGATAGACAGGAACGCCCATCGCCAAGGTTGGCTTTCCCGTTACCGGGCCGATAAATAGGTCAGTGACGGTGGTTTTATTCGTTGTAAACACGCCCATTAACTGAGGTGGGCCGCCGACCACGGGAAGGGGAGCCCCAAACGGGCGAAGCGTATTCAATTGCTGTTGGCCGGTTGAGTCAAGCAACACATAGTTCTTTGCATTTTGCAAAGGCAGGACATCAATTGCATTTTGGTAAAAGTCTTTTATATTGCCAGAAATGAGCAACGGTGATTTGGCTAGAACATGTAATCCTGACTCAATACTCACCAATTCACTAGTCAGCGATTCGGCCATCGTGCGTGCCGACAGGACGGTATTGCGAATTAATTGCGCTCGTTGAACCTGGTATTGATGGAAGACGAGTGCGGTTGCCAGTAATGCGGCGGGCAGTATGCAGGCAGTTACCAAAATCGTCAGCCTGGTACGGATCGAAACCGAAGCGCGCGTTAAGCGGGCACCAACACCAGTGTGGTGCGGGGAGTCATTCATTGGGTATGCTCCTCAGCTTGGTCGTGCACAACCAGGCAGTTGTCGAACAATGATCGGGAAGTGGCCATTATACACTTGGCACCCAAAAAAAAGCCCACTGCAAGGAGTGGGCTGAAATCTATTTCCAAGAGGAGAATAGAGGAGACAGGTGCCATTATGCGGAGCTGGAGATCATTCGTCCAATTTATCTTTGTCATATCAGTTATATTATTTGTGAATGTTTGTGGTGCGTAGCTGTGCTGCGAGCTTGGCATTCATAGCTCGTGATCAAACATATGGTGCAATTGATCGCACCATTCTTCGGCTTCGTGTTCAGAAATGGCCAGCATATCGCAGGCTGCCAAGCCACCGCAATTCCATTCAGCAGTTTCATGAATGCCACGATACATTTGAATCGCGCGCTCAGATAAGACGCATATGGCTAACAGGCCCGCGACGGTTTTTGAGGTACTGCTTTCACCAATCATGTCGTAGAAGTGGTGAAAGCGGATGGCTTCGGTAACGTCGTGCGATAAACCCCAACTACGGCTCATGATGGCGCTAATCGCTGCATGATTGGTGCCGTGGCGGCGATCTTCGATTGCGGTAATTTGACTCTCCATATCGGCATGGGCTTCGCGCAGGGTGGCGCTATAGTCGGGAAATCGGCTCAGTAACATCGGGATGCCAATATCACAAAACAAGCCAAAAGTATGGGCGATATCAGGTGCGCAAATGCGCGTGCTGCGGGCAATCCGGGCCATGGCGAATGAGCGTTTGGTGGCGGTATCCCAAAAACTGGACAGGGCCAAGCCATTGCCATGCATTGCTTTGCGTGCGATCAAGCCTAAAATCAGCGAATAACACTTGGTCAGGCCCAGTAAATTGGTAGCCTGTTCGACCGTTTCGGCTTTGCGTGGTAGCGCGAAAAAGGCTGAGTTGGCCGATTTTAGCAGCGAGGCGGACATTGCCACATCTTTGCCGATCAGTTGTGCAATTTTATGTGGATCAGGATCATCTTGTCCCATTTCCAGTTGTACATCGACCAATAAGCTCGGGCGCGGTGGAATCCGTATCGATTGCACCAAGGCGTCAAGCGCTTGTTCGTCGAGTAAATTGCTTGCTGAGGACATGGGCGGTGTATTCTATGGTGAATGAAGTTTGTGCAAGAAGTGGGGCATAATTTTATTGCAATAATTGCCGATTGCTGCAAATGATTGCCAACGAATGAGGCTATTGTAGCGCTGATTGCCGGGTCTGCACCGTATCAAGATCAAGTCGCTGACAAAATTTTGTTCAAAGTTGGCTTGTTGCGCTTGGCCACCGGGTTTGCCTATTTGGCTTGGCTCATTTGCTGCATAAGTTCCGCCGGTAACTGGGCTTTCAGTTTGGGGTCGAGTTTATCCAGCGCTTTGCGTAGTTTTTCAGCTTGTTGCAACTGCGCTTTTTGTTCTGCGCTTAAGCCCGGCTGCAGTAGCGCTTGCGCGCCCACCACCAGCAATGCAGAGGCTAAACCCAAGGCCGCAGCATAGACCAATATGCGTTGATTGAGTGGCGCTGCCGCCGCATCGGATGGCTGGGGTGGATGAGGTGGGGCGCTTGATGTGGCTGGATGCAGCGCCGGATCGGAATCGCCTTCGCCAGGCGCATCGCTGTGGGTTTTGCCCTGGGGGTGGTCATCTTGCTCCCAGTTATCATGCATCGTCGTGCGCAGCGGTGGCCGAACGACGGTGTCCGCGCTACTGATGCCGTGGCTCGCTTGCAGTAAATGCAAATGACGTTGAAACATTTCTTCCAGCACCGATTCATTCAAGGCAACCAAGGCAAAAATCGGATCGGTGGTATCGATTTTAATGCCGGTCTTTTCAAAGACCGCGCTGCGTAGTTTGTGATGATCCATCATGGTATTACCATTCGACCTTATCGAGTTGATCAAAAATATCGCGAAACATGACCTTGATGCGTTGTTTTTCCATCAAATTAAATTTTTCATTTTGCATCACTTCATCCATCGTCAAGCGTGCAATATTCATTTTTTTGATGTCCACGCCAAAGGTATCAACATTGCGTTGGGTGAGGACCACGCGCCCCTTGACCCGGCTGGCATGGTCGTTATACGATTGCGATTCAATAAATTGCTTGCCCGATGCCGCTTGCAATAAACCAAAATGCTGGTTTTCCCACAGCACGAGCGGTACTTTGGTGGCCTTGGCGGTAGAAACAAAGCCGGAAGCGGTATCGTGCAAGGTATCGCCGCCACCCACAATGGTGTGAATATACACTTTGCGCTCAGAATCGAGTAGCAGCGAAAAAACATCATTTTCCAATAAATAGGCCATCAGAGGAGAAAAGGTATTGGCACCGTTATCGATCACGCAATTGCCTTCGCTCTCCAAAATATCGATGATCAAGGCATCAAAGCGTTTGGGTTCGATGGTGCGGCTATCGGTCATGACCGGGACGTGTTTGGCATCCAGACCTTTGTAGCGTGAAAAGGTGGCATTTTCCTGATCGGTATCGTAGCAGCGCAGGGGAATATCATCTTGTTTTTTCATCCATTGCGCCAGCAAAGTGGAAACAAAGGTCTTGCCTATGCCACCCTTGCCTTGCAAAATGAAATGAACGCTGTTTTTCATGAAAATACTCCCGGGAAGAAAAAACACATAAGCAAACCAATAAATAAATACGTAAATAAGTGTGCCAACAGGCAGGCCAACTCAGTGGCTAATTTTATGGCATTAATGGCACATTGCGCTACCTTTGTCGGAAAATCCGCCCGGCTCTACCGATAAAAAAGTCCACTCATAGCTGTGTTCACGCAACACCAGTTGCAATACACCGTGGCTGCTGTTATCGCCCACTTCGCTATTGGGTTTTTTGACCAAAAAAGGTGTGAGCGGGGTGCCGCCCGTGCCGACCACAAATTCGCGCATGCCATTCTTGTTGGCATTGCCTTGTCCGTCTTGCGGGGCAAAGCGTTCGTAATCATGATCGTGTCCGCTGAGTATCACATCGGCTTTGGCTGTCTGCAACAAATCCCAAATCTCTCGCATATGGTTGTTATTGCCATGGCCTCCGGAGCTAAACAGTGGGTGATGCCAGTAGGCGAGCGTGCAGCCAGCGGGGGTACTGGCCAATTCTTTTTTTAACCAGGCCAGTTGCGCGGCTTGTTGTTCTGGCGCTTTCAAATAGCTGTGGAGCGAGAAAATCCGCCATTTTCCCAACTGCCAGCGGTAGTAACCGCGTTGTTCCGGTCCGGCGCGTTCGGCAAAATACTGGAAATAGCCGCTTGCGTCCGGGGTGCGGTATTCATGGTTGCCGGGACTGGGGTGGGTTTGCTGGCGGAATGCGCCCCAGGTGGGGGCGTAGCAATCATTAAATTCTTTCAATTCGCCGTTGGGATAGGTGTTGTCACCCAGGGTGATAACTTTGGCCTGGGGATTTTGTTTGAGTCGTTCGGCGATGATTTTCGCCGTTTTGGCGGCGGCACTTTGCGGCGCGGGTGTTTCGCGGCAATCAGCAATATCGCCCGCCAGATACAAAACCGGGTCTGCCTCCTGGGCGGCGGCAGATGTGGCAAGGGTGGCGCAAATGAGTGGCCAGCCCATCAGGCTGATGGCCAATCGCTTTGGTCGGAAAAATACGGTTGGGGTCAAGCGCTTCATGGAAATCGCGTAATCAGGTTAGGCAAGGCTGCTATTGTAGCGAATTGATGCAGGGAAGTGTGCTTGCGAACGGTATTTTCGTCTTCTTTACCGGAATAAGTTGAGTTCGGGCGTGCTTTCTCGCTATCATGTGGTGAAGTCGGGTTTTGATGTTTTATTTTACGCTGTGATTGCGCTGTTATTGATTGTCCAGATGCTGCTCTGGTTGCTGAATGGGGAGTGTTGCCTGTGTCAGAAATTGATTTGTTGGATCGCCCCGAAATGGATCGCCTTAACTTGCAGTGCTTGTCACTGTTAATGTCCGACCGG
>JBKJLF010000613.1:0-4806 GCA_046597185.1 Burkholderiaceae bacterium | reverse complement strand
GAAAGGGAAAAAATGGGGGAAATTGGGGCGGCCAGCGCTATGAGAACCTGCGCCATCTGGTATCCAGACATTGCCAGTTATGATGCCCTATGGGCGGTGGATCATGCGCACAGATTGCACTTAACAGACAACAATAAGCAACACGGGTGACCTGGGTTCACCGAATATTTACAATAAAGGGGTCATGGCGTGCCGCAACCCCTTGATATGCATTAAGATTACGCCATTTTCCCAGTTCCCCACGAGCCAAGCAGTCAATAACGCCGGATCACCTCGCCAAGCGGCGCTTTCCCACGCAGCGGCTGGCAATGCTGCGCGCCTATAACTCGGCTATAAAGAATCGCAAGAACACGTCGGCACAATTAACCGCTGGCGTGCGGGCAATGGGCGCGGCGCAACATGGATCAGCCTAGCTGATACCCAACGAATAACGGAGAAAACTGAATGAACGAACTCTTTGACCAAGGCATCCAGAAACGCTTGATCGCTTTTGACGCTGAACAAAAAAATATTACCTACATTAAAAAAACAAGCGATTGCGATACAACGACCCCGAGAAAAAAGTGCGTGCCCACGCCTATCTGTCATTGGTGCTGGAGTATGGCTACACCGCCAAACAGATCGATATCGAGGTCGCGGTCGAGCACCGCGTGCCCAATATCTACGCCGACTTCGTCGTGTATGCCGACAAATCACTCAAGAAGCCATTGATCCTGGTCGAGTGCAAGCGCGAAGAAGCCAGCCAGGGCGAACTTGATCAAGGCATAGAGCAAGGCTTTGGCTATGCCAATTCGATCGATGCTGAGTATGTTTGGCTCACTTCCGGCATTCGTAACGATTATTTCCGGCGCGACCGTGCAGCCCCCAAGGATCGTGTCGGCAATCGTCTGGCCGATTTGCCCCGACCCGGCAAAGGCATTGCCCGCGCGAAGTATGTGAAGGGTGGCGTTGGTGGGTTTGAACTCAAGACAGTAGAAGAGAACGAACTCACCCGCATTTTCAAACAAGCCCATGACGCACTCTGGGCAGGTGGCAAACGCAACCCGGCAGAAGCCTTTGACGAACTCGACAAGATTATTTTCTGCAAAATTTGGGATGAGCGGGCCAAACGGAAAAACGGCGACCCCTACGACTTTCAGGTATTCTCCGACGATACTGGCGACGACCTTAAAACCCGCATCCACGGCCTGTATGTCAAAGGCCGTGAAAAAGACGAAGAGGTATTCAAGGAAGACATCCGGCTATCCAACGCCGAACTACAAACCGTCGTTGGTTATCTTGCCGCCACCAACCTGAACAAGACCGATCTCGACAGCAAAGGCCGTGCTTTTGAGACATTTATGACAGGCTTTTTCCGGGGTGAATTCGGCCAGTATTTCACCCCGCGCAAAATCGTCCAATTCATCGTCAATGCCCTGCCCATTTGCAACGAGAGCCTTGTGCTGGACACTTCCTGCGGCAGCGGCGGTTTCCTGTTGCATGCGCTCGACAAGGTGCGCAAACAGGCCGACCGAAAAGCGGCGGATGGCTATTTTGATCCCACCACCCCAGAAGGCCATAAAGAGCATTTCAACTTCTGGCATGACTTCGCCGAGCATAATCTATTTGGCATCGAAATCTCCGAAGGCATCGCCCGTACCGCCAAAATGAACATGATTATTCATGACGACGGGCACACTAACGTCATCGCATTCGATGGCCTAGAAGCCACCGCCATCATGCGCGCGAAGAGCAAAAACAAAGGATTCAAGGAAAACGCCTTCGACTTCATCATCACCAATCCGCCGTTTGGCTCCAAGGTCAAATTCGCCGAAAAGCGCTATCTGGAGAATTATGATCTGGGCAAAAAAGGCGTGGACTGGATCGATGCCAAACTCAAGAATATCAACCTACAGCGCGAAGACGTACGCGACCAGTAAACCACCGAAGTGCTGTTCATCGAGCAATGTCACCGTTTTCTTAAACCTGGCGGCTATCTGGCGATGGTTATCCCGGACAGCATCCTCACCAATAGCTCAATGCAATACGTGCGCGACTGGATCGAGGAGCACTGACGCATTGTCGCCGTCGTCTCACTACCGCAATTCGCCTTTGCCGCCAACGGCGCAGGCGTCAAAAGTTCGGTGCTTTTCCTCAAAAAATACGACGCAGCCACTACCGCTGTAATTCTGGCCACTAAGTCCAAAGCACAGGACGAATTGTTTGCCAAAGATGCGTTAGGCTTCGCGCTGGAAGCCCTGCTCGAAGAAAAGAAAGCGACGATCAAGAAGGGCGACGCGATCATCCAGAAAATGGAAAACGACCTCATCGCCAAGCTGGACGCCTTGCAAGCGCAAGGCACGCTGACCGCCCCAATCAAACGCGAACTGAACGCCGAAGTCAAAGCTGCCATCGCCGCGCACAAGGAAACTGACATTTATAAAGACTGGGTTGCCGCCACTGGCGACGACTACAACGAACGAATCGCCATCCTGCGCGAAACGCTGGAAGACGACTTTCTGGCGCGTGTCAAAGCCGAGCTTACCGACTATCCGATCTTCATGGCGATTGCGGAAGATATCGGCTACGACGCGACTGGCAGACCTACGGCGACGAATGAGCTGGAAACTGTGGCTGCTGAGTTGGCGCGTTTTTTGGCGCATATTGAACGGGGAGATACGCGCCCTTTTGTCTGCCCCCCGGACTGGATGAGAACGCTGTTTTCATCGTGTACCGGGGGCAAATGGCGACGCGGCACGCCCCCTACTTTTATCTACCCCGATTCGTCCGTTTGGAAGCGTTAGTGCAAACACGCAGCAAGGCCAGGTTGCGTGACTTTATCGTCGCCATGTCCGGTGGCGCTACGCCTAAAGCTGAGGAACAGGAAAAAAATACTACGCCGACGCGACAACGGGGATTCCATTTATACGCGTTCAAAACCTGAAGAGTAGTGGAGAACTGGCGCTCGATGATGTGAGACATGTGAATCATGAAACGCATCATGGCTTGCTGGCGCGCAGCCAAGTTAAGCAAGACGATTTGCTGGTCAAGATCACTGGTGTCGGGCGCATGGCAGTTGCTGCCGTACCGCCACAAGGCTTCGAGGGCAACATCAACCAGCACATTGCCCGTATTCGCACCAAAGACCGCGCTACCAGCGCGGCACTGGCGGCGTGGCTGAATACCGATATTGCGGAAGCTCTTGCAAAACGCCGTTCAACTGGCGGAACGCGCCCCGCATTAGACTACCCCGCGCTGCGTTCGATGCCGGTGATTCTTGATGAAGGGGTTGAGCGCGATGTTCGTACTGCTTACGATGCGTACAAGGCAGCCCTCAAACAAGCCACCGCGAAGCTGGCAGGCATCGACGAATACCTCCTCACACAACTTGGCATCGCCCTGCCACCCGAACCGGAAAACACCCTTGCCAGCCGCATCTTCACCGCCCAGCGGCGGGAGTTGGCGGGCTGGCGGTTTGATCCACAAGCATTACACCCTGAGCGGGAAGCGTGCATTACCGAACTCCAGCGTCGGCCGTTTCACCCGCTGCGCAAAGCCGCCTTATTTTGCCGCGACTTGCGCACAGCCATCCCAGAAGGTGTGATCTACGTTGGGCTGGAAAATATCGAATCCCCTACGGGGCGTTATATACCTTCCAGTGACAAGGAATCGGTAAGCAGTGCGTTTGCGTTTCGCGAAGGGCAAGTCTTGTTCCCTAAGCTGCGGCCATACCTCAATAAAGTATTCCTCGCGCCTTTTGACGGGCTTTGCTCAACCGAATTTCATGTGCTCGAAGGCATCACGATTCGCAGTGAATTTCTGGCGCTGTTCCTTCGCTCCAATCTGGTCGTCAAACAAACCAAGCACTTGATGTCGGGCAATACACTTCCTCGATTGCAAACTGAGGATATCAAGACCTTACTGATCCCGGAAGTGGATGATTTGGTGCAGCGGCGCATTATTGGCAAGGCTAAGCGCTGGATGGAGGAAGCTGAGCAACTGCGTACCGCAGCCCAAACCGAACTCGACGCCGCCAAGCGCCGCATCGAAGCCATGTTACTGGGCGGTGCCGCATGAACACGCAACCCACCACGCCCATGAATTACGACGATCTGCTGACCGACATTAAGCAGCGTATCCGGCAGGCGCAAACCCGTGCGATGCTGTCGGGCAATGGCGAGCTGATCCGTCTGTATTGGGAGCTGGGCCAGATGTTGGATGCGCGGAAACAAATAGAGGGCTGGGTGCTGCGGTGATTCCGCGACTGGCGTGCGATATTCGCAATGCGCTGCCGGAGGAGAAGGGGTTTTCCGAGCGGAATATCAAGCGCATGCTGGCGTTTTATCGCGAATATGCCAGCGTGGAATTTGTGCCACTGGCTGTGGCACAAATTGAAGGCGAACGAAGTGATCGCCGAATACGCCTTGCGCGGCGTGGATAAAACCATCGGCGTTTCGACATTTGAACTGACCCGCGCACTGCCCGCCGAATTGGAAACGGGTTTGGGCAGTTATTAAGCAATACTTAACAACTGCTGCCGATGGCAAGAACTATCAGGTCAAGCATTATAACTTGCAGGCCATTATTGCCGTAAGCCCCAAGACTGCCGGGCTGTTGTCCACCTGATTCGCGTCAACTATTGCTCCCGCAAAGCTGAAACGCTTTTTTTCAAATAAAACGATTTCGCTCGTCCGCATTTCCCCAAAAATGGCCTGTTTTGAACCGCGCCCGAAAGCCCCGCTGTTGCCATGTGCGCTATCACACAGAAATCGAAGCGTATTCATCTTATATTCTGCCAATCGGCACCAAACATGGTTTGGTCAGTGG
>JBKJLF010000550.1:0-2715 GCA_046597185.1 Burkholderiaceae bacterium | reverse complement strand
GGCGTGGAATTTGAAGCGTATGGCATTACTACGTCCAAAATTTGGGTAAAGTAGGAAAATGAGCAAAAAACAAGGTAAAAACACAATAAAAATGAACCAAATTGGCTTAAATTACTGAAAGTATCTATATACTATGGCATAAGTCAATTTATACTAACTAATTTTTGCGCTGACCGCGACAGGCTGCTAGCTAGGCTTACACGACGGTCTCCGGCATCGCGTCGCCAATCGGGCGAGACCAGGCAAACGTGGCTTTTATGCGCGTGCGCACGATTTTCATCTCGCCGCCACTGCAAGCGCAAACCAGCGCGGGCCGTTTTCTTAACGATGCAGCGAAAGGTTTGAGTACCACCCGCAGCAGCAATTGCAACAATTGAATCAGTCGCTTACTGTTCGGGTGTAGCAAGCCAAAGTTACGTGTGCAGCGAAAGCCTTGGGCAGAATGTGTGCACGAAGCGCTTGAGGAACGCCACGCCGCCCAACGTTGGAAATTCGGCCTTGCCAGTTTTGCCGTTGGTGTAGCGAAACGTGACCTGACCGTTTTCGCAAGGCAGCCAAAGAAAATGAATACGCAGCACCGTATTCCCGCGCAAAAACTTCCCCGCAAGCGAAATCCCTTGCGCAGAAGCATCCTTCAACCGATCCCTACCACTGCGAAGGGAAGTGTCAACCTCGGATTGGGCAAATGGCTCCCGTTTGAGTTGACCGATTTTTACCAAGCTGTCAAGTTCCTTCTGACTCATCATCCGCTCCAATTAGTTCGATCTTGTGCCCCTTGACTACATTAACAAGAAAATGCTGATTACTTTTTAATTTGCGTAAAAATTCCGCTGGTCGGTACACGCTAAGGGATATTTTTCGCCCCAGTTGTTCCAGTTTTACTAATTCGGGGTATAAATCGGCACTGCCAATGTCGTTTCCAATGACCAGCAAATCGATATCGCTATTGACGGTGTCTTCATTCTTCGCGACAGAACCATAGATGAATGCCCGTTCGATACGCGGTCGGAACGGGTCGAGAACCGCCTTCAGAAGGGGCGCGACGCCTTCCACTTTTTGGATAATGGAGGACAATTCAGCGTAAATCGGCGACGCTAGGTTGGCCTTGTAAAGTATCACTTTACCAATGTTTTCTTTAATCAATATTCCCGCTTCGCTTAACGTCGCCAGTTCGCGCTGGGCCGATGCGGAACCCAATCCGGTTAGTGTCGTCAATGCACGCAAGTGCATGCCTTCCGGGCGCAGAAAGATATTAGCCAGCACGGCCTTGGTGGCTTTTGAAAATAATGCATCACTGATTTTGCTCATGAGCCAAATTTTAGCGCAATTGCGCCAAATTTTGGCGCAATCGTGAAGGTGGTCGGTAAATATATTACGTGTTGCGCGATTAGCCCGTTTCGCATGGCTGGTTTTCACATGCCAAGTACCATCGTTAGCCCGCACCGCAGCCGAAGCCGTGTACCTGCCCGGCACCAGATACACATCTTCCGTGCCAAAGCACTGGTCGCCGCGTAAACCCTTCAATCGTGTGCCCACACATTTCGCTCAAGCAAATTCCGTCGCCAAATTCAACCACCATCGCTTGCGCGCACACCAGTGCGCGCCCTCGCGTAGGTGTGGCGCGGGTGCACCCGTGCGTAAGCATATTTCCGGTTGGGTATGCAACGGCTCATTGTCTTGTGCTACCATCTCGTCCAACATAACTGGCAACCGGCCACGCTTACCGCAACGCCGTTTTAGTTTTGCGCGGCATCAACGGTTTGCCACTTTTTTGGGCCACCTCCGGGCGTGCCTGTTACCTTTACGTTAGGCTAAAAAGGAGGAACATCTCATGGAGTACAAAGTAGTACCATTTGTGGCATCGATCACACAGCAAGACAATGCGACCAAAGCTGCTGCACAGCTTCAAGCGTTAGCAACTGAGTATTCAAATGAAGGATGGGAATACGTTCGCCTCGAAAGCGTTGAAACGCACATTGCGGGCGACAACGGCTGCTTTGGAATGGGCGCAACGCCCGCAAGAACAACTTCGGTTTCAATGGCAGTGTTCCGCAGGTGAGAACTTGCCTGAAAATGGTGATCCGTGCGTACTGGCGCGTGTGGCCACAACATTTGCGCCGGACGTGTATTTACCGGGAGACTTGCTCGAACCATGTTTACCGTGTGACCGACAAGTTCGGGTTACGTGCAGGTCTTAAAGCGCTTTGGCGACGCTATCGATCATGCCGACCTGGGTACGAGATCTGCACATCTGAAGGCACAATTCATGTGAGGCTGGTTGATGGAACGTTACTTCCAGCGACCGAAGCATCAGAGCGCACCATTGGAGCACTTCTGAACTGCTGCGCGGACTATGAGACAAGCTTAAATACAGCGAAGCCTAACACTGCGTTGCAGGGGACGCTGCGCGATAAAGCCGCGCAGCGCCCCTGAACTTGAATGTTGGACGGGCTGGCCGCGTATTACCCCCATGCAAATTCTGTCGCCAAATTCAATCACCATCGCTTGCGCGCACACCAGTGCGCCCCCTCGCGTAGGCGTGGCGCGGATGCGCTGGCTTATTTTCGGTTGGGTATGCAACGGCTCATTGTCTTGTGCTACCATCTCACCCAACACAACGGGCAACTGGCCACGACTACCGCAACTTCGTTTTAGTCTTGCGCGGCATCAACGGTTTGCCACTTTTTTGGGCCGTCTCCGGGCGTGCCCGTTACC
>JBKJLF010000441.1:0-2852 GCA_046597185.1 Burkholderiaceae bacterium | reverse complement strand
CCTTTTGCCCGCCTCCCTGTGGGTAGAATATAGTGTTGCTAAGTATTGCGCAGCAACCAAGTCGATCGTCAATAAAAATATTGTCAAGATATGCCGAACTTTTCCGCTTGTATGAGTCAGAATAATATTCTTGGTCGGTTGGCAAATCAACAGAAATACCATTTTCACAAAGTTGAACTGACATTTTAGGCTCCTTAAAATTTCAAGAAATTAAATTGTAATAATTTAGTTTCTTAAAAATAAACTAAATATTTTTCAGTAATGATTTTATGCGAATCGGCCCAATGCTAAGTTGACCCCACGCCATGCATAAAAATTTGATGATGTTATTCTCGTTCCAATTAAAATCTCCCGCACTTCATGGACACGATGCGCATTGAATAAAACTAATTCACCTTGGGTAGGATTTATAACTATTGCATCTTTACTCAACCAATCCCTATCGATTTCGTAAGATGAATCCTTAATTTTGGCCCGTCGCCAAGCATCGATATCAAATTTATCCCCATATAAGACAAGTTCACCACCTAACTTTGCAACTTGATGATAGCAAACGGCAGAAATAAGTCCTTTTTGTGATGATGCAGTAACATTGTTCGGCCAATCCCAATCGGACCTATCAACATGTGGGCCAGCACGTGAACCTTTTTCAAAACGCCGAATTACTTGCATCGAAGGGGTTTTCCCTGGTAGAAACTGTTCAGGGGCTACCCCGCCCGGGTGGGTTTCAGCCAAAATCATAGCTAACCGATCTGCGGAAGTAACAATTGGATAAAGCATTTCGCGCAAGGCTGGGTTCCAAATTTTAGATTTTTCAAAATATTGTGCAGCGTCGTCTTCTTTTCCTTCATAATCATATACAGTCGGCCCACCCTTTGCCAGTGTTGGTTCTTGCGCATATACGCCATTTGTATATGAATGCATTATTTTAATGTCTCTTGAGCAGTCTTCAGGACTCCGCCAATTGCTAATTCTTATCGCTCTAATATTATCTTCTAATAAAAGAGGTAGCAAATTCGCTAATTCATATGGATCATTTATTTTTGCCACTTTTCTTTCGTTATCAACAGTTGTTGAAAATTCAGTTTGGTTATTCATGATTCATCCTTTACGTGTAAAACAAAATTGATTTATTCAACTTAAATAGTTTCAGTGCTATGAAAATAAAACGAAATAGTATTGATCCTTGATAATGGCTCATATTTTTCCTTGTTCAAATTTTGTTGATGTACAATTCTATTGTAGCTGGCTTTTTTGAAAGATCAAGGCCAGAAGAAAAAAAATTCTTCCAGAAGAATTGTCGTTTAAAAATAGTATTTATTGCTAAGCTTCGATTAATTGCGGTAAGGCGCGTCAAACTGGCGAGAATAACCTAAATTCCTTTGTTATTCCGCCGCCAAAGCTGGCAGCGAGGTGTTTTTTGAGGAATTTGCGATGCTCACGGCAAGAATTTTTTCGACTATATAAACCAACAATGCTTTTCACCGCTGCGCTGAGGGCAACTGAGGCGCAGTTGCCAGAACATGTGCAATCCTGCCAGCCCGTTGGCTACCAGCGCATTAAATTGTGCCGCTACGGTCGGTGGCACGGTAAGCAATACAAGTGCTGGCTTCTATGTTGCGTCATATTACGCGACAGCAGCCAGTAAGCGCGGCCGGCTCGTGACCGTTTCCACACAGGCCTTTGGATTAGCTAAAGGACCATATCAACGCCACAAGTTGTAGCCGGCGCAACAACACGTGTTGAGAGGTTTTAGCATTCGATGCCCTGCATTCTGTATTCTTTCCATTTCCATTAGTTTTTCAAATTAATAAAGTTGTTTTCTCAATCAATGCGGTCGCGGTACAATTGCAATGATATAAAATTAATAATATATTAATAATGTCAGCCAAAAGTTATTTTTAATAGTTTTTTGAAACTATTTGGCAAGGCACGTCTATTTTCTGCTTTACTTCAAGAACCCCACCATCTTGGGGTCCCCTTATACCGCGCCCGGCTAATACTGCCCAACGTCCCGCTGCACATCACCCAGCGTGGCAACAACGGATAAGCCCTGTTTCTATGGTGACGAAGACTACTGCGGCTATCTCAATTGGCTGCAACAATACGCCAACGAGACCCAATGCCAAGTGCACGCCTACGACCTGATGACCAACAATGCCACTTGTTGGTTTCCTGTCTAGCGCAAGAAAAATGTATCTACTGGTATGCAATCGCTACCTCGAATTAAACCCGGTGCGCGCCAATATGGTGGCACATCCGGCAGAATAGCTATGGTTACGCTATCGCGCCAACGCGCAAGGCGCGCTAAGCGCGTTCGTAACACCACACGCGTTATACCTGCGGTTAGGTAAAGACGCCAGTGCGCGCGTGTATGCGTACCGCGAACTGCTCCGCTATGAACTTGATCCGGGTTTGGTTGATGCCATTCGTGTTACAACCAATGGTAACTTCGCGCTGGGTGATTCGCAATATTACGTGTTTTGGTGACCAAATTGCGCCAGCCCTTGGCCGACGCGCGCAGCCGGGCAAGGCAGGTAAGTCGCGCAAGGTGGCGGAACCAGGGTTAGGGGCTTTGTTTGCGTAAATAATATGGGAAGATGATGAATGGTTTCGATTCTGCTGGTTGAAACAGGAAAACGTGGTCTCGCTTCTTTTTATAAATCTGTTGCCAGCGTCGCCTTAATGCGAACTGGCATTGACGTATAATCGCCCAACTGCTTAAAGCCATCAAGGAGGCAATCGACCATGGCAAATAACGAAGTCATCACAGGCCAAGCACTCGGTGAAAAATTATTGGCGTCAATCCAAGAAATGAATGCTGACATGGGTACGGTAGTGCATTCGCCAGT
>JBKJLF010000430.1:0-18420 GCA_046597185.1 Burkholderiaceae bacterium | reverse complement strand
GCTGGTGCTACAGGCGCGTGTGCAGAGCGGGACATCACACAGTACAGCCCAAACACTACCTGTTGATCGAGTTAATTTGTCGGCTTCCCGAAGAAAAGCGACCCAAGTTGGTACGCGGTGACTGTGCATTTGGCAATGAGCGGGTAATGCGCGAACTCGAAGATATTGGGCAGCCCTGGCTGTTCAAACTTAAGCAAAGCAGGCAAGTCGCCGCCTATGCACTACTGGTCGATGCCAAGGATGACAAGGCCAAGGCTTTTTACCAACACTATGGCTTTGTGGCTTGCAGCGACAATCCGCTGACGTTGTATATGGCGTTGGGTGTTTAAGTGTGCCGCCACCGGATTGCGGTGTTCCAGAAAAAGCTTGCAATCATAGCTATTCCATCTACAATTTAGGCTTTTCCCCTACACTGGGTACTTGGCATTAAAACGGCTCAAGATGATGTTGGGACACCTTCATTTGGCGCACTTCAAGAAAACCATGCAATTAAATGATTTAGCAAATAAAATATGTAAGCTTTTGCCATTTCTGGTTGGCTGTGGGTTGGGTTGGGTAAGGTTGAGACGATACTACTAACTGGCATTTTGAGAAATTAAACCGCATCAATAATTGACTAAGAGAAAAATATTGCTAAATTTATTAAAATAATAACATTATTTTTTATATTATTAATTATTTAATTGCAATATCCGGCTACCCAAAGTTGTCCAAGCGGCTTTCAACCCTATGCTACCCGCTGCGTTAGCCAACGAATGGCAAACTACATTTCATGCATTGAGGCAACTGGTGGCAATAAGGAACAAATTAAAGAAGAAGTTTCAAAATCAAGTGGAACGTGTGCGGATATTGGTGCAAAAATCGATGTACGGGCACCGCGAATAAGCGATGGAGGTGCGCTCATACTCGACGGTAAACTGGAAGAATCAATCGCCCGCAGCCGAGATCACAAATGGTTTCCATCCGCCAGTAGTGATTGCCTAAAAGTGATGAGCGAAGGGCAAGCTGTAAAAAAAAGTAGCAGTCATACGCCTGAAACTGGTGTTCAATTTTTTGTCGATTTAAAAACTGAGACAAGTAAGGAGCTATCGCATTCGCGCGCTTATCAAGTTCAGTACGAAAAGAAGGTAAACTCAAACGGCATTGAAATCTATTATGTTACAGATCGATCCGCTTCGTATTTAAAGCGAGTTTCGCCATATGGCCCTTACTTCAATCTGCCACGAGTCGGATTAGACATAAAGGTAATTAACAATACGAATCAGTCTATTTTTCTTACTGGCGGTGTTTGGCACGCTTAATGTCGCACAAAGCGTTCAAAATAATGAGTCATTATTAGTTTTTAACCACCATAACCTCGTTTTACAAGCGCTAAAAATTTCCAATGAAGGCTGGAGTAGCGATTTTGAAGTTGCAATGAATGGCAGCTTGAAGCTGGACGGCGCTGCAAAGTTTGTTGCACTGCCGCAGGTTAAAATTAAGAAAGAACCAGATACTTATCTTTTAAGTATAGCGCCGCTGCTTAAAAAACTGCCATTGGCTCCTGGCACGTTGGAAGCCGGACTGGATGCCTTATCCGATCAGTCATTAGCAATAGAAGATGAGGCAAAATCAGTGCGAATTTGGAAACGTATAACCGATGCATGCTTACAAACAATTGGGCGGGAAATACATGGTGGGGCTATTTTCGGCGATGGTGCAGGGATCGGTTGCGAAACTGATGTGGTAGGCGAAGTGGTCACAAAATATGTGGATAAAAATGGCATTGCGCAGGTTCAAGTTCAAAAAATTGGAGCGCCTGTTACGGTTAGTAAAGTTATCCATGCATGGGGGAGATGGATTTAATCCGACTGGCACTGACAATATGCTTTTGAAAACTACCGGAACTAACTATTCGATTAGTCATTCAATTTCCCAACCCATTGCAGCAGGTAAATTCGACCGCTTTATTTTGTGGGTCGAAGTACCAAAATCATCAGATCACAGGTTTTCTATTGCGCTTGAAATTAACGGCAAAAAATCACTACAAACAAAGAACATTTCTCTTGCCTATCTGATGCCGAAAACAAATGCTGCGGCACTTTTTCACAATAAAAAATAGTCACCCTTTTTGAAAGTGAGGATAATTTGATGATATAATTTCATTTTTTTAAACTAAGTAGTCCTAAAATGTTGAATAAGTGCAATAATTTGAAGGCAATTGCCTTTGTGATGAAATATAAATCTGACTGTATGCTCATTGCCAAACAACTTGATCTGCCAACTGAAAATGTTCTTGGACTAGCTGCGTTAGAAAGTCAGTATGGTGAAGGCCGTATCGCTAAGACTTATAATAATTTCTTTTCAATGCATGCACCCGCACCATTTCAAACCAGTTCAATTGCACCACTCGGCAATGCCAAGATCAAAGTGGCTATTTACGCTTCCTTCCTTGATAGTGGCCGTTCCTTTGCAGCACGCTTTGGCCCAACTTTGAAGGGTGTACGTGACCCCAATGCTTTTGCCAAAGAACTAGTACGATTAAATTTTAATACAGGTAACCCAGCTACTGGCGGCACAGCGGGGTATGCGACTAAAGTCGCCGATGTGATTAAAATGGTGAAGGCACGTATGGAGTGCAAGTGATGAGAAAATATCTGATTTTGGGCTTATTGGGCTTATTTGCTTGGCTGCCTCGGGCAAAAGGGGCGGGTCTCGAATTTTCCCATGTATCTGAACAAGGCTTGAGTAAAGCGCAAGCTGAGCAAGTGGTGCGCTTAGTTTTAATGCATAGCGCCTATCGAAAATGGCTCAATACCTCCAGTGCGTATATTGAAAATAATGACGGGGAGGGCGAAACCTTTGTGCCCGGTTTTTATATGTTTCGTTTAGCTTATGACCTACCCAAGGCGCAAACGACATCGTATGCGGGGCCGTATGTGGTGAGCAAAAAAACGGCTGACGTGTGGGACGTAAGTTTAGCATCTGCCTGTAAAAACCTGCATTTCCCCGCGCTCACGCGCTTGCAAACGCAGGTGATGAAGCAAACCAAATCGACTATTGCAGGCGAAAAGGCGCTACGCGAGCAATTTGATTGCGTTCCTTAGCATGAAAAAATTGAAATCCCCGATCTTTCCGACCTGAATTTGCATAAACGCATCGCTTACGAATCGATAATGAAGCACTAAGTTGGGGTGTAAAATGGATTTTAGTTTCCCCATTGTAAAACTAATCGGCTTTGCGAAGCAGGAAGAAAAATTGGCGACCCCTTCTAATCCGTTTGCACTGCTAACACTTGCCTATCTGCAAACCCGCGCTACGCGACGTGACATAGCTACCCGCTTTGAAGTAAAATGCAAGCTAGTGCGCCTGTTGTATGCGCGCAAGTGGGATGCAACACTGATTCGTGAGTTTTTTGCCGTAATTGACTGGATGATGGCCTTGCCGCCACAGTTAGAAATGCAATTGGACAATTTCGTCACCGTACTGGAGGAGGAACAACAAATGGAATATATCACGTCAATCGAACGTATCAGGTCGGAGCGACAACGGCAAGAGGATTTGCAAACGGGTTTGCAAAAGGGTTGGCAAGGTGGTGAATCGGCCATGCTGAACCGATTATTGACCCGTCGTTTTGGCAACTTGCCGCGATCGGTACAAGAGCAGGTAAGCCAAGCTTCCAGCGCGCAAATTGAGGCTTGGTTTGATCGCGCAATGGATGCGCCGACCATCGACGATGTGTTTCAGGATGTGGCGCATTGAATCATTGAAACCAACGGCTGTTGGGGGCGAAATGGGCAAGGATTTTAGCGGGCAGGATTTGCGGGGTAAGTCGTTTAAGGGGCAGGACTTGCGTGGGGCGGATTTTTCTGATGCCAAGCTGGGTGGGGTGGATTTTTCTGGGGCAGATTTGAGCGGGGCGAAGTTTTGCCGGGCGCAGATGGGAAAATCAGGTAAGGGATTGATTGTTGTTGCAGGGGTGATGCAATTGTTCGTTGGGGTGGTTGCAGGCTTCTTGAATTTATTTGGCATGGTGCTTTTGGTGCTGCTGTTTGAAGCTGCATTAAAAGGAGCAGGCTTATCGGTAACCGCGCACATACTTGAGATAACTGCCATATTCGCATTGTTAAGCAGCTTTGTAATTTGGCTAGCAGTACAACGGCAGCGCTTCGACTATCTGGCGTGGCTTTTTCTGACTATAGTCGCGTGCGCACTCCCGCTCGTGGGCGCGGACGCGGCCACGAGCGCATTCTGGAACATGATCGCGAGTGCAATCGGGCACTCACTCGGGGCCACAATCTGTGCCGCGGTCGCGGGCGGTGGCGCGCTAGCGGTCGCGGGCGGGGTCGCGCCTGCGGTCGCGGGCGGGGTCGCGCTAATGGGCGCGCTCGCGATTTCGCGCGCGAGCAAAATCACGGGCACGGGTGGGGTCGCGCTTGCGGTCGCAGCAATTATTTTTATCCGATTAGGTGTAATACTAGGCCGCCGCGCCATTCAAAAAGAAGAACCCCAACTATCATTGTTGCGCCGTTTGCAACTGACGATTCGCTGCATCAACGCCACCAATTTCACCGCTGCCAACCTCAGCGCAACCAATTTCTCTGGCGCAAATCTACAACACGCCCGCTTCACCGGAGCAAAACTACAAGGCTGCATCTGGCAAGACGCGCAAAACCTTCATCTGGCCCAAACCCGCAACACGCTACCGGCACCACGCCAAGTACGCGTGCTATTAACCACCGGCAACAGCCCCCATCAGTGATATTCCCCCCCCAGCATTCTGGCAGGAGATTGTACGCTCGGGGACGAACCCCATGATTTGGAAACCATAGCGCGACAAACCCGTTTTATTTGAATCAGCTTGCGCCTGGATCAATATTAATTTTAAAAATGCCGCGCAAAGGTAATCACAAATTCCGTACCTGAGTCTATCGACGATTCACATTCGATTTTGCCGCACAGGCAATCGTTGACCAAATTGGCCACAATCGCCAGACCCAAACCAAGATGGCCAGCGGCTTGATTGGTCGAGAAAAACGGATCAAATATCTGGGATTTGACCGCCTTTGAAAAGCCAACGCCATTATCTGCGACTTTGACAAACACATCGCCCGATTGCGCCGCTTCTCCCATGGCAATGGTGATGATGGGCTCTTTGTCACTGCCTTTCGGGAAAGCGTGATCGATGGCGTTGCGTATCAAATGGGTGATGATTTCGTTCAATACCACGCACAGGGTCGTCACTGGCATGGGCGCGTCAGCCACGATTTCGAGTCGAATAAATCTGGCCTTTAATTCTGAATTCAACAGTTGGCATACATGCCGGACTTCATCTTGCAGATCACTTTGAACCGCACTGTCAGAATACTGTGTGACCGAAACCTTCTTGAATACTTGAATCAATTCCGCAACCCGGTTCAAATTGCCATTCAGGCCCTCGATGCCCTCTCGCCCCCCATTGATAAACTCGTCCAAATACTGCTTGGTAAGCTTGCCGTGTGCAAACCGACTGCTGAATTCGTCCAACTTTTCCTGTAGCCAGGAGCCCAATGTCACGCTGATACCCAGCGGTGTATTCACCTCATGCGCCACCCCACGCACCAGGGTGCCTACGGTTCTTATTCGCTCTGCACTCAGCAGCGACTCATTCAAACTGCTCTGGTTCAGCCTGAGCGCCCTTCTGATTTTTATTTCCCGGTCACACACCAATGAGAGTGCGGCTTGAATCTGCAAAATAAGTTCTTGAAACTGTGGTTTCAATTGAATCAGCAAAATGCCAATCCAGGCGTCGCAAGCGACAATCGGCAATACCATATGGTCTGTGCGTTCAAGGCTGGCAAACCAGGAGTCTGGCGCAAGCAAGGTGGGTAAGAAGCGAGATTCCCGACAAGCATTGGTCATTTTGGGCAAGCTGGCAGAAACGATATACGTGCCGTCTGCATCTGGCCCATTCACGTCGGTGCCGACGACTTCCGTGTTGTTGACGAAATGATCTGAAAGCGCAAACTTAGGCTGCACGGACAGGCAAAACGATTCAATCCCTACCGAAGGCAGTGCATTTTCCATCAAATCCGCCAGCTCTTTCAGATCCGAACAAAGCATTAACTTCCTGCCCAATTTGGCTCGATTTTGTTCTTCCAACGGATTGGTGGCGCTGGGTATTCTCAATTTTTGGATCGAGTTAAAAAACAATTGCGCCTGAATTTGATCCAAACGCTGCCTGGATGCGGCGTCGGGCAATATGCCCCCCAGTGCATGCCATGCATCAAATGCCAAATCAGCATAGTTTTGCCCGTGTTGTAGCAATTCGTCCGACATGGCAAAATCGGCATCTGTGCTGCCCAGGAATGAATCCAGCGCGCCCTTTAAGGCCGGATCAATGCTCCAGCCCGCTTCCGGGCAGCCGCACGAAGCGCGCACCCGTAACTGACTGCTGAGTTCAGTCACCGCAGCCGGACACTGCCCCACCCATAGCTCATCAAGGCACTTGAAAGCCGCTTCAACCTGGGCTTCAATGGGTTGGTTAACCGAGGTGAGAGGCGGATCGTAATAGCGGTTCTGGGGATTATCATCGAACCCGACCACCGATACATCTTGCGGCACCTGAATGCCTGCCTGGCGCAAGGCTTGAATGACTTGATAGGCCATCAAATCACTGGCGGCAACGACGGCATCAAATGGTTGATCCATTTTCCATCTGGCAACGAGTTTGTCAAGCTCAGCGACCATGATATAGTCGCCCGCGAAAATCAGATCGGGGTTCACCTCAAGCCCGTGCGAGCGCAGGGTCTGGCTCCAGGCTACCAGGCGAATGCGCGCATCTTCCGAGTTTGTCGGCCCACAGATGAAGGCTTGCTTACGACGGCCATGAACTTGCACCAGATGGTTAACCAGATCGCACATGCCACCGAAATTATCGATCACCACCGAAGGGATTTCGGGCAAGGTCTCGGCAATCGAAATCATGGGGATGCCGCGAAACTCTTCGGAAAACACCGGAATTGGCACTGCATCCATATAGTACTTGATGCCGGGATTGAGTATCAAGCCATCCAGGCGGCGTGGGTTGACCATGCGAAAAACGGCGGTCTGGACACTTTGTTCAAGGAAGTCGCTGGCGTCCTGCGGGCCAGTGAAGACCACCAAATCAATGCCGCGCCGCTCGGCACAAACCAAGGCGGCACGCCACAGGCGATTGGTGTACAGGCCTTCCCAACCCAGGTGGTTCACCAGGAAGCCGACTCGTTTTCTGCGAATGTTCATCTTGGAATGATGCACTCACCAAAGCGATTAGTTGCAATATAGTTTTTTGACAGGCTCATCTTTCTTGGCTGCGCCATCCTTGGCTGAGGCGACTTTTTCATCTTTCTTTTCATCTTTCTTTTCATCTTTCTTATCATCCTTCTTCGGATCTTTTTTGGCATCGTCAGCAAGCTTATCAGCGGGTTTGTCACCAGGCTTGGCGTCAGTTGGTTTATCCACAGCTTTGGCATCGCCGGGTTTCAGGTCGGCAGGCAGCGCTTTGGTGTCGGCCAAGGCCAGGGTGGTGGGTTCCGCTGGTGCTGCTGGTGCTGGTACGGGCTTACTCACGATTGATGGAACAAGCGCGGGTTTGGCCGTCAGGTTATTGATGACATTCACCGTTTCATTGAGTGCCTGTGAAATCGGTTGGGTCGTGGTTTGCTGGGTTGGCGGCAAAACGACTAGACAACCGGGCAAACTGGGGTTTCCAGTGCATGCGGCGAGAGTCGGCAATACCGCGCTACAACCGGGCAAGGTTGGCGTGGCGATACAGGCGGTGAGATTTGGCAAAGTCACTGCGCAACCCGGCAAGGTCGGTGTAGCAATACAGGCGGTGAGATTTGGCAAAGTCACAGAGCAACCCGGCAAGGTGGGCGTAGCGATACATGCGGTGATATTTGGCAACACTACAGAGCAACCCGGCAAGGTGGGCGTAGCGATACATGCGGTGATATTTGGCAACACCACCGAGCAACCCGGTAAGGTGGGCGTTGCGATACAGGCGGTGATATTTGGCAAAATCACAGAGCAACCCGGCAAGGTGGGTGTAGCGATGCAAGCCGTGATATTGGGCAGTACCACCGAACAACCCGGCAAAGTGGGGGTTGCAATACAGGCGGTAATATTGGGCAATACCTGATTACAGTCAGGTAAAGCAGGGTTGGCGATACATTGGTCGATGGTCGGCAATGGCACCGGATTCAAATTCGGCTGACGTATCACCGAACCTTGAACAGCGCCTTGTTCAATAATCGAACTGCCAGCACGCAAAGTGACCGTTCCCGTGCCAGCGCTGACCGATCCATTTTGGCTAATCGTCAAAATATCACTCGTGCTCCCGGTTGAACCTGCCTCCAGGAGAATCGCCCCCCCCGTGCTGGAAACGGGTGCATTCACCACCAGCGGACTATGTGCCACGATGCTGATCGCACCGCTGCCGCTGCTAACTGGCTGATTAATGGCAACTGCCCCGGTATTATTCACAATGACAGGGCCGTTGATGGTTCTGATGCCGCTAATATTGCCGGGCGAATTCGGGAAATTCGTAATATTCAGCGCCCCGGTATTGATCAGGGAATAGGGATTACCCGCCCCGGTAATATCCGCAGCAATGGCATGTACCTGATTGGCCTGGGTCAATATGGCAGCGCCAGCACGTACCACCAGGCCTTGCGCCACGATGGGTGCCGTCTGAGTCAAGTTGCCACTGGTCAAAAAGCCAACAATCATACCCGGCGCGGTAATCGGCGTGGCCAAGTTAATCGATGCGGTGGTATTGGTATCACTGGTAACGGCGTTACCAAAGGCGACCACATGCGAAACGAAATTACCACCATAATTGGCATCAACCGTAATGGCCCGGTTATCGCTGTCATTGACAAAGGCGATCACGCCATTGCTGGTTAATGCGGTAATATTCGGTGCCGAGGCGCGGAAATCGATCACATCCGAACGCAACAACACATCGGTGGTATTGGCATTGCCGATATTCGCCGACGCACCACTGGTGGTAATCGCCCCGGTGCCAGCCTGGGTTGCCTGCAATTCGATTTGGCCGCCTGTGATGGAGACTGCATCCGACAGAGCAACATTTTTCCCACCCAAATGCAAGGCCGCAGGCCCGGCATTCACGTTTGCAGCAACGGTTAATGCGCCGCTGCTCACATCAATGCTAATGGGTTGATTCGCCGTACTCACACCGTTACCGCCGATGCCGATCTGCAAAGGCGTACTGGTGGCCAGCATGAATGGCCCTGTGCCTGAGGCGGTTACTGCGCCAATGCTATTGGTGGCAGAGGACAGATGAACCGGCCCGGTGGTCATCAACTCCAAACCGCCTGGTGTGATGATGGGTGCATTGCCCATCTGGCCAATCCCCGCGCTGGCTGCAGACAAAGACACCAGGCTCGGTACGCTGGCCCCCGTATAGCGAATGCCAAACATCCCATCCACTTCCGATAAACCAATGCCGTTACTACTGGCATATTTAAACGCATCACCCGGGCTGTTACCATTCCATGAACCCGCGATCACACCCACCGGATTAAGCTGATTCAGCACCACATTGCTGCCTTCAACATACACCGCTTTGCCACCCAACAAGGCACCCGTCGATTGGCTTAAGTTCCCAGTGCTGCGTATCGACACCACAGCAGTCGGCATCTGTGGGTCATAACCCGTTTGCCCGGCTTGAACCACCACCCCCGACAAGCCATCCAGATTGGCCGCGATATTGAGGCTTTGGGCATTATTGAATTTAAAGTTATTATCGAGGTTCCCCATATCACCCACCCGCCCGGCGAGTTGATTCACATGGTTGGCCGCAGACAAATTCACGCCTTGTAACGCTTCGAGCGCCAGTTTATCGGTCGTAATCGTGCCAGTCTGTCCAATATGTCCACCCGCTTCCAGCGTCAACACCCCGGCAAAGGCGGGTGCAATATTGGCGCTGACATTCAAATCAAAGCTGGAGGCAAAATCACCGATGCGCAGCACACCCGTACCCGAAAATGAGTTTAGTTCAGCCGCCGACAGTTCCAGCGTATTGGGCGTGCTGTCGGAGGTGGAACCCAAATCAATATTCTTGCCATTGGTGCGCGGCAACACCCATGCCACGCCAGAATTGGTTTTAATACTACCATCGCCGCCATTCAATAACATTTGATCGGCAACCAGGCGGATATTATTGGCTTGCACACCGCCACCGGACGCAATGGTCAATAATTTATCGCTGGCCAATTCAATGCCGGATGGCACTTTAACAATACCATTCACCGTCAGGTTACCCGTACCCTTCCCGCCCAACAGGCGCACATTACCGGTAATGCCGCCGCCCGTCAAATCCAGCCCGCCCATCAAGACCGTGGTATTGCCGGCCCAGTTGAAAGTACGCGTCCCGATTTCGACAAATCCTGCACTGGAGATGGTGGACAAACCACTATTGCTCAAACCCAAAATATTGGTCGAACTGGTGGCGCTCGAACCAACTTCAATGGAGGTGGTATTATTGAGCGGCGCGATAAACACCGAACCTGCCCCCACATTAATCGAATTGGCCATGCCGCCCAAGATAATCTTATCGCTCTGCAAAAAGATGCCACCACCCATGCCCGTGGTGTTCAAACCGCCCGAACTGGTCATGCCAATCGAAGTCATCGCGTTGGCCGTAATGCGTCCATCTGCCGCAGCAAGACCAAGCTGGTTGGGCAGGTTGATGTTGTCGGCAAACAAGCCCAAACGCTTAACCGAGGGCAAGGTAATATTGGTATTGACATTGATATCACTCTGCGCATTCAAGGTCAGGTTGGCGCTGCTGATATTGTTCAAGTCGTTCTGTGTGAACTCCAACGCGTTTTGGGTTTTGCTGGTAACCAAATTCAGGGGCCGGGTACTCAGACTCGGGCTGATGCGCACTTCACCCTGAGTGCCACTGCTGATGCTGCCATCGATTTGCATATTGTCTGCCACCAGACGAATCATGTCGCTGGTATTGCCGCCAGTAATATTGGTGACCGATCCAGTGCCAAAGGTCAAGCCTCCACTACCATGCGCAGTCAGGTTAATTGCCCCTGTACCACCCAAAAACTGGCCACCAGCGGCGAGACTGATGCTGTCGCCGTCCAGGAACAGATTGCCGCTGTTAGTGCTAACCGCATTACCAACCATTACATCACCGCGCGCCATGACATTGATATTGCCGCTGTTGGCAAGCAATTTACCAATTTTAATATTAGCGTTTAATTGATTACCGATACCCGTTTGCAAGGTAATGTTGCCCGTGCCCCGCGCAATCACATCCAGCGGGCCTGGAATCCCACTCTGAGACAAATCGATGCCGGGATTGACCGTACCATCACTGGTCAAATTGCGAGTGCGCATCAAGAGGTTGACATCAATGGGCAAAGTGAGCGAACCGCCAGCAAACATGCCCGTGGCAACAATCGAATTGCCTGCTTCAATGACGAGGTTGCTGCCTGTAAAGCCTTCGATCTCTGATTGATAAATTTTACTTAGCGGGGGCGATGGTATGGTCAGTTCAGCGTCGTTAAACAACACCGTTCCGTTCGGGTTCATGCCGCCATGAAAATTGCTTGTACTTGAATCATTGTCACCATCACCGGTACCAGCAACAATCAGAATATTGGCCGGATCAAGCAACAGGGTGCCATTTTTACCCTTGGGTGCCGAGAGATTAACCTTGGCATGAAAGTCGAGCGTGTTTTTGCCCGAGGTTTCGACAAAACCACCATCGCCGCTCTGGCTACCGCCGCGCGCAGTGATTAGCCCCAGCGCATTGGTGCGGTCATTGGCCCAAACGATGACCTTGCCGCCATTGCCATTTTGTCCGGCGTCCGCGCTCAAGCTGGCGTCTTTATCAAAAATGGTGCGCGTGGCGTTTTGCACCTTGGCGTTATCACCATGGTAATCACCGCCCACCAAAATGTTGCCGCCGCCAGTTTGGCCATTCGCCTCCACCCTGGCATTACCCAGTACTGCCACCCTGCCCCCCAACACCTGCACCTCGCCGCCCTTGCCCACGCCATTTGCGCTGGTTACGCTGCCGCTATCGAGCAAGGTATCCTGGCTGGCTTTAAAAATAATTTTGCCATTCTCGCCCACCACGGCACTATCCGCCGAAACCCGCCCGGCTTGCCTGACCAACGCGCCATAAATGCCAATGCGCCCACCCTGCGCCATGATTTGGCCCAAATTGACCGCCAAGGCTTGCGGCGCGCTCACCACCACTTGCACTTCGGGGTTGCTGGAATCAACCAGCCTCACGCTGTGCCCGGCCGCCAACAATACATCGCCATTGGGCGCATTGATGATGCCGCTATTTTCCACCGCAGGCCCGAGTAAAAACACGCTACCACCGCCGGGGGTGTTGATGCTACCGCGATTTTCCACTTTACCATTATTCGGGTTACCAATAAAATGGCGTTTGCCGGCAATAAAATCCTGATCCGACATCGCCAGACTCGATGCCAGCAAACCATTGACATTGATTTGCGCACCTTGCCCGAAAACGATGCCATTGGGGTTGATTAAATACACCCGCCCGTTGGACTGTAGCGCGCCCAAAATTTGGCTGGGATTTTGCCCCAAAATACGGTTTAACACCGCGCTGTCGCTGTTTTGCTGCAAAAAACGCGTGACTTCGCCCGCATTGATCGAAAAATTCTGCCAATTGATGACGGCATTGGGGCTATTGGTAATGGTAAGCGTGCTGCCATTTTGCACAAAGCTTGCCTGACCATTGACTACCTGTGGGCCGACCGGATTGGCAGCGCTTAAACCGGACAGGCTGGCAAAACCTGCCAGCAAAGAGAGTCCGGCCAAGGCGCGTATTGTCCGCGTGGCCGATGTTGACGCTGTATTGCTTTTCATAATAACGACCTCTTTTACAGATTAATCAGCTAACTAGCGAACTTCACAATCAACCGTTTTCGGTTTGCTGCTGCTGCCACTGGAGGATTGTGGCCCAGTGGACGATTGAAACGCAGGGGGTGGATTGAATTGAATGCCGGGGTTGTTGGGCACAATCACCGGTGGCTGCACCACACTGCCCGTAAAGCCAAATTGCCCGGCCGCAAATTGTTGCACACCACCCCGATTACTCAATTGGATTAAGCCATCGATCACATGCACATACAATCCGGGTGCCAAACCACCGCCCGACCCCGGTGTATTTTGCGCCAATTGCAAATAAGTGGCCGAAGGCAAAAAGGCCCTTGGCGCATCACTGCGGATTTCATTGGCACTGATAAAATCACCTGCCACGTCATTCGTATCCAATGCTGCCAGTGCTGCAAAAGCCGGAATAAGGTGCGGCACGCTGGCCTGGGCCGAGTCTTCGGGCGCGATGTACTGAACAATGAACGTGGTGCCGCGAATACCGATGGTGGCAGTTGGGGTATTAATACCAACCCGCTCGCGGTTGCGTTTGCCCAAGGCCCCGGTAATGGAACGTAAACCGCCTTTGATCAGACTAAAAAAGGCATTGTCTTTTTCTGGCTTGGCTTCGTCGTAAGAAAAATTATCAATCACCATTTGGGTATTCGGGCGCATAGTCATTTCGCTGTTGTCAATAAACTTAATGCGCGCATAGGTGCCTTTTTCGCTGATCAAGGTTTCGCCCTGCTCCACCTCGGACTTGAGCGACAGCACTTTCACGCTACCATCAGCGCGTTTGGCCAGTAAGGGGCCGCTGAGATTCACCACCGTACCCACCACCTGCGCGGCATGGGCCCACACGCTCAACAGACAGCAAAGCAAACCCAGTAAAAAGTGCCTGGAAAAAACAGCGGTATTCCATTTTGTATTGATTAACTGTAGGAGAGGCTTCATTTTATGCTCCACTTTAACAACGTCAACTTCATTATGACAAACATCAAAAAACATCAAAAAACATCAATAGGACAAATTCAGCCTGAAGTGCAAACGGTTCTTGTCACTTCCGGCATTACCACTCAAGACATGGCCGTAGTCAAATTGCAAATTCCAGTAGCGATCAATCAAAACCCGCATACCAAGTCCGGTACTGCTCAAGCTATTACTGCCAATTTCACCCGCCAAGGCTTTATTACGCTGCAAATGGGCCAAATCGTAAAATCCCACCACGCGGCATTGGGTGGCAAACAATTTAATGCCACTACACAAATTGGGGCTGTATAGTTCATTATTGAGTTGCGCACCATAATCGTTGGATATTTCACGCTCGCTAAAGCCGCGTACCGACGTGGAACCACCCGCACCAAATTGTTCACCTGGAATTAAAGCGTCCGCAGTATATTGCCCGGAAAAACTGGTACGCCATTGCCAATCGCGCGCAAGGTTGCGCGCATACGCACCTGAAAAACGCAAAATCAAATAGGTGGAACTGGCCCCAATGCGCACGGCGTTAAAATCGGCACTGCGGCCTTTATCACCACCCGGCACATTGCGCGCCACACTTAGGCCAATATTCGCTTCACCCTGGGTCAAGGTCCAAGCCCCGGTGTAGCCGATACTGATCGGGTGGACCGTGACATCATGCCCCAACTCCTGGCTGCCAAACTGCACCCCATTGATAAAGGCCTTGTAATCCATTCCATATTGCAATTTGGGTTCATAGTTTTTCACCTTGCCCAAATTTTGGTTATAGCGCACGCCCCACACCCGCCCCTTACCGCTGACCGCCAAACTGACCAGACCCGCCGTCACGGTGCCGGAATCGACATCTGAATAGCTGCCATACACATCAATCGAATCGCCCCAGGCATACAAAGGGATGTGATAACCGAGGCCATACACCCTGACTTTACTGGGTTTTTCGATCGAGGTAGTGTATTGTAGGCTGGCCACGTGATCCAGCCCGAACAGGTTGGCATGCTGCAGTGACACGCCAAGATGGGTTTTGCCGGTAGCGCGCGTACCAGTATTATCCAGACTGGCTCCACCCTTCCAAACCTTATCTTCAGTCACCTTTAGAATGGCATTGACTTCTTCGTCTTTCTCGCCACTTTCCAATTGCAAATTGACTTTTTTGGCCGGATTTTCATTGGCCACTTTCAATGCATTGGAGATTTTATGAATATTCGGCGTTTTACCCTCTTGCAAGGCGGGCAAACTGTTGCGGATATTAATATCGGTAAATTGCCGATTACCTTCGATTAAAATTTTACCAATTCGGGTTTGCACCACTTTTAAGCGCACCACGTTTTGATTTAATTCCTGTTCCGGCAATTCAACTTGCACCACATTATAGCCGCGCGCATGGTAGGCCGCCTCCAGCGCTTCCAGCGCGCGCTGTACATCGGCAAAATCACGCTGCTTACCAAGGAATGGGGCCAATATTTTATCGACCAGGGTGGGGCTCAACAAGGTATTGCCCGTGACATCAAAGCGCTCAATGTCAAACCGTACCACACTAGCCGAGGGTGGGGCCTGATTGGCATTGGTGCTTGCATTGGTACCAAGCTCAGCGGCCAGACCCGGTTGGGCAGCACTCACGACCGAGGCAGCCACCAATAGTTGCGTAAGAATTTGTTTCATAGAACAAGTTTCTCCATTTATTCAACAAACGCATGGTTCACTGTAGCAATTAAAATGCTTCCTGTAAATCAATTCACTCAAACATCGACATCTTAAATACTAAAAACAAGCATTCTTTGACTCATTACTTGGTTTCAAAGGTGGTTACGCCATCCCAATTCGGGCCGGGAGGATGTTTCCGGTAATAAGCAATACGTTCCAAATACAGATGGTACAGCACATCGTGCGGAAATTGCTTTTGCAATTCGCGCAATGCCTCAGTCGCATGGTCCCACTGTTGTTTGCGGATCAATCCATAGGCATTATGCCAACGCTCTACCGCCGCCCGCACCCGTGCGTCGATTTTCGAGACTTCACCAATGGGCTCAAAAATCGGCACCGGTTCATGTTTACCCTTGACCCGGACACAATCGAGTTGGCGGTAAAAAAACTCGCTGGCCGCCAATTTGGTGGTTTCGCTCACCACCAAACCCACCCCATACACTTTGGTGATGCCTTCCAGGCGCGAGCCCAGATTGACCGCATCGCCCATCACCGTGTAGGCACGCCGAATCTTGGAGCCCATATCGCCCACATGCATTTGCCCGGTATTCAAACCAATACCAATTTTTAACGCAGGCCAACCGCGTGCAATAAATTCATCATTCAGGCGGTGCGCTGTTTCCAGCATTTTTAAAGCGGACGATACGCCACGCGAAGCATGATCGGGCAATTCCACCGGCGCGCCCCAAAACGCCATCACGGCATCGCCAATATACTTATCGAGCGTGCCGCGATTGCCACGAATATCTTCTGACATCGCCGTTAAATAAATATTAATATATTCACGTAAGACTTTGGGGGTTAATCCTTCCGAAATCGTGGTAAAGCCGCGCACATCAACAAATAACACGGTTAATTCGCGGCTTTCGCCTTCCATATTATAATCTTCCGGGTGATCCGCCATTTCCGCCACCAATTCAGGCGCAACATATTCGCCAAACAGACCGACAATGGCTTGCCGATTACGATATTCAAATAAAAATCCCCACGCCATATTGACAATAAACAAAATCAAAATCAATAAAAACAGAGTGGACAGATTTAATACCCAATCGAATTGATGATAAGTCCATAAATTGACTCCGATGGCAACCAGCACGACCCCGGCTGCCGAGCCGAGTGAATACACAGGCGTCAGCATCGGCAAAACCAGGGCCATGAGCAAACCAAACACCGCAATTTGGGCAAACTCAGCACCGACGGCAAAGTCCGGTCTTTGTTTAAAGCGGCCATCAAGCATGGAACGGATCAGGTTGGCATGCACTTCTACCCCCGGATATTCATTGTTGACGGGCGTGGCCCGCAAATCATTCAAACCCGGTGCGGTGGTGCCAACCAAGACGATGCTGCCCTTGATATCATCGACCGCAATCCGCCCTTTCATGATATCGACCGCAGAAAAATAGCGGAATGCGCCGCCACCCGGCCCGCCCTTGCCGCGAAACTGCACCAGGGTTGCCAAATGTTCGCCAACCGGGATGCGCAAGCGTTTTCGCGGTGGGTAGTGCATTTCAATCATATCGACACCGCCTTGTACCAGCTTGCTGGCAGACAAGGTATCCACATTGTCTGGCAGATAGGGGAAAATCGAGGTCGCGCCAAAATACACATAGGCGGTGGCCAAAGATAACGACGGATAATACCCATCGTTCACGCGCTGCAACAAGGGCACCGAGCGCACCACCCCGTCTTTATCGGGCGAAATGGAAAAATACCCGGCACCCGCCGCCGCCTTTTGCAAGACCGCAATATTGGCTTCATAGCCAGTAATCGGATTCGGAATCAAATTGCGCCCGTTTAAGCGCTCAACCGTAAATGCCGGTTCCGGCAAAATCCCTTTCTTTTGCTTGGCCGAAAAGATATAGCCCAGGATGGCGGGGCTATTTTTCAGCGCATCAGCGAGGCGGCCATCGTAGTCCAGCTTGGGCTTGAGAAGGGTCAACTGACTCTGAAAATCCGGGTTGTCTTTAAACGTGGTTTGGCCCAATTCCACCAGGGTATCGTAGCCAGAACTGGTATCGGGTTCACTAAAGATGATATCAAAGCCAATCGCCTTGGCTTGATAACGCCGGGATAAGTTGCGAACCAATTCAGCCACTTTGTCTCGGCTCCAGGGAAAACGGCCAATTTCATTCAAACTTTTTTCATCGATATCGACAATCACAATGCGTTTATCGAGCGTGGCCACCTGGGCGCGCATACGCAAGCCATAGAAAAAAGTATCCATGCGCTCAATCGACTCCAGCGTAAAAAATCCCCAGGTAAGCAAGCTGGCCAGCAGCACCAACACCATCCCGAGTAACCAGCGGGTGCCATATTTGCTCCAATATCGACTGCGAAATCGATGCCAGATTTGACTCAATGGTGTATTCAACAGCGCCTCCAATTTTTAACAGGCATCGAAAAACTTTACGAAAATCAAGCAACTATGCAGTGTTTATCAAGCTCACTGATGACAGAACTCTTTATGGAACTTATTAAGGAATATAACCGGGTATGCGCCCCTCATCAATCTCATCAATTTGTGTCGCGCTCATAAAACGGTCTGCATATTCCTGGTACACTTTTTGCCGAATAAATACATCAAATAAATCAGGGTCAATGTGCCCATTGAGCCGGAATTTACCCAAAATAAATAATGACTCCGACAAACTCTTGCCTTTTTTGTATGGCCTATCACAGGCGGTGAGTGCTTCGAAAATATCCGCAATCGCCATCAAGCGCGCTTGCACTGACATTTGCTCCGCGCGCAAACCGCGCGGATAACCTTTGCCATCCATTCTTTCATGATGCCCGCCAGCGTATTCTGGCACATGCCGCAAATGTTTCGGCCAAGGCAGTGAT
>JBKJLF010000405.1:0-4101 GCA_046597185.1 Burkholderiaceae bacterium | reverse complement strand
TTTAATTACTTGCGCTTCATCCAACACCACGCTATGCCAGTGGATGGCCGCAAAGGCTTCGCTTTCGGATTGCAGCAAACCATAACTGGTGATAACGATATCAAACGGCCCCAAATTATCCAGATTGCGCTCGCGGTGGTAGGCGCGCACCTGTAGCGTGGGCGCGAAGCGCGCGATTTCGCTTTGCCAGTTCATCGCCACCGAAATCGGTGCCACCACCAAGGCTGGCCCCTTGGCCGCACGCGCCAGCAGCAAGGCCAGCGCCTGCACAGTTTTGCCCAGCCCCATATCGTCGGCCAGACAGGCCCCCACGCCCCAATGCGCCAAGCGCGCCAGCCATTGAAAACCGTCGAGTTGATAGTCACGCAGCTCAGCTTGCAATGTGGACGGTAACACGGGTACAAATTCAGCCAAACCATCCAGCTTTTTCACTTGCGCACGCCAGGCACTATCGGCCTTCAACTCGCCCACTTCACCCGCCAATTCCATCAACGCCGGGGCCGCCAACGGGTTGATGCGCACGCCGTCTTTACCCACGGGTTCACCAAAGGCATTTAATTCATTCAAACGTTTTTTAAATGCCTCGGTCAAGGCCAGATAATCATTTTCACCCAGCTTCAAAAACCGCCCCGGCGCACTGGCGGCCAATTGCAATAGTTCACGCAGGGCCAGCACGCGGCCATCGTCCAGCGTAATTTCGCCACTGGCGACAAACCAATCCCCCTGCTGCTTGATGCCCATGCGCATTTGCTTCAATGAACGGCTACCCGCCAAACGAAAACGCTCGCCTTCCGGCCACACCATTTGCAGCGTTTCTGCGGGCAAGGCTTTGAGTTCGGCCAGCAATTCCAGGCAGGCTTCCGGCTCGGCCAATTGCCATTCTTGTTCGTGTGAGTCGCCTTGCTGATCCGCTTCTCGCGCTGCCTCCTGCAGCGCAGGGCAAGCATTTAACACTTGTTGCAAGGCTTGCTTTTCCTGCTGCAAATTGCGGTTCGCTTGCACCGCACTCCCTGCTTGCTCACCCAACACATTGGCGCTGCCCTTGCCCGGTTGATACCAAGCACCTTCCGGCAAAGGGCGCACCAAAATCTGCAAACGCAAGCCCGCTTGCAGCGGCAGCAAATGCGCATACAGGCCAGGGTCGGCGGGGATGTTCGTCACATGGCTGGCTAGTTCCGGCAAATCGGAATGAATCACCAAATGCGGCGCAATCGCGGCAATCGCTTGCACCAGCTTGGGCTTGGCACTGGCAGGCACCAACATGCCCTTGCCCACGATGCTGGCAATATGCCTGACTTCGTCGCTCGCCACAAACACCGCCAGTCTGGTTGTGCTTTGCTTGTGCCACGATACCCGAACATGCGGTTCAATGACGGGGTTCAATTGCAAACCGATTTGCTGGCCTTGCTTTTGCAATTGCAGTGCCACTTCACCTTTGACAATATCGATACCCACCTCGGGTGCGTCAGACCAAAACACGGCAGGATGGGCGATCAAGTGTTCGATCGCCTTATCCCCGTCCAATTGGTAATCCACCGAGCCATAATGGCCGACCGGGTAATGATCCACGCAAGTTGCAACCCGCCTGTCTTGCTCGCCCATACCGAGCAGCGAATCCTGTTCATGAACCAGTCGCTTGAGCGCTACCGCACGGCCACGACTCCAAATGCCTTTGGCGCTACGCTTTTGCTCCAGTGGTGTGAGTCGAATTTTATAACGCGAATAATCCACGAGCCATGCAATGCGCGTGTCGCCACCCGCAGCGGCGGCTTGATTGCGAGGCTTCATTTGCACCAGTGCGTCCAGGGCATATTGCCAGGCTTCGTCCAAGGTTAGCGCTTGGCACAGCGGGCGCATTTTGTGCTCTGCATGCCAGTTGGGCAATTGCGCTTCGATGCCAAATTGTTGCTGTAGCAGGGCATCAAGTTCGGCACTGACCCACAGATAACCACTTTTGCGAGTGTCGTCACGCATCTGTTGCAATTGCTGTAATTGCTGTAATTGCTGCTGGTACTGCGGAGATGCGTGCACGGATGCGTCTGGTTGCAATGGTTGTTGCCAAGACCAAACGATTGCAGAAAACAGCCTGTCCAGATCGGCCATATGCGTCAGCGGAAAGGTCAATTCAGGCAATGGTGTGCCCAAGGACAAAGACTTGATAAGGTCGGGCAGCATGCCATAAAATTCGAGGCCACTATTTTTCACCCCGTCATCAACTTGTTCTTTGGCACGTTTCAAGCTCGCGCCAGTGCGCTGGGCAATCAGTGCCACCGTGTATAGCATGCCCGGCAAGTCGTCCACAAACACCTTACGTTGACGGGTGAACTTGCGCAAAATTTCCAATTCTGCTTCAATCAGGGCGCAAGCCTGCGCAAAGTCACCGCCAAGAATGGTCATTAGCAGCCTATTTTCAGCTTGTTTGTCTGCAGGCAAAACGGTTTGCAGTCGGTTCCATTGTGCAATATCACCATACAATAGCGCTTGCCAGCACGTAACATGAATCAAGAATGGGTCTTGATACTGACCACTTTCTATCCCTTGGCATGCATGCGCAAAGGCGGCTTGGCAAGCACCGAGTTCCTGTTGTGCCAAAAAGATCAGGTCAGACAACACACTCGTTTGAATTTTCAAAGCAAAGCTGGCAAACAGGGTCCGGCCATCCGACTCGCTAAGAAAATGGGCCAGTGGAATCGTTGGCCTGCTAGTCCCGACGCTGTAGTATTTTTGCCGCCATTGCAGAAATCCATCCTTATCATCGCTCAGTGCCGAGAACAAAATTTCACGCAAACAATCGCTTGGTGTTATCACACTATTAGAAATATACAAATTCGATGTTGATACCCGTTGCCGCATGCCCGCAATCCAGTCGGGCAACACGCCATCGGCTTTCAGTTCCAACAATATCGCCGCCTGTTGCCCAAAGGCCAGGCAATAGCTATTGGGTATCGGCTCCACGACCAGCTCACGCTCACGTAAATCCAGCAGCAATTGTTTGACCCATGACAATTTGAAAGCATGGCCGCTACGGCTGGTTTGCTTACCCAAATGCAGTAGATCGATCAGCTTGGGCGCGCTGACGGGGTCGCCATACATGGCCATGGCGGCCAAAATCGGCGCATCTTCGGCGCGAAGGTCAGGGATCAGTTCAGGAAAGAGGGAATCCGACATAATGGTATCTTCCGGTATAGTCGTTCATAGTAATAAGGCAGGTCACTTTGGCATGGTAAATTTGGCATTTAAAATCAAGCCGCGCCTCTACACACTTTCCTTCAACAAACGCAACAAAGCCGCCGTATCCATCTTGCCCGAGACATCGCCACCATCGAGCAAGCTGTCAGCCAAATCACGCTTTTCGGCATGCAGGGCGATAATTTTTTCTTCAATCGTGTTTTCCGTCACCAGCCGGTAAATCGTCACGGGCCGCAATTGTCCCATGCGGTGCGCCCGGTCTGAGGCTTGGTCTTCCACCGCAGGGTTCCACCACGGGTCAAGGTGGATCACGTAATCCGCCGCCGTTAAATTCAAGCCCGTGCCACCGGCTTTTAAGCTAATCAAAAAGATATCCCCCTCCCCGGCCTGAAACGCGTCCACCCGCTTTTTGCGCTCAGTGGGCGGCGTGCTGCCATCCAGATATTGGTAATGAATGCCCTTTTGATCAAGCCACTCGCGCACAATCGCCAAATGATCGACAAACTGACTGAACACCAGCGCCTTATGCCGGTTTTCCAATAACTCGCTCACCGTGTCAGCAAATACCGCCAACTTGCTGGCCGCGATATTACCGGTTTTAATCACCAATTTGGGGTTGCAGCAAAAGCGCCGCAGTTTGGTAATTTCTGCCAACACTTGCAAAGCCGGGTTACCTTGCCCACCTTGGCCACCCTGCATCGCGGCGATTTTTTGTATTGCTTCCTGGCGTAGCGCTTCATACAAATGGCGCTCTTCGGTAGACAAGCTCACTTGCAGCGTAATTTCGGTACGTGAAGGCAGTTCGCTCAAAACTTGCGTTTTGGTACGGCGCAAAATAAACGGTTGAATTAACTTTTTCAAGTGGCCACGCGCCGCCTTGTCGCCGCGTTCTATCGGGTTGGCAAAGCGCTC
>JBKJLF010000228.1:0-17951 GCA_046597185.1 Burkholderiaceae bacterium | reverse complement strand
TCTTGCCCGGAACGCGCCATATCCCGCAATGCCTTCAGGCAACCACTTGTTTGGGCGCGCCCTTGTGGATTAAAAAAACCGAAGTGCGCGCACACTGCTGCACCAACTGGCTCTATCACCCCCCACACTTGTCAAACGTCACCATAGCTTTGGCGAGATAGTCGTCAAAGACCGCTTGGCGCACTTTATGATCAAGCGTTGCCCCAGCATCTGCGGGGGCATTCATCATCACATCATGTAGATCGGAAAAATCCAGAAGAAACCCAATCTGCCCCTTAAAATAGCCATGCTCCTCAGCCTGCTCTATCCGGGTGCGCCAACCTGGATTCGTAAGTATCAACTTCGCTTTGAGCACCTCTTCCTGAATCTGCTGCGGGCTAAAACCAGCTAAGCCCGCTAAGTCCAACTTCGAAAAATGAGTAAGAATTTATCTGCTTTCTGGAAGAAGCTTACGTAAGCTTGTCATGCACCGTTAAAACACTTCAGCGTGGTCATAACTGGTATTAGTCGCTAAATTTGACACTACCCTCATCCATTCACCCAGTTCATCAGCCTGCACTGCCGAAGGCCATTGCGTCAGATACAAAACAAACGCATTGAATTGCAACAGTTCGGCATAACCCAGCGCGGCAGGAGATTTGAGTGCTTTCTGAAACAGGGCTTCTTCATCAAAGTAGCGCTTGCTGGCCATTTGCCGGGTTAGCCTTATTCTGGAGTAGTGCTGTATCTTTTGCAAACCGCTCGCTTTCAGTATTCAAGCTAACTTTCATGATGCGCAGCCGCAACGCCCCGAATTATGAAATAATTACAGAATCGCGTTTTTCCTGCGAGGGTGTTTTTCACCCAAAATCTGTGTTATTTCACGCTAAGCTATTCTGGAAAAAGATATCCACGTCACCGAAGCCTTGCACGCGCTGTTTGCCATGCAGTTTGCGCATATTGATTTGGTTTTTTGTGGCGGCACCAGTCTTGCCAAGGCGCATGGCATTATCGAACGTATGTCTGAAGACGTGGATGTCAAAGTCGTTTTGTCCAAAACGCATGGCATGAGCCGCAGCGGCTTGAAAAATCACTTGAGTTCGTTCAAGCAGTCCGTCGAAAAGCAAATGTTGAATCTGGGTTTTGTACCCGACCCGGCCGGACAATTGGCACGCAATGAAAACCGCTATGTCGCCACGCGCTGGCTATACGATTCGCGCTACGGGGTTGATTCCAGCTTGCGCCCGTATTTAAGCCTGGATTACACGGTGCGCACACCGCAATTTGCTACCCAACCAGTGCTAATCACTTATCTGGTTGATAAGTTAGCCGGGCAAAGCGGGGCCAGTCAGGCGATTCGCTGCGTGGCGGTTGCCGAGACTCTGGCGAAAAAAGCGCTCTCGTTTTTGCGGCGGCATGCCCAGCACCGTGCTGGGCAAATGCGGGCGAATTGGGATACGGCGCTGGTGCGGCATATTTACGATGTTTATTGCATCGTCATGCATCAGCCGCAAGCGCTGGCGCAGGCACAAACCCGTAGCGAGTATCAACATGTTTTGTTGCCGCTGGTGTATGGGGCAAACAAGCGCCGTTTGCGACTGCGTTTGAGGTGTTTAAGCGCAGTAGTTTGGCCTTGCTGGCGACACTGTGAGGCTACCCCATGAACCTTGAAACCCTGCCCCTGCTGCTTGAGCGCGAAATGCCGTTTGGTAAATACAAGGGGCGCTTGCTGGCCGATTTGCCGGGGCACTATTTGGCCTGGTTTTCACGCCAGGGCTGGCCCAAGGGCGAGCTGGGGGCGCTGCTGGCGCTGGTGTATGAGCTGGATCACAATGATTTGCGGCATTTGCTTGATCCATTGCGGCAGTGTAGCAGCCTGATGCGACAAACTGCCAAATCTCCAACCATTGGTTAGAGAAAGTAGCGCGGGATAGCCAGAACACTTGTCTTACTGCAATTCCCGCAAAAAAGGCAGCGTCGTCATGTCGCTGGCTGGCCCGACTGGCCGGGCACGTCCACATCAGCCGCATGCTGCTGGCGCAACGGCGATGGCGCATCGCCCTCGATCCGGTTTTTGCGGTAGGCATACTGATACAGTTTATCCAGCCACTGCCCTTGTTTCGCGCTCTCGCCCGGTGCCAGATCATGCAGCGCATACAATAAATCCAAATTGCAGCGCTGCCCACACCGCCGGGTCAGCCAGCATGGTTGCCAAGGTCTTACAATGGGGTGTGGTGCCAGCATTGGCATTGGAACCCGCATCGGCATCGCCCAACACATCCGGCACAATCCCCGTGACACAGTTCAGGCTTGCTTCTTTATGCGCGTGCCATTTATTCTTGGCCGAACGTGGGTTATATTCAAAAGAGCGATACACAAGTTGACCCGGTTTAACCCGGATCAAGCGGAAACTGTTTTCATAATTACCCCCGGCATAGGTTGCGCCACCAGTAAAATGGTACGCGCCCATTGCAACTTGATCCGGATCACGCACTTCGCCATGGGTGTGCCCGGTAAGCAACATGTGGCAGCGCGCCGCCAGATAGTCTTTGGTATTGGGCCGCCCGTCGCTGACGTTGTTGTCATCGCGGTGCAGCCAGTCAAACGGGTGATGCATCAAGTATCGCTAAATAGCTACTTCCTAAGCGAGCAACCATGAACACCAACAACGCCGCCTTCGCCAGCGCGAATGCACAATATACCGTACTGGCTTGGGAGCCAGTTGCCCATTCGGGTGAAAAGATCAATGTCGGTGCCATTATCCAATTCAATCAACAAATTATTGCCAAACCGCTTATCCGTGGCGATCTTTTAAGGTGCATGTATGGCGCAGCGGGTGATGGCGTTGTTGCCATGATTACCCGCGTTTTGGCTGCACTCACCCGAGTTAGTGGTGAGCCAGGATTGGAGGAAATAACCATGAGTGACAAACAGCGTCATTTGCTTGTTGCGAATATCACAGCCTTGGTAGCTTCCAGCGCATTGAGCGCCAACCACAACCAACCCGAACCCACGTAATGCAATGCCAGCCACTCGGCAAAAAACATGATCAGGCCCAGCAAGTACATTTTGCGCAACAGGCACCCTATTGGGCCAAGCAGTACGGCAAAGAAATTGAACCCCGCAAAAAACCCGGCTTTTTAATCAACGGTTGCCAAACTTTAAGCCAGTACGGCGCTTGCGCATACGCCAGCAGTGCGGTTTCCTGCTCGGAGAGTTTTGGTGCCGGGCTATGCGCATCCTCATCCTGCGCCAAATTGAAAGCCCCTTCCTGGGTGGCCGCCATAATCTCTTTTGCCTGCGCCAGAAATTCACTGCCCACTTGCACCCGCACGCCTCCAAGCGCGGAACGCCACAGTTGATTGGTGCCCACCAAATGCTCATCTGCCACCACCGCAAACAAGCCTTCGGCTTCCAATTGTGCGCGCAAGACATGGGCTTCAAATGGTGTGGAAAACGTGGCGACGGTGGCCAATTCCACAGGGCCAGTGCTAACGGTGGGCTGCGCAGCCGTGCTTTCCGGCTGTGCCGCCACTGGTGGCGGTCTGATGCCACGCGCCGTCAGTTCCGCAAGGGCAGTCTTCTGCGCGGCCTCGGTCAAGCTGCCGGAGCGCCAGCGGCGCAATAATTCTTCATCGCTGAAGTCGCGGTAGATCCGGGTCAATTCGTTTTCGGGTGTTTGTATGGTGGCTCCGTGAATGGGTTCAATGCTCGCTCACCTTGTGAAACGCATCATGCACTTTGCCAAACGCAGCCTCGGCCTCGGCTGGTTTGGTTTGGCATTGCTCCTTGAACAAGTCAACGGCTAGCTTCAACGCGTCAGCGCTGCGGCTCTTGATGTCCTTGGCCAAGGTCACCAGCGTTGCCGCTTGTGCGCAAGCGTTGTCGATGCGGGCCTGGCCTGCAGGTGCGTGCCACAGCGGTGCCAGGGTTGAGTGAAAGGCGGCCACTTCTTTGGCTGCGGGGTGGTGGTGTTCGTTCTGATCAGCAGCGCACGCCGCCATGCTGATGAAGCTGGCGGCAAGAGCGCTGCCAAATGCTGCGATACTGCGGCTTGCACGACAGGAAAACGGGGTTTTCATCAATGTTCCAATCAATTTTAAAAAAAGGAAATGATACCATTGATGCCACCACGCACGCCACAACATGGCGCGCAGGATCAACAAACAGCAAAACTGCCATGGCCGGTTCAGGCCCCACGGTAAATTGAGCTGCCCATTAAATATTATCTCGCAGATGAGGCCAGGTAGCTTGGCTCAAGCCGCTTGCATAAACGGATAATCGGTATAGCCTTTGGCCCCGGCATATAAAGCGTGGCTATCCTTTGCCAAACAACGCCTTAAAAACCGGACGAAAAGTCTCAAACTCATAGCGCGGCTCTGGCTCGCCTTTGATTATTTTCACGATCAGCACCAAATCATCCGCGTGATTGCCGATATATTCTTTATCGAAGTAACCGCGATTTTCTTCTTTATAATTGCGCGGCAAATCAGGCGATTCGCGGTAAAACATGCGTATCAGGCCATAATGTTGCGCTTTCTCCAACGGTTGAATAATGCGCTTTCGGCGGCACCGGCACGCCAGACCAAATCACCCGAAATGCAAATAATGGTCGGCTTCCACTGTGCTGCCAGCTTGCCAATTTCTGCCAGCAATACATTCAGGCAAACCGTGCTCGCCCGACTTGTTGAGGCAATCTTCGTTTTATCAAACCACACACTGCAAACGGGCGCTCACCTCTGCATGAAAAGCAAGCTGTTCATCCTCATTGGCGAATGAACGGCGCGGAAAGATGTAAAAAGCCCCTTGCGGCAATTCAATGGCAAGATATTGCCCTGCACGGGAAATACCTTTAATACGCTCCCATTTCGTCAATGTCTCATTGACCGCCGTTCGCTCGAAGAGGCCGTCATCTTGCAGCTCGTATTCGTGCATGCCAAGTACGCCATCACTGAGCTTGAGAAGAAACCGGATACCCAAGAGCTTGGCGCATATTTCAAAAGCGACGGAACCAAGCGCGCCGACACTGTCCGAAAACACCATGAAGGCGATATCCCGGCCTGTACCCGGCACGCCATACATATAAACCATGACAGCACCAACGATTACGAACCATCTTAACCCAGCTTTGAGCACAAGCGGTGGTCGCGTGATCAGCACCAAACTGGCCCGTGTAACATCGGCACTGGTGATATTTGTTTGAATTCGAATCATTCTTTCGGGCCAGTTCGTCCGCAGATGGTGTTAATCGATGATTCAATCCCGATTCAGGCCGCCTGCATGAACGGATAATCCGTATAACCTTTGGCCCCCGGCGTATAAAAGGTCGCCTGATCCGGCACATTCAACGCCGCGCCCGCTTTCACCCGCGCTGGCAAATCCGGGTTGGCCAAAAAGCCAGTGCCAAAGGCCACAACGTCGAGTTTTTTATCCTGGATCGCAGCCGTCGCTTCTTCGCTGCTGTAACCCATATTGCCGATCAACACACCATGGTAGTTGCGCCGCGCAATCGGCATGACATCGCCACTTTGCTGCTGGAAAAAGTCCGCCCGCATCAAATGCAAATAAGCCAGTTTGAAGTCATTCAAGCGCGTGGACAAAAATTCGGTCCATGCCAGCGGGTCGCTGTCGATCATGTCGTTGTAACTGTTCAAAGGCGAGAGGCGCAAACCCACCCGCGCCGAACCAATGGCGGCACTCACCGCCGTGAGCACTTCAAACAAAAAGCGCGCCCGGTTTTCCAGCGAGCCACCGTAGTTGTCCGTGCGCTGGTTGCTGCCATCACGCAAAAACTGGTCGATCAGATAGCCGTTTGCGCCGTGCACTTCCACGCCATCAAAACCAGCCTCTATCGCGCTTTTGGCGGCGTTGGCAAAGGTCGATACCAGCGTGCTGATTTCATCAAGACTTAAGGCATGCGGTACAGCGTGCGCGACTTTGCCGCCCGGTGTTTGCACTTCCCCCCGGATAGCGATGGCGCTGGGGCTGACGTTAGCGGCACCATGGTTGATTGCCGGGTGCGCGGCACGGCCTGCATGCCAAATCTGCATGACGATTTTACCGCCCTTGGCATGCACTGCACCGGTCACTTTTTTCCAGGCTGCCACGTGTTCCGGGGTGTAGATGCCAGGCTCGGTCACAAAGGCCGAGGTGTTGGGCGCAATCATCGTGCATTCGGTGACGATCAGCCCGGCGCTGGCGCGCTGGGCATAATATTCGGCCATTAGCTCACTGGGTATATGCGCCAGATCGGCACGGGCACGGGTCAGCGGTGCCATCATCATGCGGTTGTTCAAAGTCAATGCGCCAGCTTGAATTGGAACAAATAATGGCGTAAATAAGGGGGTAGATGACATGGTGTTTCCTCTTCTAAAGAATATAATTAATCGAGTTTACAGTTTTGAAGCTTTTTATTTAGCGGTTCAAATTCAACAGATCCAGCGTTGCCAGCATCGCACCTTCCATGGCGCTACTGTCATGCCGCATCTTGGTGAGCAGAGTGGCACCCAGCCACATTTCATACAAGGTTTGCGCCATATGCAGGGCATCGATCTGGCCCGTGAGCGAACCATCTGCCAAACCCGCCGTAATGCACGCGGCCAAACACGCAATGATTTGATCCGTGCCTTGGCGTAAGGCCAAACGCATGGCCTCGGATAAATCACACACCTCGCCACCTAATTTCACGGCTAAACATTTGCCGTCTATGCCGCAACTGCTTTGCGCTTCCAACCAACTACGCCAGTAATTCATCAGGCGCTCGGCAGCCGACACGGCCTGGTTGCCAAGCAAACAATCCATCTGGGCCAAATAATCGGCAAAATAGCTTTCCAGCAGCGCTTCGCCGAATAATTCCTTGGATTTGAAATAGTGGTAGAACGAGCCTTTGGGCACCGCCGCAGCGGTCAAAATCTCATTCAAGCCAACCACAGAGAAACCTTTGCCCAAAATAAGCGGCTTGGCGGTATCAAGGATGTGCTGGCGGATAGGGGTGCGTGGTGTGTTCATGCAGCGAACTATACACAATATTAGACCAGTCGTCTAGAAATATTTTTTGGATGCCTCAAATTGACGAGGATGGCCTGGTATCGGCGTTGGCCTGACAGCAGTACAGCATTTGGCGGATACCTGCCGTCAGGCCATTGTGTCACAACAACCTACACCACATCCCAAGTCACATTATTGGACTCAAAAGCGATGCCGCCATACTGCGTGCCGATCACTTTGCTGTTGGTGCCGTCCATGGTCTCGGCCCCGGCGCACTGAATCGTCACGGTATTGGCGCTGGCGTCGATTTTTTTGACGCGAAATGCCTCCAGGCCATACGCCACCACGCCCGGCAAGGTGATCACCACATTGCCTGCCGACGCGTCAACCCGGATCAAGCGGTCACTGACGGTGGCGAGGTAATCCGCCGTTTTGGTCAGCACCACGACTGGTTCGACCCGATTGCCTGTTCCCCGGTTGCTGATGGTATTGGCCCCCACCAATTGCCCTTTGCCAAAAAAGCCGTTGGTCGCACTCAATATTACCGCCGTGCCGCTGGTTTGCCGTTTAAACATATTGCCGGAAAATTGCAGCGCCGAACAGGTGTTATCGACTTCCAGCGCCGCATAATTGGCCGTACCCGCATCGGTAATGCAGCCGCTCATGCGCACATTGCTTGAAGTGGAGATGAACACTTGGCGCGGTGCCGCCGAACCCGCATTATTATCGACCGATTGGCAGCCGATCAACGTGAGTTGATTGCATTTTTGAAAAAACATGCCACCGGTAACGCTGGCGGTATTACTGCCGTTGTTGCGCACAATCACGCTAATCCTGAGTCGTGACAGTTCTGGAAGCATGAACATGAATCGAGCGAAATCCATTATGATGCGAATGAATCGTTGACATGCCAAAATTGCTGCAACCGCCATACACCGCAATGCCGTGGTAACCGGCATTTTTGGTTTCAAAATTTTGAATCGTCCAGTCTTTTACACTAAAGCCGCCGGTACTGCTGCCACGCACGCTAATGCCGTTATACGCATTATCTTGCGTGGTGCAAAGCATCGTGCCCGAGGTACTATCCGTACCGGACGCGACCGTATAGCGAAACTGGGTGGCGCTCAAAACCGTGATGGCAAACCCGCCATTGTAGGCACCATTGGCAGCGCCCTTGATGAAAACAAACTCGCCAGATACCAGCGTGGCAGTGGAAGCAACGGTGGCCGTGGCAACCGTGCCGCTACGGCTGAGCGCGGTAATAGTCAGCGCATTCTGGATGCGTTGCTGACCGGCCCGATTGGCATCGATACTGAGATCGCTAATCGCCCACCCGCTCATGTCGCTACTACCCGCCTTGGCAAAAATCACATTCGCATTGTCGCTGTAGGGCGTATTGTCCTTCAAGCGCAAAACGGTCAGGTTACGCCCCTGGCCTTGCAGCACGATATTGGATGCCATTAAAATCGCCGAAGCGATATTGAACAGCCCACTGCCCAGCTCCACCTTACCGCCGCCCAACCCGGCAAGCGAAGTAATCGCCGCATTGATTGCAGCATCATCGTCACCACCGCTTGGATTAATCACGATACGATTGAGTGGAAATGTATCCACAAGGTTATTACCAGTCATCATTTGCGCCCTTTTCATTAAAATTTACCCGAAAAAAACAATAAAACCATGACAAAGCATGGTTGCCTGCTAAGTATTTACTGAATTTTAATTATAAGGGATTTGCGAAAAAGTGCGTAGCAGAAAACAATACAGCATGTGTATGCATGAAGAAGGTTATTTTGGATAAGGGAAATACGCCCTGGCCGAAAAACACAAAGTACGAAAAATAATGTATTGAAATTTTACAGCCAATAAACCGTTATAATGGGCGAGATACAAATGGCACGGTTACAAAACAACTTTAGAACGGATTCAAAGTGGCAAGCTCCGACCAATTGAAAGCGCTGATCAAATCGCATGCAAATCGCGATGATGAGCAATTCTACTCCATTGCAATGCAAGTGGCCGCGCATGAGGCCAAACTTGGGCATGGGAAATTGGCCATTGAACTGCGGGATATGATCGACTCTGGCAAAACCCGCCTGGTGCAAGAGCCGGGTGGCAAATTACTCCCTATTAGCAAACCACGCGGCGAGTTAGCCAATTTATTGACAGTAAGCTACCCGCCAAATCGCCTCGCAGAAATGGTGCTGGACGAACAGGCGGCCACTCAATTAGCGCGGGTATTACAGGAACAGCGTTTATTGGCACGGATTAAAGAACACGGCCTGTCGTCCCGTCGAAATTACTATTGGTTGGCCCGCCCGGCACGGGCAAAACCATGACCGCATCGGCGCTCGCGGGCGAGTTAGGCATCCCATTGTTTTTAGTGCGCCTTGACTCCTTGATTACCAAGTTCATGGGCGAAACATCGGCCAAATTGCGACAGGTGTTTGATGCGATTGCCGATTTACGTGGGGTTTATTTTTTTGACGAGTTTGACGCGATAGGTTCGCAACGTGGGTTAGCCAATGACGTGGGTGAAATTCGCCGCGTATTGAACAGCTTTTTGCAAATGATCGAGCATGACCACTCCAATAGTTTGATTGTCGCGGCGACCAATCACCCGGAAATTTTAGACTATGCCTTGTTTCGGCGGTTTGATGATGTGATTGAATACCATCTGCCGACACCGGAGCAGGCAATCAACTTGATACAGTCCCGTTTAGGCACTTTCGTCCCTAAACCGTTTAACAAAAAAAGCCTGACTGGCAAAGCGAATGGCTTGAGTTATGCCGAAATTTGCCGCGCCACCAATGATGCCATCAAAGACGCCATCATGCAGGAACGCGCCCAAGTGCAAACCACGGTGCTTGCCAGCGCATTGGATGAGCGCCGCCTGATCAACAATAAACTCGCCGCAAACCGACTTGCCTCCCCATATGCCGATCCAGCCAAACGATAACGCTTTCTTATTTTATCGAACCCAACCCTTCCGCACGCGGTGAAAAATCAAAATTTTACTATCCATCGCATCGATTGCGCTTCGATGTCCAACGCCCTCTGGAAACAACTACTGATTTTGTGGCCCGTGTGAATGCGGCTGCGGAACTGGAAAACGATGATGCCATGACATCAAAACCAAAGGATGCTGATTGGGCACTTGGCAGCACCAACCGGAATAAAGGATCATTACACCAGGATGAATGGGAAGGCACCGCAGCAGACCTTGCCAACTGCGGTTATATAGCGGTTTACCCGGCAAAAGGCTGGTGGCAATCCCGGAATGCGCTTGCGCGTTATGATTCGCCAGCCCGATATAGCCTGATCGTGTCAATTCATACCGAGCAAACCGAAACGGACATCTACTCAATCGTTGAACAGGCAATTGCAGCGCAAATTGCAATCGCAATCCGTATCTAAACCAGATCAGTCCACAACTACAATTGCCGCCCAGCCAATGTTTTATGGCTAAGGCGGCTTTATGAAGCGCCTCGCAATTATTTATCTCAAAATCAGATCAACGCCAAATTACTCTCCCCCGCCAACAAAGTATTAGCCGGATACGGCGTCTGCAACTTCAACCTGTCATACATCGGCGTAAAATCCGGCGCGGTTTCATCAAACAATTGCTGGAAGCTTTCAATCACAAAATAAGTCTCTTGATACGAATCGATCTTGAACAAGGTATTCATCACCCGTTCCACCTGAAGCGGTACATGCAGCGATTGCTTGCTGGTAAGCGAATATTCCACCTCGCCACCGGACGATAAAATCCCCGCGCCAAAAATACGCAAACCTTCCGGTTGCCGAATCAAACCAAATTCCACCGTGTACCAATACAGCCGCGCCAGCATCGGCAAGCCGCCCAGACGCATCGCTTTCAACCCACCCTTGCCATATTCTTGCAAATGATCAGCAAAAATCGGGTTAAACAACAGCGGCACATGGCCAAAATAATCGTGAAACACATCCGGCTCGACAATGTAATCAAATTCCTCTGGCGTGCGCAGCCACACCGTCACCGGGAAGCGGCGGTTGGCCAAATGCGTGAAAAACACATCATCCGGCACCAAACCCGGCACCGCCACCAACTTCCAGCCGGTTTTGGCAAACAAAATTTGATTGGTCTCTTCAAAACGCGGAATTTCATCCGCCGCATGCATGGTTTCCAATCCATCCATAAACTCCTTGCAGGCACGCCCCGGCAATAATGCCATTTGGCGTGCATACAGCCTGCGCCACAACGCATGCTCAGCCTCGGTGTAAGCAGCCCAATCCTGCTGCACCACATATTGCGCATCCATTTTGGAATAATTCCCACGCAATGCTGCGCCATCCGATTTTGCGGCAACATTGGCAAGAAAGTCGCTGGTATCGACTTGGGTTTGAGTGGCGCTATCCATGGTGTTACTCCTCATTTGTTATGTGCAATATTTTCAGAAAACCGTAGTTCAATGTTAAAAGAGCGGGTCGAAACCCGCTCTTTTTGGCTGCCCTGATCAGGCCGGAACACGCTCGTCCTTGAGTACCCCGCGCCGGATTTGATCGAGTTCAATCGATTCAAACAGCGCGCGGAAATTGCCTTCGCCAAAGCCTTGATCACCTTTGCGCTGGATAATTTCAAAGAAGATCGGGCCAATCACGGTGTTGGTAAAGATTTGCAACAGCAATTCGCGCCCGGCTTCGCTACTCTTGCCATCGATCAGTATACGCAGGCGGCGCAGTTCAGCAAGATTTTCACCATGGCCGGGCAAGCGACGGTCTACCAAATCATAATAGGTTTCGATGGTGTCCTGGAATACCACACCGCCATCTTTCATGATTTGCACGGTGTTGTAAATGTCGTCGGTGCCCAGCGCAATATGCTGGATGCCTTCGCCATGGTATTCTTCCAGATATTCGGCGATTTGCGATTTGTCATCCGACGATTCATTGATCGGGATGCGAATCTTGCCGCAAGGCGAAGTCATGGCTTTGGATTTCAAGCCGGTCATTTTCCCGGCAATATCAAAATAACGAATTTCGCGGAAGTTGAACAGGTTTTCATAGAATTCGGCCCATTCTTTCATGCGGCCACGATGCACATTGTGGGTCAGGTGATCGATATAAGTCATGCCATGGCCAAATTGTTTGGAACTGACATTGGGAATGGCGACAAAGTCGGCGTCATAGATGCTGATATCGCCAATACTGCCGGGTTCACGCCCGTCTTTACCTTGCCAGCGGTCCACCAGATAGATTAAGGAATCGCCCACGCCTTTGATGGCGGGAATATTCAATTCCATCGGGCCGGTTTTATTATCAAACCCCCAGGCACCCAGTTCCAGCGCGCGCTTGTAAGCAAAAGCGGCATCCTTGACGCGAATGGCGATGGCGCACACACATTGGCCGTGCTGGCGCGCAAAGCGTTGCGCAAATGAATCGGGTTCGGCATTGATGATGAAGTTGATGTCGCCCTGGCGATATAAAGTGACATCCTTGGTGCGGTGACGTGCAATGGCGGTAAAACCCATGGTTTCAAACAGGGAACCCAAGGCTTTGGGGTCCGGCGCTGCGTACTCGACAAATTCAAAACCATCCGTCCCCATCGGGTTGTCCCACGTTGCAAATTCCATAAATCCTCCTGATTAATAATACGCAATAGTATAAACGCGATGGCAAAGCAGAAAATTTCAAAAAATTCCCGTAAAATCACAAATATTGATAGAAAATTGCGCCAATTCGCCAAATTAAGGAGTTTTATGACCAAAGTTGATTTAGACAAAATTGACCTGAAAATTTTGGGCGTTTTGCAGACCGATGGACGGCTTTCCAACCAGGAAATCGCCGAAAAGGTAAACCTCTCACCGTCACCCTGCTTGCGCCGTATTAAGCGGCTGGAAGATGCGGGGGTGGTTCGGCAATATGTGGCTTTGCTTGACCCTGATAAGATTGGACTCGGTTTACTGGCTTATGTCAATGTCCGCTTGGAAAAACATAGCGATAACCCGGGCAACGCCAGCATGGCGAGTGCGCGCAACAACACCACTTCGCCGCGCGCCGATTTTGCCGCCTCAGTGGCGAATTGGCCGGAAGTGGTGGCCTGTTATGCCATGACCGGCGAAATGGATTATTTGCTACGGGTACAGGTTAAGGATATGGATCATTTTTCGCAATTCATGATGATTACCTTGTTGCGCCACCCGGCGGTGCTGGATGTAAAATCCAGCTTTGCCTTGCAGCGCATTAAAGATACCACCGCCTTGCCACTCATTTCACTGTAAGGAGGCATCATGCCTGTGATTACCCATATCGAAGATTTGCGAGTCCTCGCCCAAAAACGCATGCCGCGCATGTTTTATGATTACGTCGATGCCGGTTCCTGGACCCAAGACACCTACCGCGCCAATAGCGCCGATTTGTCCGCCATCAAATTTCGCCAACGAGTGGCGATTAATATTGAGCATCGCAATCTGACCAGCCACATGCTGGGCCAAGCTGTCACCATGCCGGTGGCCTTGGCCCCTACCGGCATGGCGGGCATGATGCATGCCGATGGCGAAATTCTGGCGGCCAAGGCGGCGCAGGCGTTTGGCGTACCCTTTACGCTATCAACCGTCAGCATCTGTTCGATTGAAGATATTGCCAACCATACCAGCCAGCCATTTTGGTTTCAACTATATATGATGCGCGACCGGGACTTTATGCGCCGCTTGATTCAACGCGCCAAACAAGCCAAATGCTCGGCCCTGGTGCTGACGCTGGATTTACAAGTGCTGGGGCAACGCCACAAGGATATTAAGAATGGCTTGTCCGCGCCGCCCAAACCGACTATCGGCAATCTGTTGAATCTGCTCACAAAACCCGCCTGGTGCTGGGGCATGCTCAACACCTCGCGCCGCCATTTTGGCAATATCGTCGGCCATGTCGAAGGCATCACCGACATCACATCGCTGGCGGCCTGGAATGTCCAACAATTCGACCCCACCCTGTGCTGGGACGATGTGGCCTGGGTTAAGCAGCAATGGGGCGGCAAATTGATTTTAAAAGGGATTATGGATGTGGACGATGCCAAACTGGCACGCCAGCATGGGGCCGATGCCATTGTCGTCTCCAACCACGGTGGCCGCCAATTGGACGGTGCGCCCTCCAGCATTAGCGCCCTGCCCGCCATTGTGGACGCCGTGGGCCATGAGTTGGAAGTCTATTTCGATAGCGGCATCCGCAGCGGGCAAGACGTGCTGCGCGCACTCGCGCTGGGGGCCAAGGGGGTGTTGATTGGGCGCGCCTTTTTATATGGGCTGGCTGCCATGGGCGAAGCGGGGGTTGGCAAGAGCTTGCAGATTATCCGCGCCGAACTCGATACCACGATGGCGTTGTGCGGTGTGACCGATATCAAGGCGATTAATAAAAATATCCTGGTTTAAGCATCATTTTTTACGATGTTGCGCTGATTTTGGTTGATAATATGTGCTTTTCTTCCCACGCTCACCGTTACCATTATGCCTATTATTACCGCCCTGACGCTATACCCGATCAAATCCTGTGGCAGCATCAACTTAAGTCAGGCCCAAATTACCGAGGCTGGCTTAAACAGTGAACTGATTTACGACCGTGAATGGATGGTAATTGACGAACAAAATGTCGCCCTAACCCAACGCACCCATCCTAAAATGGCCTTGATTCAACCGCGCTTCAAGGGCGATGTGCTGGAATTACGCGCCCCCGGCATGCTGCCGCTCGAATTGGCGCTGGATTTACCCGACCCCGACAGCACGCCACGGCTGGACGTGGGAGTCTGGGATGACACGATTTTGGCTTTTGACTGCGGTGATTTATGCGCCACCTGGTTTTCCAAAGCACTGGACACCCAATGCCGCCTGGTACGCTTTCATGTCGATGCCAAACGCTACGCCAAGGCCAAGTGGACAGGGGACATTCAAGCCCCCACCTTGTTTGCCGACGGTTACCCTTTATTGGTCATTTCTCAGGCATCGCTGGATGATTTAAATCAAAAACTCATTGCCCAGGGCCGCGCTGCCTTACCGATGGATCGCTTCCGTCCAAATATTGTCGTGAGCGATTGCGCCGCATTTGAAGAAGATTACGCCGCCGATTTTGTTTCTGGCGAGCTGATCATCAAGCCGGTTAAACCTTGTTCGCGCTGCACTTTACCTGCGGTTGATCAAGCCACAGGCGAAGTCGGCCCCGACCCGATGGATATTTTACAAACCTATCGCGCCAACCCCATTCTTGACGATGCCATCAGCTTTGGCGTGAATTGCGTGGTGCAATCGGGCCAAGGGCAAATGTTACGGGTCGGTCAAAAGCTTGAGATGCGTTTGGCATTTTGATGTAAAACCGCCACAGCCAACAAGGCTGCAAAGGCAAATTGGTGAGCCAATTGTCGTATTTTTAGACTTTTTATTGCCTTGAAATCATGCTAATTACAAGCACAAGTTGCGATGAGCTGCAACTCAAGTTAGTATGCAACCAGACTTTACCCGATTAAGCCGATTACCCCGATTAACCCGCTCCTTGACCGCATTGACTTTAACCACTATGACGCACCCCGTCGCCGAACTGCCGCAAACGCTGGTTGACCCCGACCTGCAACCGCTGCCTGAGTCAAATGCCGCACTGCGTGAAGAAAACCGCTGGTTGCGCGAGCAATTGCACGCCTTCAAAACCGAGGCCCAGCGCAATAATGACATCATGCAACGCCACCAGGCGTTTGATCTGGAACTTATCAGCAGTGCCAGCTTTCCAGATTTATTGGACCGCATCCTCAATACCTTGCGTCAGGTTTCGGACCTGGATCTGGTCACGCTCAACCTGCTGGATGAAAATGGCGACATTCATCACGTGATGAATAATTTGGGGGTCCAGCTTGATCAGTTTCCGCAATTGCAATTTATTGAAACCTTATCCGAGTTAAGCGCGATTTTTATGGTCTCAGCAGAACCACCGAATCTGGTTTTGCAACCGGTGATGGGGCTATTTGCTGCAGGCCAGCATGCGGCGCAGTTCCCGCCGCACTTGCTGCAACCGCATAGTATTGCCATTTTGCCGCTGGTGCGCAATCGCCATTTGATCGGCACCCTCAATTTGGGCAGCATGGATGAGGAGCGCTTTTATCCGGGCCTTGGCACCGACTTTATCAAACATATGGCCTCGATTATTGCGATCAGCCTGGAAAACGTGATCAGCAATGAATTATTGAAGTATATCGGCTTAACCGATGCACTCACTGGCGTTTACAACCGACGCTATATTGATCGACGCTTACCGGAAGAAGCGGCACGCGCACGGCGTCATGGTCATGCGCTCTCTTGTCTGTATCTGGATATTGATCATTTCAAGCAAGTCAACGATACGCTGGGCCATTTGGCGGGGGATGAAGTATTACGAGAAACTGCGCACCGGATTAAAACCGAGCTACGCCAATCCGATGCGCTGGCCCGCTTTGGCGGCGAAGAGTTTGTCGCGCTACTCGCCAATACCGATTTAAACAGCGCCATGGTAGTGGCCGAACGGATACGCGCCAGCGTGGCCAATACCCTATTTGCCATCAGTCACAGCAACCCGATTCCGATTTCCATTTCCATTGGCATTGCCTCACTCACCGACAACGACCGCCATGAATCGATTGAAACGATTGCGGTGCAACTGTTGGCCAAGGCGGATCATGCCTTGTATGAAGCCAAAGAGGGTGGGCGCAATCGGGTGGTGAGTTTTGAATCGGCGTGAGGCTTTTGACACGTGGTTATGACCGAACCGGGTCAAGTGTACGCCCCCCAATTCGGTTACGCAGCAAAAATCGTATGATGCAACTTTGTTAAAAACAGGCCAACCTTGCCAAATTCGTTTGACGGGTAATTTGGTAAGGATATGATGGGGGTGAGGTATGGCAGACTCAAAAACCAAGTGCATCAATCCAATCGACAGGATTTGACCCAAATTGATATACATTATCCCCACCCATCAACCCAATCGGATCTTGTGTAATAAACCGCGCCGCATCCGGGTCATAATACCGATGCCGATTATAATGCAATCCGGTCTCATCATCAAAGGGCAGACTCAAAAACCAAGTGCAACACCCGTTTTGCCTTAAGCCAACAATCGCAGCCAACAGGTATACTTTTGACGCAGTAAAGGGTTGCTTTTTCCACAAATTGTGAGTGTACGGACCACTGCTTGGCTTCCCGTTTTTTCCTTAGCCGCTGCCCACGGCAGTGCGGGGGCTGGGGCAGCGCCCTAGTGCGTGGATGAGGCATTACTAGTAGGATGAGAGTACTGTTATTAAATTTAGTGTTGCACTTGATGCTTGAATCCGCCAAGTATTGCCCCTGAAACCGCAGCGGCTGGCTCACTTGCGCCACTTCCATCTCCCAAATTCCGCCCCACGCCTTGTACTTCGCCGCCCACACGGCATTGCCATCGCGGTCAAACAGCTCCAGCGGCGTGCCCAGATGGTCACACTGATAAAAATGCCGCCGATCCTTGCCCGCCTGCGCATCCACCTGCCGCCCGCGCATCCCTCGTGTATGCGCATGCGCCTGCTCGCCTTGCGCGCGCTCCCACGCCCGCACATGCGCTTGCGCTAGGTTTCTAACCGAGGGCATGTCCCAGTCGCCGACGTGGGGGAAGTACACTGTGCCCTTGGCGTAGGTTTCCTCAGCCTCGTCGGATTCCATCCGCGCCAGTGGTACAAAGCTTTCCGGCTCGCAGACATAGGTGGTGGTCTTGGCGTTACCGCCGTCGATTTCTTGCAGCAGTACGTCGCCATCCCACACGAAGAAGGCGGTAGCAACAGTGCGCTTCACCAGCTTGCCTGTTGCCTTGTCGAACTGCTCCCGCGCTACTCGCTTGGCAATGCGGCGGTTGAAGGCGTCATACGCGTACTCGCCCATCTGATGGTTGGCGGCTAGCGTTTATTGTTAAAAAATTTAACAAATATTAACATTCCGTAGTACTTTTACTTAACTTAAACTACTCCATAGCCA
>JBKJLF010000156.1:0-12161 GCA_046597185.1 Burkholderiaceae bacterium | reverse complement strand
CAGCCAGCCCAAACTCACGCCCAGCAGCAGCGTGCCTAAACCGACACCCAATAACAGCCAGCCGGTATTGATGAGCAAACCCGGCAAAACATACTGGCTTAAATGCCGCCAAATTTCTGGTTGTGGGCGTAAAAACGAAGCGAGCACCACCAGCAAGGGAATGAGCGTCACCAGCGAAATGAGAAAGGCGGCGCTACGCCAGCGCAAAGCCTGAGGCCGCCAACGACGCCATAGCTGTGGCAAGCCCTTGAGCGGCAATAGTGCTTGCAAAGTCTGTGTTGGCGTCATGGCTGGCTTAACGGTTTGATCCTGGCTGTGGTGGCTTGGCTGGCTTGGCTGGCAGTTTACTAAGGGGGCGGCAGATTATTTATAGCCGGCTCTATCCATCAGTTTGACCGCATCCACTTGCAATTCACCAGCCTTGGTAACATTGATCAGGTTTTGTTTGAAATCACCCCAGGCGGCCAGTTTAGCATCCGGTTTTACTTTTGGGTTGGCGGGGAATTCGAAATCGAGATCCGTAAACAGGTTTTGTGCGGTGCCAGAGGAGAGCCATTCAATCAATTTTTGCGCGCCCTGTGGGTTTTTGGCATATTTGGTGACGCCCGCGCCAGAAACATTCACATGGGTGCCCCGGGCTTTTTGATTGGCCCAGAAAATATTCAATGGCAGATTGGGTTTTTTATCCATCAAACGGGCAAAGTAATAGGTATTGGCCAGGCCCACATCACATTGCCCGGCGGCGATGGCTTCAAGCATTTTGGTATCATCCGGAAACACATCGGTGGCCAGATTGGCGACCCAGCCTTGCACAATTTGTTCGGCCTTGGCGGCACCATGTTCTTCGATCAGCATGGCCACCAGCGATTGGTTATACACTTTTTTCGAGGTGCGCAGGCACAGGCGACCTTTCCAGCTTGGGTTGGCCAAATCTTCATAGCTGTTTAAATCGGCCGGTTTGACTTTTTGGCTGTTATAAAAAATCGTGCGCGCCCGCACCGACAAGCCAAACCATTGGTTTTGGGGGTCGCGCAAATGGGCGGGAATATTTGCCTGCAAGGTGGGGGAGTTAATCGTTTGCAACAGGTTTTGCTGGGCCGCTTGCCATAAATTGCCAGCGTCTACGGTGATGAGCATATCGGCGGGCGTATTGGCTGCTTCTGCCTTTAAGCGCTCCATCAGCGGGCCTTCTTTATCGGTAATAAACTTGATTGTGACCCCGGTTTGTTTGGTGTAGGCATCAAACAATGGTTTGACTAATTGCTCGTTGCGGGCCGAATACACCACCACTTCTTCTGCCATGGCAGGCAGTGCGGCGGCGCATGCGGCGGTGGCCAGAGCGAGGCTTAATAATGGGCGGGTGAGTGAAGTTGACAATGGAAAGGACAATGGAAAGGACAGGGGAAAGGGCAGGTGGTTCATGCAATAGGCTCCAGCACAAGGTGAATGATGCGTGAGTTTATCACAAATAGCAATCATTCGCATCTGCATTTCGGGCCTATTTTAATGGGAGATTGGGAGTACCGTTACGGAGGCTATTGCGATGGATGCATCAAGGTGCTGGCTGAGCGCGGCCAAATATTCGTTGATGCTTGCTTAAGGGCGGTTGTTGGTTTTAAAGTGCCCAGCAACCCGTTGCCTTGCCAAGTGACGTTGAAAGTTTATTCAATACGATCCAACCAGTAGTTCGGGCGGCGATATTGACTGGCAATTGCATAAACCAGCGGCCCCGTTTTCGATTCTTCGTACACAATCGAATAAGGAAAGCGCCGAAACGGATAAATTCTTAAACCCGCTTCTGTTGGTGTCCGAATTTGCTGGTTTTGTTCCAGAAGCATAATGGCTCGCTTAAATTCAGCGATAAATGCTTTGGCAATGCGTGGGCTTGCTTTTTGGGAATAATAGCGTGCGGTAGCGATTAATTCTTCTTCTGCAATAGTCGTCAGGCTGTGCTGCACGGAAATAACGCCTCCAATCTGGCGATTGCTTCGTCGCCTGGCACCATTTTCATGCTGCCATCTGCAACAGCAGCCTTGCGGCGCAACGCTTCTTTTATCCAGTCTACTTCAATTTCAACCGATTCATCAATACTGACGATCAATTGTTCAAGAATGCGGGTTCTGTCCGCTTGCCCGAGATTCATCACCTCAGCTTCAAGCACATCAAATGGGGTAGACATCATGGCCTCCTTCAAAAAAATGCGTCACCAAAGTGATCTGGCAACGCTGGCATTTGCCTTAGTTTACACTTTTTTGCGTGATTGTGGTGGGCGTCTCCGACTAAGCAATCAAACAAGCTGCAATTTTCGCCAATTGCAGATTCAAATCACGCAAGGTAATGATGTAACGATTGCCATGCTGTACTCCGCAGCAGTTCCGGCAACTTGGTTTTGGCCTCGTAAGACCCGACTTCAATGGTTGACATGGTGGCTCCTTGATCAGTTGCAGACCAGTATAACGACTAGTCCTGTTTTGTCAAAGCGTGCCAACAGGGTGCGCTTGACTTGCCAGAACGCGTGCCGATGTTGTATTGCCACCGCAAAAGGTGGCTTTGGGCAGATTGGCTGGCAGGTGACCACATCTCGCTCGAATCGCCATCCGGTCGGGCGGCGATCCGCCGGGCGGCGATCCGTCGGGCGGCGGCATTGCGATGGCTGCATCCCGGCAATGGATGGCTATGCCATGGTATTCTTGGAAATACTGCCAAGGGGGGAAATACCATGCTTAAGCGGATTCATCATAGCGCCATTATTTGTTCAAATTATGCCTTATCGAAGCGTTTTTACACTGAAATCCTGGGTCTGGCCATCATCGCCGAAAACTATCGCGCCGCGCGACTATCCTGGAAGTTGGATTTGGCCTTGCCGGATGGTTCGCAAATCGAACTGTTTTCCTTCCCCGCACCACCAGCGCGACCTTCTACCCCGGAAGCCTGCGGCTTGCGCCACCTGGCCTTTGTGGTGGACGATGTGGATGCCTGCAAGGCGCACCTGGAAGCCAAGGGGGTGGTAGTGGAAGCGGTTCGGGTGGATGAGTTTACCGGGCGGCGATATACCTTCTTTCCTGACCCGGATGGCTTGCCGTTGGAGTTGTATCAGGCGGGGTTGTGAATCAACCAGCCTGTGTTGTATTGCAGAATGCTGCTGTGAATTTGGGTATGGGTTTCGGGCATAATGGATATTATTTGCGCAATGAGCCATTATGCCAAACAGTCAAACAGTCAAACATCGGTCATCCATGTCCACCAAGCCCATCATGCTGATGTTTTAATCGTCACCGTTACCCAAACCGCATGGCTGACGGTGATGGCTGCCTTTCTAAAATTCAGCACCAACCACCGCACGTTTTTCCATCATTTGTGCGCGTGCGGTAACCCATGGTTGGTCGCCATGCGTCATGGCTTCCAGCGTTTTAGCCGACATGTCGCCATAGGTTTCGAACACTTGCTCCAGCACGCCCAAGCCTGCCTATAATAGAGCATTTTTTACACTTTCAAATGGGGCGTCAGGTCGCCAAATTCGGCAGCCTTCGCAATAAACCAGTTGGCACAATCAATGGCGGGGTAGCTCATGGCGTTGTTTCGCTTGTTAAATAAGGGTGATTGATTATAGGCGACAGGCAGGCGGCTTGTAAATGGCTGGCAAAATGCAAAGCGCAGCCGTTATCAGGACACACCAAAAAATAATTGGCTTCTACCGCCTGAGATCAACTATAATCAACGTACCGTTTGCCGATAAGCGATAAGAAAATGCCGATCCAGTTATTTAAATGTAAAAATGCCGAATTATTGTTTAACGGCTATCGTGTCGCCAAGTTTGTCAATTTCCGTGCTGTAGCCGAACGTAAACTCCAGCAACTGGATTGTGCAGCGACGCTGGAATTTTTGCGCTCACCGCCCGGTAATCGGCTTGAGGCATTGTTTAACGACAGGGCAGGACAGCACAGTATCAGAATTAATGATCAGTTTCGGATTTGTTTTGTTTGGACTGAACTTGGCCCGGCTGAAGTTGAAATTGTGGATTATCACTAAATGATTTTAAACGAATGCACAGATAAAGATTGACACAATCCGATTTGGTATGGCGACTGCAAACGATGCTTGGCTGTTCGTTCGAAATAAAAGGTGAGGATTGAAACGGAGAATGAAATGATGAAAAATGGTATGAGGCCGATTCACCCCGGCGAAATTTTGCGTGAAGATTACTTGTTGCCGCTGGCCATGACCCCGCATGCGCTGTCCAAAGCCTTGCAAGTCACACCCACCCGCATTAACGACATCGTCAACGAAAGGCGCGGCATCACCGCCGATACCGCCTTGCGGCTGGCGCGCTATTTTGGTGGCGATGCGCAATCTTGGCTCAACTTGCAGCAAGCGTATGATTTAAAAATGGTATCCAATGAACAATTTCAACAGGTGCTGGAAAAGATCCAACCTTTGGTGGCGCTTGAAACCGTTGCGGCTTGATGTTGTGGTAGAGCATGCCAAGTTTGTTTGGTGCGATTTGCAAACCTGTCGAATTTGACAGGTTTATTTGGGCTGTTTTATGTGATGGCACAAGCGCAAACGTGTTGCACGATTGGAAAACCAGGCATTCAGGCAATAGATGCGGCCTGCTCACACTTTGCAGCTTGGGGGGCGCTTGGCGAACCTGCGGCCAAGGCGGTGAATCACAGCACCTTCTCCATAAACACACTAAACGGATCTTCTTTATAATCCGCAAACGGCGGCCCCAAAACAAAGCCCTCGCTGGCATACAGTTTATGCGCCGCATCAAAGCCCGCCGTGCTGCCGGTTTCCAAACTCAAACGCTCATAGCCACGCTCTTTGGCCACCGCCAAAATATGCAGCAACAAGGCCCGTGCCACCCCTTTACGCAAGTGCGCCGCCTTTGTGCGCATCGATTTCAATTCTGCATGGCGTGCATTCAATTCTTTGAGCGCGCCACAGCCCATTAACTCGCCATCTTCCCAAACCGTCCAAAATGTAATCTCCGGTTTGCGCAAACCGCTCAAATCCAGCGCAAACACACACTCAGGTGGTGATTCCGCTTGCATGCCACGCATATGTTCTTGCAATAATTGGTGAACTTCCGGTTCGGTTAGATCGTCAACTTTAATTTCCATGAATACCCCTTTGGTCAATGTTTTGTTCCATTAAATGCGTCCACTAGCCAGGTTTAACCCGGCCAAAAATTGACCTGTTTGGCTGCTTAATTGTTCTTCCCGGTAACGCCACGCCCAATTCCCCGTCAGGCTACCCGGATAATTCATGCGCGCTGTTTCATCCAGATTAAGCGCATCCTGTAACGGAATTAACACCGTGCCCGCTTTGGAATGCCATACCGCACGCGTCATCTCAAAGCTGATATTGTCTTCATTAAACTCGCGCCCAAAATAACGCTGTAAATGGTCGCGCTCATGTTGCGACATGCTGCGAAACCAGCCGCGCGTGGTGTTGTTGTCATGCGTGCCAGTGTAGGCCACGCAATGCTCAATATAGTGATGCGGTAGATAGGGGTTGTCATCGCCTGCGCCAAAGGCGTAATGCAATACGCGCATGCCGGGTAAGCCACTGTTTTCACGCAATGCCGCCACTTCTGCGGTGATGATACCCAAATCTTCGGCGATGATGTCCAATTTGCCCAAATGGCGCGCTATGGTGTCGAAAAAATGCTGGCCTGGCCCTTTCATCCAACGGCCATTGACCGCGGTGCTTTCATGGCCGGGGATTTCCCAGTAGTTTTCAAAGCCGCAGAAATGATCAATGCGCATGCAATCGACCTGGGTTGACAGCAAACGCAAGCGCTGTTGCCACCAGGCGTAATCGTCATCTTTCATGCGCTGCCAACGGTACAGCGGGTTGCCCCAGCGTTGCCCGGTGGCGCTAAAATAATCGGGCGGAACACCTGCCACCACGGTCGGGTTGCCATCGGCATCGAGTTCAAATAAATCTTGATTGGCCCATACGTCGGCACTGTCTTGCGCCACAAAAATGGGCATGTCGCCAATGATGCGGATGCCGTTTTGATTGGCATATTGCTTCACTGCTTGCCACTCACGGAAAAATTCATATTGCACAAAACGGTAAAAGTCGATTTCTTGCCGGTGCTCTGCTTGCCAGTTGGCCAGGGTAGCCGCATCGCGTTGCCGCAGGTTTGTTGGCCACAACTGCCAGGCAAGGTTTTGATGTTGCTCTTTGATGGCACAAAACAGCGCAAAATCATCCAGCCACGCGCCATGTTGCTGGCAAAAGGCGCGAAATGCGACTTGATCCGGGTGGCCCTCGGCCAGTGCCTGAAAGCCTGCGAAGGCGCACCTGAGCAATTGGTTTTTCCAAATGGTGATGCTGCAATAGTCGATTTGCTCGGGTGAGAAGTTGGGGTGCTCGGCCAAATCAGCCGGGCTGAGGTAGCTGCGTTGCAATAAACGCTCGGGACTGATCAAGAGCGGATTGCCCGCCATGGCAGAGAGGCATTGATAGGGCGAATCACCATAGGACGTGGGTCCAAGCGGTAAAATTTGCCAGCGCTGCTGCCTGGCGGCGACTAAAAAGTCAATAAATTGTAGTGCTTGCGACCCCAAATCGCCAATGCCATACTGGCCCGGCAAAGAGGTAGGGTGCAATACCAGGCCCGATGTTCGTTGCATAACGCTTCCCCAAAAGCGATTCATGCTAGCACTATTCGTCGCAAAATAGTTGATTTTTTGTGCGATTTCTTTACGATGTCAGCGTCGTCCAAACATCATTAATTCGGCCAGCATGTGTTTGGCCGGGTCAAACGCATCCAGCAAACCCAGGGTGGCCCCCAGCATGCCTTGCGCCAGCGAACGCTGGGCACCGCCAGTAAAGATGCGCGCCATGGTGTCGGTTAAGCGTATGGTCAGGGCGCGGTCATCTTGCCGCTCTTGTTCAAAGCGCTGTAAGCTGGCCGGGCTGATTTCGCGCGCCAGCAGGCTGGCCAGTACCGCCGCATCGCGCAACCCCAGGTTTAAACCTTGCCCCGCCACCGGGTGCAGGGTTTGCGCGGCGTTGCCAATGGCAATGCTGCGCTGCAAATGGCCGTTGGCGTTGGCATTCAAACCCAAGGGGAAAGCCATGCGTGGGCTGACACTGACAAAACGACCAAGGCGATTGCCAAATACCTGCCATAGTTCATTCAAAAAGGCCGCATCATCCAGACTTAACAGCGCTTCGGCGGTGGTCGGTTTTACGCACCATACCAGCGAATAGGCATGTCCTGTCGGGTTGCCATCGTCTTGCGGCAATAAGGCCAGCGGCCCTTCATCGGTAAAGCGCTCAAAGGCGCGGTGCGGTATCGGGCTGCTTGCCCGTACTTCGGCAATGACAGCGGTTTGTTCGTAATCCCGATGGATTTTCTTTTCCATTTGGCTGGAAAACACGCCGCCTTCGGCTTGAATTAAAATTTTGGCCTGCAATAAACTGGAAGATAAGGCGTCGTGGCTTTGCAGCGAAAGGCTGACGCTATCGGTGTGCTCCTGGCTGGCGCAAACTTGCATGGGGCGAATAATCTGGATACCCATTTGCTGGCATACCCGCGCCAGGATCGCTACAATTGCGCCGTAGCGGCTGACATAACCCAGGGCCGGCACCTGATGTTCGATCCGGTCAATTAAAGTGCGACCAAAATGGCCGCGCCGTGAGACATGGATTTGATGAATTTCGGTGCTGACAATCGGCCACGCGCCAATGCGCTGCAAGATTTGGCGGCTGCCATAGGACAGCGCAATCGAGCGCGGGTCTTGTATGCTTTGTTCCAGACTTTTGCCGTCGATCAGGGTGATTTGCTCGGGTCTAAGGCCGTTTTTCACCAGGATGGCGGCCAAGGCCAAGCCTACCGGGCCAGCACCGCAGATGGCAATGTCGCTGCTTAGGTCGCTGCTGACGCTGCTTCGGTCGCTGCTTCGGTCGCTGCTTTGATCCATGCTTGTGTTCCTCTGTGTTTCTTTGTTTCGCTCGGTTTGGCTTAACCCGGCATTGAACCGGGTTTTCAGCTCGCTTGCATGATAGCTTCAATCTCGGCCACCGTGCGCGGGGCAGCGTCGGATAAATTGCGTTGGCCGTCGGCGGTAATTAAAATATCATCTTCAATCCGAATCCCGATCTGCCAGAATGCTTCCGGCACGCCTTCGCTCGGGCGCACGTACAGCCCCGGCTCCACCGTTACCACCATGCCCGCCTGCAAGGCCCGGTATTCGCGCTCGCTGCCTTCGACGATAGGGCCAGTGCGATAGTCGCCCACGTCGTGTACGTCCAGCCCCAGCCAATGCCCGGTGCTGTGCATATAAAACTGGCGATAAGCTTTTTTCTCGATCACGTCATCCAATAAACCCACTTTGCCCGCATCGAGTAAGCCCAAATCGAGCATACCTTGCGCCAGCACGCGTACTGCCGCGTCATTCATGTCGCTATAATTGCGCCCCGGTAAGGCTTGTTCGATGGCGGCATGGTGCGCCGCCAATACCAGTTGGTAGCAGTCTTTTTGCGGCCCGCTAAAGCGCCCATTCACCGGGAAGGTGCGGGTAATGTCGGAGGCATAGCCGTCCAGCTCGCAACCGGCATCGATCAATAATAAGTCGCCATCTTTGCACAGCGCAGCATTGCCAATGTAGTGCAACACACAGGCGTTGGCACCGGTCGCCACAATCGAGTTATAAGCGGCGGCGGGTGAGCCTTGGCGGCGAAATTCATACAATATTTCTGCCTCGACCTGGTATTCAAACATATTCGGGCGAGTCATTTGCATGGCCCGCTTGTGCGCCGCCGCCGAAATGGTGGCGGCTTTTTGCATGGTGATGATTTCTGATTCATCCTTGAACAGACGCATTTCATGGAGGATGACATTCACGTCGCGCAAGCTGCCCGGTGCCAGCCGGGTTTGCTGGCGCATGCTTTGCACCCAGCCCGGTATTTCGCGTTCGATCAGGCTGCCAAACGGATAATAGAGTGTGGATAAATGCCCGAGGCGGCGCGTGACTTCGGCGCTCAAGGTATCAATGGGGAAGGCGGCATCAAAGCCAAATTGCTCGCGCGCGGCATCGGGCCCATAACGGAAACCATCCCAAATTTCCCGCTCGACGTTTTTTTCGCGACAAAATAACAGCGATTCGTGCCGCCCGTTGGGGTGGGCGATTAATACCATCACGCTGTGTGGCTCGGTGAAACCGGACAAATAAAAGAAATTGCTGTCGAAGCGAAAGGGGAAATCGCAATCATTATTGCGCACTTGCTCCGGTGCGGTAGCAATAATGGCGGCGCTACCTGCCGGGATTTGGATTTGGGCCAGTAAGGCAGCGCGGCGGGCAGCATACGATGTCATGATAAAAGTCCTTGAGGTAAAAAGTCTCTAAAGTATCGACCCGAGACGGGTATTTAATTGTTCTAATCGTTCCGGTGTACCAACATCGGCCCAGGTGCCACGGTATACGTCGCCACCGATCAAGCCTTTGTCCGCATACTCACGCAGCACGGTCACCAGTTTAACGCATTCTCCGGCTTGAATAGGCGAGAACATGGCCGGATCAAGCACGCTGATCCCGGAATAGGTGTAACGGGGCGTGCCCTGGTTGGCCAAACTAAACAAATTCAAGGCAAAATCGCCTTCCGGGTGTTCCGGCGGATTGGGCACCAAATACAGCCAGGCGACATCACGCTGGTCAGCCGCCCAAGGCACGCCCCACATGTCGGCCGTTTGCAAGGCATCAAACACTTGAGAAAAATCAAAATGCGGGCAATAAATATCGGCAGAAATGGCAACAAAGGGTTCCGGCCCGAGTAAGTCGCGGGCAAAGGCCAGCCCACCTGCGGTTTCGAGCAGTTGGTTTTCGTGCGAATAGCTAATTTGCGCGCCAAAGCGCTCGCCATTGCCCAGTTCTTGCTCGATCATATGCCCCAAATAATTCAAATTGATGACGATTTCCGTAATGCCGGCGCGTACCAAATTCAAAATATGCCAAACAATCAGCGATCGTCCACCTACTTTAAGTAAGGGTTTGGGGCAGTGTTCGGTTAAAGGACGCATACGGGTGCCGCTGCCGGCTGCAAAAATCATTGCTTTCATGTGGGACGGGGTTTTGAAATGGGAACCGCCTAGTATATCGCTTATATCGCTTGCAATGGCGCAACGTCTGGAATTGTTGCCATTTCGCCGAAAAATGCTTCAGTTAGGCTTGCTCAGGCTTGGCCCGGGTGCTTTTTTGCGCTTATTTCCTTTGCCGCAAGCGCTCCAGTAACATGGCGGCGGTATTACCTGAGGCATCGGGGTGGTCGTGTAACAGGCGCACATGCAACACCAGGTTTTCCAGCACCAATTTGGCGGCCACTGCGAGCAAGCACATATGGCGGTCTTGTTCGCTGAATTCTTCCATTGCGGTCGCCATTTCACATAAATGGTTGGCCACCAATTCACGCAAATCTTGCTCGGCAAACGGGATGTCGGCAAAATCGATCGGGTCTTCCTGTTCGACTTCGCTAATTAATTCTTGCAATTGTTCCGGGGTAATGGACATGATTTGGCTCCCTGGTTCAGCATTAAAACGTGCAGGCAATGCTGTGACAATACACGATATTGCTGTGCTTGTTGCAAATAGGCGCGAAATTCAAGCGATTTTCATGATGTCATGGCCCGGTCATGTTTACTATTTATGATCGGCCTTGACCGATTCTGGCTGCACTATTTCTGACCCTTTCTGGCCATTTTATATCTGACCCTTCCCATGTACACACACAATCAGCAACTCATCATCCTCGACGCCGACGGCACCACCATTGATGCCTATAGCGCGATTGAAAAAACTTTTGCGCAGCACGGTATGACTTTGGGCGACGAAGAGCGCTTCCAAAAGCGTCGTCGTTTGTTTAAATATTTGGGGGGCTTGCGTGAGTTTCCGGTTAATTTGCGGCGTCAATTGGGTAAGCGAAGTCGCAAGCAACTGATTAATACCCTCACCGATGTGTATCGCAGCGAAGCCCAGCTCTACCCCGGCATTGCCAGTTTTGTCCAGACTTTGATTGATGCGCCGAATGTGGTGGTGGGGATTGTGACGCGCAATATTACCAATGAGCCGGAAGAAACCTTGCGTCAATTATTTTTGCGTCACAATATTGATGTCGGTCAGCTCAACTTTTTGGAACATATTCCGCTGCAAATGGCCAAAACCCAAAGCTTTCGTACCTTGCGCGAGCGCTATGCCATGAATCCGGCGCGCGGCTATATTTGTGGTGATGAACATAAAGATTATCTGGCGGCCGTGGGATCGGGCATGCATCCCTTCATGGTGTCGTATGGGTTTGAAGACCATCAGCGCCTGACAGGCAAGTTTGATGTGCCGGACGAGTTGATTTCCCGCACGCCAGCCGAGCTGTGCGTGCGGGTTTTGCATGGGATGGGTTTGGCTGGTTAAGCGGCTTTTGTCGTGGTGAATTTTCATGTGTTGCAAAACGGCCAGGCACGCTTGTGGGGTATGATGGCGGGTATTGTATAAACCCGTTGATACCCGTTTTGTTTGCCCATGGAAAAACATATATTAATTGTCGAAGATGAAGTGGCCATTGCCGATACCATTGCTTATGCGCTGCGCACCGATGGCTTTGTGCCGCAACACGTCACCCTGGGCCAGCTTGCGCTGCAAGCGCTACGCGAAGGTTGCCCGGCGCAATTGGTGGTGCTTGATGTTGGCTTGCCGGATATGAGCGGACTGGAAGTGTGCCGCCAATTGCGCCAATTTTCTGATGTACCCATCATTTTTTTAACTGCCCGTAGCGATGAAATTGATCGCGTGGTGGGTTTGGAAATTGGGGCCGATGATTATGTCACCAAGCCCTTTTCGCCGCGCGAACTGGTGGCGCGGATTCGTGTTATTTTGCGCCGCGTTGCAGTTCCATCGGCTGCACCGCCCGTCGCGCCCCGGCATGGCATGCAACAGTTTGAACTACGGGTCGAGCAGGCGCGCATTGTGTATCGCGGGGCTTTGCTCGACTTAACCCGCTATGAATATCTGCTATTCAAAACCCTGATTGAACACCCCGGCCATGTGCTGTCGCGCGCCCAGTTAATGGATCGGGTGTGGCAAGATGCGCCGGATACCTCGGATCGCACCGTCGATACCCATATCAAATCCTTGCGCGCCAAAATCAAAGCCATC
>JBKJLF010000051.1:0-8794 GCA_046597185.1 Burkholderiaceae bacterium | reverse complement strand
GATTGTTTCATTCATGTGCCCAAGCGGAATGGTACGTGGGTCAGGCCCATTTTTCCCTGCTTTCCAATGGGCTGGCATCACAAACGGCTTACCCATAAACCAGTGCTCCATGATTTCCGCACCTTTGATCAACTTCTTCTCACGCATGACCTGTGGGATGTCAAAGAGATTGATATTTCTGAAGCAGGCTGAAAGTGGTGGCCCCTTCAAAGTCTGGATTGGATTGGCGGCACTACGAAAACGATTCAATAAAATAGAGTCAAAAAAACTGGACATGTCGTGAATAATTTGAAAAAGAAAACAGCTATGATAATGTGATTCATCTGCCAATGCAAATTTGGGTGGTTTGCTTGCAGCGGATTGGCCAGCAATACCAGCCAGGGCGTCGCGCCATTTAATTGGGCTGCCGCCAATACTTCACGCGGAATATTCACCAGTCCGGCCGCCATATCCTCTTGCAAATCGCGTACCGCTGAACACCACGCCAACAAATCGATCAATTCAGGCACATCGCTGGCGCGCAAGGGGGAATGCCTTGCAATGAGCATCAAATTAATCGAGTGCGTAAAGGTAGCGCGATGATGCGCAATCAATTCGGAGCGGGAAAAAAGAGTGTGATGAATGACCCGACAGCGATCCAGCCGCATGATCGCAATTAATGCCAAGGCTTCCTGAATGGCATTTTCCCCGCCGATGGCTCTCAGGTCGCCAATAAAAGCCTGTGCCAAACACATCAGGTCACTGGCACCATACGTGTTGCTGTGGATTGCCAGAACGATTTCATCAACGATATCGAGTGGCTCCCGTTCGCTCGCCCGATCACCGTCAAGCAGATCATCCAGGTGCTGCAAAAAACAAAACCCAACCCGTAAAATACGACGGCCACCCATGATATTGTGCTATTTGAGTGCAGGTAAGGCGTACACAAAATCGTGCACAATTCATGCCGAATGTCGCAATTAATGCTGTAGCGCTGTTTATACCCAGCCAGTCCCGCTCAGCCATTTGTCATAGCCTGCGGTTTGCGTGGTATCCACGCCATCAATAAAACAATAATTGCGGGGAATGTTCCCCTTGTAAGCCCAGGCACCGTTATAGGATCTTCCGTTTGGGGGGCCATTATGTCCACCATCACCATGTAAAGTGCCGTTAAAAATCAAGCCGGGTTCAGTGAGATCAGTCCAGCGGATTCTGACGGCAAAACAGTTTCCGGCCAATATGAGCCGGATATATCCTTTTTGGCCCGCCACCGAGTCATCCCAGACGAAAACATGCAGATGATGCTCAAGTCGGATCGAACCGGGTGCCAACTGTATGCCGAGCGTTTGGGCTGTTTGCAAGCCGTTTGCCGCAACCGACTGTTGTAATGCCGGTATGCCGACGCCATTTTTGTCAATAATGACGGATCTGTATTCTTTCATGCATTCTCCTTAGGTTGCGAGGTGAATTGGATGTTCAGTTGACTATCTGAGTTTCCATTCTAGTTTGTCGAATATCATCAACCGGGCTTTGCTTGGTTTGCGCTATTATGCCCCCGCTTCGCTGTTCTTGCAATGGCGATTGTGTTGCGGGCTTGGGGCAGACAGAAGGGGAGAAATTTTTCACGCAGTTTGTGTCAAATTTCCTTGCCTGAACCGATACCTTGGGCTGAAAATAAACTTCCATGCAATGGCCGCAATGCCAGAGGGCAACTCTTAGGCAACGATTTCAGTAGGGGTATTGGCCCATCTGCCCGTGCCGCGCCATTCATATGATGGTATGCTCTGATTTTGATCAAGGTGTTGCGCCCATGAAGCTGAATGACGTATTGCAAGCTTGGCAAGGCCAAATTCCGCAAACTGTTATGCGGGTGCCTGCCATGGATGATGCCAGCCGCTGGCTGAACCATGGCATTGGCGGGGTTGCGTATCGGGTCGCCCAGCCGATAACCTTTACGCCGTATGCCTCGGCCCGGCCTTGTTCTGCGCGTTGCCAATTTTGTTCCGAAAATTTGCGCGACCAGCCGCGTACCGCCTCTGAACCTGCTTCCGGCCACCAGTCTGGCCCGCATTCCAGCGTTCATTCGAGCTCGCATTCCAGTTTATTACGCCCGCAACAAGCCTATTTTACCCAATTGGCTTGTGCCTTGACGCAACTGCGTGGCTTGCCGCTGTCGTATTCCTTGTCCGGTTTGGAAATGACTGACGATATAGCGTGGTTGTGCCAGTTGATGGCGGTGTTGGCCGAACATGCCGCACACTCGCCCGTGGAACAGCGAGTGCTCTATACCAACGGCAGCGGTTTTGCTGACCCACATGGCGGCGCGGCCCTGGCGGCGCAACTGGCGCAATTCCAGTTGAATTTGCTTGAATTGTCACGCCATCATTTTGACGCTGCCATCAACCAAAAAATCATGCGTTTTCGGCCCGCTAATGGCGTTATGGATGGGGATAATTTTGCTGCAATGGTCAAAAAATTGCTGCCGATTTTTCCGCTCAAGCTGGTTTGCATTGTGCAAAAAGGTGGGGTGGACAGTCTGGCCGGGCTGCTGGCCTATGTGGCTTGGGCCAGGCAATTGGGGGTGGAAAAAATCGTGTTTCGTGAACTGTCGTTGCTGGATGATAATTATCTGGCCAATAAAACCTTTCTTTATATCGCTGCGGCACGGGTTTCGGTGGCGGGCTTGTTGCTTGAGTTTTTACAACATGCCAGCACACATCCACAGTTTGAGTTCAGGCAGGCGACGCATGGTTATTATTTTTCGAATCTGGTGGCTTGCTACCAAGGGGTTGAAATCACCTTTGAATCCTCGAACTATGGGCAAATGCATTCGATGCATGATTCCGGGCGCATTTACAAATTGGTCTTTCACGCCAACGGTAATTTATGTGCGGATTGGCATCCTGATCGGCACATTTTGTTTTCTGCAGGTGGGTCATGAGTAATAGCTGGCTCCATTTGCGCGGGCAAAGCGTTGACTATCGCTTGAGTGCGGAGTTGGCGCGGCAAGACCCGTTCGGCGCGCGCGATTGCGGTTGGGTCGAACAGATGCGCCCCTTTATCCGCCAGTTTGCGCCCCACGGTGCATGCATTCTCGACCCTTTTTGCGGTTTTGGTTCGACCCTGGTTGCGGCGCAACTGGAAGGCCGACGCGCCATCGGCATCGATATCGATGCCACACGGGTAGACTTGACGCAGCAAAGGCTGGCTTCCTTGGGTATGCATCACGCCAGCGTGCTGTGCGGTGATGCCCAGTTGCTGTGCGCGCAGATTGAAGCGGTGGATTTGATTATTTTCAATTTACCGTATTTTGGCTGCCAGTGGAATAGTGGGGAGCAGGGCGACGCTGCCGTGCAACTGAATGCGGGGCAACTGTATTCTACGGCCAGCTATGCGCAATACCTGGATAAAATCCGCCAATGCCTGATTGCGTTCAAGCGTGTTTTAAAACCGGATGCGTATGTCGTGCTGATGGTGCAGAATCTGCGCATCGGCGCGCATTTTGTGCCGCAGGCGTGGGATGTGGGCAATTTGTTGCGCGAGCGCTTGCATTTTGTGGATGAACGGATTTTAATTTACGACAAGCCCGTGCCCGAGCCAGCGCGCATTTTGAGCAACCGCGCCCATGAATACGCGTTGATTGCGCAAAACTGCGCCAAACCGATTGATCTGGCCTTGACGCAAAGCTGTCTGTTGCAATTGCGTGCGCTGAATCCCGAGCTGATTGTGTATGGCAGTTTTGCGCAATGGCTGGATGGTGCGGCGTTGCTGCCATCCGATCTGGATATCTTTTTACCCTGGGATATGGCCTTGATGAACGCGCTGGCGCAATGGCTGGAAGCGCAGCATTTTCAACTGACGCGTTGGGGCGGGGTGCTGGACACCACGCTGGTGCCGCTGGCCATGTTGGGGGCGAATTATTTTCGTGCCACAAGGTTGGATGCACAGGGGCGGTTGGTGTTGCTGGATATCTCGTTTTCGCCCGATCCTGCTGTGTATGCCCGCCTGGCACAGCGCAGCCGGGTGCTGCAGGGCGTGCGCTGTGTGGCGGGATTGGATTAGCAATCCAGTTCCAGTTGCAGCAATTGCGCCATGCTTTGGCGGCGGCGGATCAGGCGCGCGCCCTTGGCTTCCAGCAGCACTTCAGCCAGCAGTGGGCGGCTGTTATAGTTGGATGACATCGACGCGCCATACGCGCCGGTATCGTGAAACAACAAATAATCGCCCACTTCCAACTGGGGCAGCATGCGGGTTTGTACGATGCCGCCGTCATGCTGGGTGAACACATCGCCCGATTCGCACAGGGGGCCGGCCAATACATAAGGCTGTGTTTCGGCTGGGGCCGCACGGCGTTGGGTCAGGCGCGAGACATGGTGGTAGCTGCCATACAGGGCGGGGCGCATCAAATCGTTAAAGCCGGCATCGACCAGGGCAAAATGGTGTCCGCCCTGGGTTTTAACGGCGCGCACTTCGGCCAGCAGCGCGCCTGCCTGCGCCAGCAAAAAGCGGCCCGGTTCAATTTCCAGCCGAATCGGGTGGGAAAACAGGCTTTCGATTTCTTGCCGCGCGCTGTGCCAGAGCTGGAAATAATGATCGGTATCGACTTCGGGCTGGCCTTGCTGGTAGGGTATCGATAAACCGCCGCCGGTGGAAATGGCTTCCAGATCAAAGTCAAACTGCGCCACTTGCTGCGCCAGGCTGATCATTGCGCCACACACCTGTTGTAAATGGCGATAATCGACTCCCGAGCCGATATGCATATGCAAACCCACCAGGTGTAAGCCACCTTTGCGGATAATGGCCAGGGCTTGTGGTAAATCGGTATGCCAGATGCCGTGTTTGCTATTTTCGCCGCCGGTATTGGTTTTGTGGCTATGGCCGTGGCCAAAACCGGGGTTGATGCGCAGCCAGACCCGGTGGCCGGGCGAGCATTCTTCGAGTTGGCGCAGCATGTCGATCGAGCCGCAATTGACTTCCAGCTTCAATGCCACCACCCGCGCCAGGGTGGCGCGATCCAGTAAATCGGCAGTAAAGACGATTTCGGCATCGCTATTGGCAGTGCCGGCACTGCCGGTGTTGGCCGGATAGCCCGCCGCCAGCGCGCGTTCTACTTCCCCCGCCGAGACCGCATCGACATGCACGCCGTTTTCCCGCATCAAACGCAAAATATGGATGTTGGAGCAGGCTTTTTGGGCGTAGCGGATCACGTCAAATGCGCGCAGGCGTTCGATCTGGCGCACGATGGTGGCAGCGTCGTAGACCCAGATCGGGCTGCCAAATTGTTGGGTCAGGGTGAAAAAATCGGTTTGCGTCGTCCAGCTCATCAGGGTGTACTCCAAAGAAAAGATACGCCATCATGCCAGAAATACGCGATTCAATAAAATATTCATTTTTGCGTAGGCTATTCAAATTTGATATGATGTGTGAAAATTAGCCAATGGCCAATGCGTTGGAAAAAGCGAAGTATGCGAAGTTAAATCGGGAGTGGGGCATGAATATCAGTTTGCGGCATATTGAAGTATTTCGGGCGGTGATGATGACGGGCAGCGTCACCCGTGCCGCCGCCTTGTTGAACACGTCGCAGCCCACCACCAGCCGCGAGTTGGCGCGCCTGGAGAGCTTGTTGCAAATTAAATTATTTGAGCGGGTGCGTGGCAAATTGCAAGCCACGGCGCAAGCGTTGAGCTTGTTTGAGGAAGTGCGCCGTTCGTATCTGGGTTTAGAGCGCATTGTCAGCATGGCCAGTTCGATGCGCCAGTTTGGTCAGGGCCAGCTATCAATTATTTGCCTGCCCACCTTTGCGCAAACCTTGTTGCCCGGTGCCTGCGCGGCGTTTATGCGCCAAGCTCCGCAGGCCAGTATCAGCATCACACCGCAAGAGTCGCCCTTGCTGGAAGAATGGTTGAGCGCGCAACGCCATGATCTGGGCTTGACCGAGAGCGAGCAAGTACCGGCCGGGACCCTGGCGCAAGCCTTGTTTGCCGGGGATATGTTGTGCGTGCTGCCGCAGGGCCATGTTTTGCAAAGCAAAGCCGTGTTGACGCCGGAAGACTTTGCCGGGCAGGATTTTATCAGCCTGTCGGTGTTGGATGCGTATCGGCAGCAGTTGGATGCGCTATTTGATGCGCGCGGCATTACCCGGCGTATGGTGATGGAAACCACCAGTGCGGCATCGGTGTGCGCCATGGTGCGCCAGGGTTTGGGTTTGGCTTTGGTGAACCCGCTGACGGCGCTGGATGAAGCGGGGCGTGGTGTGGTAATCCGGCGCGTTAGCGTGGCCTTGCCGTTTGTGGTGAGTTTGATTTTGCCGCAGCACCGGCCTGCTTCGTCGTTGGTGGCAGAATTTGTGCTTCTGTTGCAGCAATACGTGCAGAATTTGCAGCAACGCTTGCAATTGTCAGATTGGATGGGTTGAGCCGGGCGGCAGATCGCTTGAAACAGGGGATTTCTGCTAAAATGCGCTACTTGGAGAAAAACAAAGGGTTACGTCTTATGGTCAGTAACCCTTTTTGCTTTCCCGGATAGGTACTGGAAATTTGTACGCCATTTGTATCCCTTTGGGAGCAAAGCCGATTGCGCTGGCATGTTTTGAGTAGCTGGCCGGAGCGTAGCACAGGATTTAGGAGTATAGGTATGACCCCGACTACCGAATCTATCGACACACTGCGCAGCTCGCGCCAAGAACTGTTGCGCGGCAGTTTGCTGGCGCTGCTGATCGCTGGCCTTGTACTGCTCTTGGCAGTATTGCCCGCCGAATATGGTATCGACCCGACTGGCGTTGGCAAAATGCTGGGCTTGACCAAGCTGCATGGCAGCGCGCCCGCAGCAGCGGTAACCAATCCGCCGGCGCTGAAAAATCCGCCTGCCAGTGTACCCGTGGTCAGTGCCTCGACCGTCTCCGCGCCCGGTGAAGTACGCGCCTTAACCATCGCCGCCAAACAAAGCACTGGCTTGCGCCATGATCAGATGGAAATCACCTTGCCGCCCGGTAAAGGCTTGGAAGTCAAGACCCATTTGGCCAAGGGCGCAAGCCTGATGTATTCATGGAAAACCACGCAGGGCGAGTTGATCAATCATGATTTTCATGGTGAGCCAGTCAATGCAAAGGAAGACGAGTTCGAAAGTTTTATCGAAGAAAAAAATGTCAATCACTCCAACGGCGTGCTGATTGCGCCTTTTACCGGCGTGCATGGCTGGTATTGGAAGAATAAAACGACTGCGCCTGTCACCGTGATATTGCACGCCAGTGGCTTTTAGACCGTATCGTGCTTTCCGTCACCAATGGCGGGGCGAAAGTGCCGACGCAAGGGGCAACTGGCAAACTGATACTGCTCACGGCCACAGGTAAAACGGAAGTCGCACTTTTGCCAACGGGTGTCAATATGATGGAAGCGGCCATCTCGACTAAAGTAGCATCCGGGACGAAAGCACAAGCGACGATCAACTTCGCCGACAAAACGAGCATCAACTATGACTTGCTGGTGAAGTAACAGCTTGGTGGGGCAGAAAAACAAGGTGTGGTGGCCGCCTTCGAGGGAATGACGATGTCAGGGGCTGAGTCAGTACGTTTTTTATGAAAGTCTTTGACGGCGATGGCTGAATAACCGGGGTCAAATAATTGGAGAAGTGGGTAAAACGCATAACGTGAATTGCACTGATGCCAGTTATTTTGCCCCCGGTTATTTTTGGCAACATGTGCAGAATTTGCAACGTCGCTTGCAAATGTCAGACGGGTTGGGCGGTAAAGGGCTTGAAACCAGGGGGTTTTCTGCTAAAATGCGCTTCTTTGCTGATGTAGCTCAGTTGGTAGAGCAACTGATTCGTAATCAGTAGGTCGGACGTTCGATTCGTCTCATCAGCACCAAAAAATGGCAGTAAAATCAAATGGTTACGCGCTTCGGCTTGTAGCCATTTTTTTTGATGATTGAATTTATCGCGCCATGTAACCGCTGTGTAACCCTATTTGATCAATCCACATTATTTTTTAATCGGGGGCATTTTTCGGCCTTGGCTTGAGTCGGGCTTGTGTATCGGTTAGAATCATCGCATTACGGGAAAAAAACTGTGAACAAGTTTAGCGACTTGAGAATGACAGCCAGACTGCCGCTTCGGCGGCTTTCTGGATTACCTTGTTACGCCTATAGTCCATGGCGGGTACTTGGTAGGGAAACCTTCGGGTTTGCTGGTGCTGTCATTCCAGTTCGCTAACCTTGCCATGTTACCCGCCACCTTTTAGCGAGGGTGGCGAGTATTCCAACACAAATGACGGAGTACCAACCTATGAACACCCCACACCCCTATCTTGATCTAAATGAAAACCCCTGTGTTGCCCTCTTCAGGCTATTGCAATTAATTCGTGACCGCATACAAGAAAAAGGTGCATTTGATTTGAATGAAGCGAATTGGCCGAAGCAATTACCTACCAGGCAAATCAAGCCCACGAAATTATCAATGAAGGCATGGCAGGTTTCCGGTAATTAATGTTGCCTACGCTGGAAACCTGCCTAACTCAACCCGCCAACATTTCAAACCTATTTGCTTACCTTTTTCACGAAGTAGATGCAACTATATTACTTGTAGATACATATCACGGTGTAATGACCGATTTTTGCGGCAAGCATCCCGACTTGGCCCCGCTTTTTGCCACCACTGCATTGGCTCACGCACGCTACGCACATCAAGTGCAAGAACAATCGCGGGCCTTGATGGCGATGTATGACAAGCATTACTATTATCCGCTTGGAAGAATGATGCAATTGCTACCGGCTGATATCACCAATGTGCCAAGCCTAACTTTCATGATGCGGAGTCGCCC